>NZ_OY735137.1:1639666-1967600 GCF_963457595.1 Candidatus Neptunochlamydia sp. REUL1
TTTTAATCTTGTAATTTTTGGCGTTAGATCGCTCTGAACTGGCTAATTCAGAAGGGTCTAAAGATTCATATCGATTTTGAGGCGTATTCACCTGGAATGAGCTTGCCTCAGGCCTATGGGTATTTGTTACTGTTAGCGGTTCCATGCAACCCTTATTAGCTTTCTGCTATTTAATATGTATATTATAACATAAAATTACTCAAAATAATATAATTAAATAATTAATATATTATTATATATAATAATAAAATTTTTAATATAAACAACAAATTTTTTACTTTGGAATAATTACCGTCTCTATTAGAATCTGTCTGTTCCCGCTCCTTGTCGGGATGTGTTGACAATTTTTTACTGATATTGAATAAGAGAAGATATGCCCAAAGAAGATACGATTAAGATTGAAGGGAAGGTTGAAGAACTCCTCCCTAATATGACATTTAGAGTTAGCCTAGAAAATGGAATGACCGTCCTAGCCCACCTTTGCGGAAAAATGAGAATGCGAAATATCCGAGTTTTTGTAGGGGATACAGTCAAGGTGGAAATGTCACCTTACGACCTTTCGAAAGCAAGAATTATTTATCGTCAAAGATAATTTAACCATCATTTCCTCTTTTTTCGACTACATTAGAAGATCTTTTCATACCCCTGTGCAGAACCAGGGGTAATATTAAATTTTCAGACCCCTTCCATTTTTCAGATTCTTTTCTACTCCACCATTTTCGCTCTCAAGGTAATCAAAAACAACATAAAGTGACTTGAGGCGGCTGTTTTTATGGTACCATTTTTTATGAAAATTTTTCTGTGTTTGGTAGAGAGGTTGGCAGAAAGTTCACCTTCTTATATAATTGGTGTTGCTTTTTTTTTACTCGATAGCTAAGCTTTAGTGCATTCGCTTGAGAACTGTAAGCGTGTGCGCCGTTCCACATCTCTTTTATTGAAGGGTAAAGGTGGAGTGAAAGGGCACTAACCTTTACGTTGAAAGCGCCCAGATAGCTCAGGGGTAGAGCATTTGCATGGTAAGCAAAAGGTCGTAGGTTCAATTCCTATTCTGGGCATCAAAAAAGCATATAGAAACTGACTCGACCCTAAGCGGAGGATAACTACAATGGCTAAGGAAACATTTCAAAGGAATAAGCCCCATGTTAATATTGGGACTATTGGGCACGTCGATCACGGGAAGACAACACTAACCGCAGCAATTACAAACTATCTTGCTAAGAAGGGTGGTGCAAAATTTCGTGATTACGCCTCAATTGATAATAGCCCTGAGGAAAAAGCACGTGGGATTACTATTAATTCAAGTCACGTTGAATACGAAACAGAAAATAGACACTATGCACACGTAGACTGTCCGGGGCACGCTGACTATGTCAAGAACATGGTTACAGGTGCTGCTCAAATGGATGGAGCTATTCTTGTCGTAGGTGCAACTGATGGGCCGATGCCTCAAACGAAAGAGCACGTTCTTCTTGCTCGTCAAGTAGGGGTCCCTTCTATCGTTGTATTTCTCAACAAAATGGACCAAATTGGTGCGGGTGACGAGGAACTCGTTGATCTCGTCGAGATGGAAATCTCTGAGATGCTTGAGGCACAGGGTTATAAAGATTGCCCTATCATTCGAGGTTCTGCTCTAAAGGCTCTTGAAGCGGAAGCTGAGTGGGAAGCTAAGATTGATGACCTAATGAAAGCTGTTGATGAAAAAATCCCAACTCCTGAGCGTGAAGTTGACAAGCCGTTCCTAATGCCAGTTGAGGATGTTTTCTCGATTTCTGGGCGAGGAACTGTTGCTACTGGACGTGTAGAGAAAGGGATTATTAAGATTAACGATAAAATTCAAATCGTTGGTCTTCGTGACACTCGTGAGAGTGTTGCTACAGGTCTAGAAATGTTTAATAAGCTTCTTGATGAAGCTCGCGCTGGGGAGAATGTTGGAGTTCTTCTTCGTGGAGTAGACAAGAATGATATTGAGCGTGGAATGGTGCTTGCAGCCCCCGGAACTTGTACACCTCACATTAAGTTTCAGGGAACCGTCTATATCCTTAAAAAAGAAGAGGGTGGACGACACAAGCCATTCTTTACTGGATATCGACCTCAGTTTTACATTCGTACCACTGATGTAACCGGAACAGTTACTCTACCTGAGGGTACTGAAATGGTCATGCCTGGTGACAACGTAGAAATAACTGGTGAGTTAATTAGCCCTGTTGCAATGGAAGAAGGAATGAGATTTGCGATTCGTGAAGGTGGCCGAACTATCGGAGCTGGAACGGTTTCAAAAATTATTCAGTAGCCGAAAGGTGGATTTATATGGGAGCTCTAATGAGCTCCTTTAAGACTCTTTGTTAAGGAAGAGTTATTTGGGTGTGTAGCTCAGTTGGTAGAGCATCGATCTCCAAAGTCGACGGTCGGGGGTTCGAATCCCTCCGCACTCGGATAGAAAATAGATTAAGATCAATGAAAAAAAAGCCAGATATGTCGGTCTCACAGAAAATAGCAGAACTAAGCGTGGCAAAGAAGAAGAAGGCCAAGAAGACGAACTTCCTCCATGACATGAAAGAGGAAATGAAAAGAGTCTCTTGGACGACTAAAGACGAGCTTCGAACGTGTGGGAAGATTGTTATAGGGGCCATTTTTTTTCTAGGGCTCGGAATCTATTTGGTTGATTTATTGATTCGCCTCGTTCTGAACGGAATAGGCAACCTAGTGCGATTAATAGGAGCTTAAATTAGATATGGAAGGTCAGTGGTTTGTCATCCAAGTCATGTCAGGACAAGAGAAAAAGGTAAAGAAGAACCTTGAGGAAAGCCGCTTAGCGGCAGGGATGACCGATGTTGTTCAGGAAATTGTTGTTCCGACCGAAAATGTAGCTGAGGTGAAGCGTGGTGAGCAAAAGATTAGCGAAAAACGCCTTTGGCCTGGATACGCTCTGGTTAAAATGATTCTCACTGACGACTCTTGGATGTACGTTAAAGAGACGAATGGTGTTATTGACTTTCTCGGTGGAGGAAAACCCGTTCCTCTTTCGACATCAGAGGTGGGAGAGATTCTTCAAGACCTTCAATCTCGTAAAGGTGAAGTGGCCTATAAGCATAAATTGCAAGTGGGAGAAAATGTAAAGATTATTGACGGTGTTTTCGTGAATTTCATCGGGACAGTCATAGAAGTTAACCATGAGAAGGGAAGATTAAGTGCAATGGTCTCGATCTTTGGCCGGGATACTCGAGTGGATGACTTAGAGTTTTGGCAAGTAGAAGAAGTTACAGAAGACGTAGGAGTTGAATAAGGAAGCGAAATGGCAAAGAAATTTGAAAAAAAGATCAAACTACAAATTCCAGCAGGAAAAGCAAGTCCAGCACCACCGATTGGCCCAGCCCTTGGTTCTGCGGGATTAAATATCATGGCCTTCTGCAAAGAATTTAATGCGAAGACTCAAGACAAGGCTGGAGAGCTCCTCCCTGTTGAAATTTCTGTCTTTTCTGACAAAAGCTTCACGTTTATTACAAAGCAACCTCCTGTTGCAAGAATGATCCTCAAGGAAATTGGGATTGATAAGGGATCGGGAGTTCCCAACCGTGATAAAGTAGGAAAACTTACGAAAGAACAAGTGAAAAAAATTGTAGATAAAAAACGCCCAGATTTAAGGGTCCGATCCGATGAGGCTGCTGGCCGCATTGTTGAGGGGACCGCTAGATCCATGGGGGTGGATATCATAGAAGGGTAATTAACATGGCACACAGAAGTAAACGATACAAAGAAATTCAAAAGCTTGTTGATAGGGACAAAAGTTACGGACTGGGCGAAGCCGTCGAGGTTCTTAAAACATCTCCTACTGCAAAGTTTGATGAATCGATAGAAGTTGCTCTTCGTCTTGGAGTTGACCCTAAGAAGTCCGACCAACAAGTTAGAAGTACTGTTTTTCTACCGCATGGAACTGGTAAAACAATCCGAGTTGTTGTTTTGGCTAAAAGTGATAAGGCTAAAGAAGCCTTGGATGCTGGGGCTGATGAGGCTGGAGATAAGGAACTGATTGACAAAATTAAGGGTGGATGGACAGATTTTGATGCTGTCATTGCAACTCCTGATATGATGCGCGAAGTTGGAAAGTTAGGGAAAGTTTTGGGGCCTCGTGGTTTAATGCCTGCTCCTAAAGCTGGAACAGTGACTACTGATGTTAAGAAAGCTGTAGAGGACTTAAAGAAAGGTAAAATTGAGTTTAAAGTCGACAAGAACGGCGTGGTTAACAATTTTGTCGGTAAACTTTCGTTTTCTAAGGAACAACTTATAGAAAATATTGAGTCCCTGATTGGCGCTATTTCGAAAATGAAGCCTCCAACCGCTAAGGGAAACTTTATGCGTTCCCTCTTTGTTTCGTCGACGATGGGTGCTGGGTTGAAGATCGAACTAAATTCACTCTCTCTTAGTTAGGAATATAGAAAATATGAGAAAAGAAAAGCAATTTCTCTTAGATGAGATAAAGGAAAAACTGAGTGGGTCGACCTCGTTTGTTCTCACGAGCTACTTGGGGATGGATCCGAATACAACTTCGGATTTCAGGACCTCTGTTGTTGATAGTGGAGGGCTTTTTTGTGTCGTTAAAAAGCGAGTATTTTTAAAGGCTGCAGAAGAGGCAGGTCTTGCTATCAACAAAGAGATGCTTTCAGGGCATATTGGTGTCGTCTACTCTGGAGAAGATACTGTTGCTACGACAAAAGCAGTTTATGACTTTAAGAATAAAAACGACAAGCTTCTTGATGTACTTGGCGGCCTTTTCGAAGGCAAGATGTGCTCTCCTGAAGATCTTAAAGAGATCTCCAAGCTCCCAAGTCAAGATGAAATGAGAGCTCAGTTCCTAGGAGTTCTTGAAGCGCCTATGTCAGGTGTGGTTTCCGCTATGGAAGCTACCATGTCAGGTGTCGTTAGCTGTATGGACCAAAAGGTTCAAAACGAAGAATCAAAACAATAACGCAAAGGGGAAAATAACCGTGCCCACACAAGAAGCAAATATTGAAAAATTAGTAGATACGCTAAGCGAACTTACTGTTCTAGATCTTTCTAAACTTAAAAAAGCCCTCGAAGATAAGTGGGATGTTAAAGCTGCGGCAGGTGGACCTGTTATGATGGCTGCTGCTCCTGCTGCTGGAGATAGTGCTGCTGCGGATGAAGCAACAGACTTCCAAGTCATGCTGGAAGAATTCCCTGCTGACAAGAAGATCGCAGTTATTAAGATTGTTAGAGAAGTTACAGGACTTGGTTTGAAAGAAGCTAAGGAACTCGTAGAAAGTGCTCCTAAGGCTATAAAGGACAGTGCTCCTAAGGCTGAAGCTGAAGAGATTAAGAAGAAGCTTACTGACGCAGGTGCAAAGGTTGCACTTAAAGATGTCTAAGAGCTGCTAAATTAGGCAATTAGGCTGCAAGCAGAAACCTCATTTTGAGGTTTCTGCTTTTGCACATCCATATAACGTTTAAAGTATAAAGACTCAAAAGCGAGTTAAAGAATCAACCATTTCACGGAGGCATTTGCATGCTAAAAAGACCCCCAGAAAGGGTGAGTTTTAGAAGCCGAGAAGAAATTATCGATCTTCCAAACTTAATTGAAATTCAGGTTAAATCCTTCCGTCAGTTTTTCCAAGAAGATAAACTGCCCCATGAACGTGAAAACATGGGACTAGAGGAAGTCTTTAGAGAGATTTTCCCTATCAAGTCTTATGACGAGAAAACTGTTCTGGAATATCTTTTGTATAACTTGGGTGTCCCTAAATATTCTCCAGAAGAATGTATTAGACGTGGAATTACTTACAATGTCACGTTGAAAGTGAAGTTCCGACTTACCGATGAAACTGGAATTAAAGAAGAAGAAGTCTACATGGGAACAATCCCTGTTATGACTGACCAAGGGACGTTTATTATTAACGGCGCCGAACGAGTGATTGTTTCCCAACTTCACCGCTCACCCGGGGTCTCTTTTGAACAAGCTAAACATGCGAAAGGAAATGTTTTGTATTCTTTCCGCATTATTCCTTATAGAGGAAGTTGGCTTGAAGCTTCTTTCGATATTAATGACCTTATCTATATCTATGTTGATCGGAAAAAGAGACGCAAGAAAGTTCTTGCCACTTCCTTTATCCGTACTTTAGGATATTCCTCTGATTCTGATATTATCGAAGAGTTTTTTAACACCTATCGCGTAAAGATCAAATCAGATAAGGACTTCCCTAAGCTTGTTGGTAAGATTCTTGCTGAAGATATTCTTGACGAAGACACAGGGGTGATTTTTGGTAAAGCATCTGAAAAACTCACAACTGCGATGCTTAAGCGAATGTTTGATGCAGGAATTAAAGCTATCCGGATTGCTGAAGACGCAGATGAAACAAGCCCTATCATCAAAATGCTTGCAAAAGACCCTACTGATTCATATGAGTCTGCATTGAAAGATTTTTACCGAAAAATTCGTCCCGGTGAACCTGCGACGCTTTCAAATGCTCGTTCGACGATTATGAGACTTTTCTTTGATCCTAAACGCTATAATCTTGGTCGTGTAGGTCGCTATAAGCTCAATAGAAAGATTGGAAGAGAAACAACTGATGAAGATCTTGAAGTCGTCACCCTGAAGAAGGAAGATCTTGTAGACGCTCTGAAATACTTGATTAAGCTGAAAGAAGGAAATGAAGATGTTCATGTAGATGACATTGATCATCTTGGAAACCGACGTGTGCGCTCGGTAGGTGAGTTGATCCAGAATCAGTGCCGAATTGGTCTGGCTCGGATGGAGAAAATCATTAAAGAGAGAATGAATCTTTTTGATTTCTCTTCAGATACCTTGACTCCAGGTAAATTAGTTTCGGCAAAAGGACTTGCTGGAGTTTTGAAGGACTTCTTTGGGCGTTCTCAACTTTCTCAATTCATGGATCAAACAAATCCTGTCGCGGAATTAACCCATAAAAGGCGTCTTTCGTCTTTAGGGCCCGGCGGTTTAAACCGTGAACGAGCTGGATTTGAAGTTCGAGATGTTCACTCGAGTCATTACGGGCGTGTTTGTCCGATTGAAACACCTGAAGGTCCAAACATTGGTTTGATTACCTCTCTTTCCTCTTTTGCTAAGATTAACGAGTTTGGATTCATCGAGACACCTTATCGCATTGTTCGTGACGGAATTGTTACAGAAGAGATTGAATATATGACAGCCGATCAGGAAGAGAAGTGTGTCATTGCTCAGGCCTCAGCGGCGCTAGATGATCACAGCATGTTTGAGGAGCCAATTGTTTGGGCTCGTTATCGGACTGAGCCACTCAAAATTGAGTCGGAAAAAATCACTCATATGGACGTTTCATCAAAGCAGCTTGTTTCAGTTGTAACTGGTTTGATTCCATTCCTTGAGCATGATGATGCCAACAGGGCCTTAATGGGATCGAATATGCAGCGTCAAGCAGTGCCACTGTTGAAGACAGATGCACCTCTAGTGGGAACGGGCCTTGAAAAGAGAATTGCTCGGGACTCTGGCGCTGTTGTAATTGCAGAAGAAGATGGAGTTGTTGAGTATGTCGATGGTTACAGAATTATAGTTGCTTCTAAAGCAAATAAAATGAGTAAGAAGACTTACCTTTTAAATAAGTTTATGCGTTCAAATGCTGGGACTTCAATAAACCAAACCCCTCTTTGTAATGTTGGGGATGAGGTGACTGCTGGAGATACCCTTGCAGATGGTCCTGCTATGGACAAAGGAGAGGTTGCTCTTGGGAAAAATGTTCTTGTAGCTTTCATGCCCTGGTGTGGTTACAACTATGAGGATGCGATCATTATGTCGGAGAAGCTCATCAAAGATGATGCTTACACCTCTGTATATCTTGAAGAGTTTGAGCTCACAGCTCGAGATACCAAGTTAGGTAAAGAAGAGATTACACGGGACATTCCAAATGTTTCTGAAGAAGCACTGGCTGATCTTGGTGAAGATGGAATTATCCGTATCGGTGCTGAGGTTAAGCCTGGCGATATTCTTGTTGGTAAGATTACTCCTAAATCAGAAACTGAACTTTCTCCTGAAGAGCGTCTCTTAAGAGCAATCTTCGGTGAAAAAGCAGCAGACGTTAAGGATGCTTCTTTGACAGCTCCTCCGGGAACGGAAGGTGTCGTCATGGATGTGAAAGTTTTTAGCCGGCGTGATCGTTTATCTAAGACAGACGATGAACTTGTCGAAGAAGCAACACGTATTAAAGATGTTCACCGCGAATTTAAAGAGAAAGAATCCGATATCCTAATGCAGTTCCATGAAAAGCTTGGAGCACTTCTCCTTGGAGAGGAAGCGCCTGAGCCCATTATGCATCGTATTACAGGGGATGTTCTCATTAAGAAAGGGGATAAGATTACCCAGGAAATGCTTGAAATGCTCGAGACTGAAAATCCTGATCATCTAATCCTTCCTCAGAATGATACCTATGAAGTGCTTCGCACCATTCTCCGTGATTATGAAACGGCTGTGCAGCATCTTCATATGGAACACAAATCAGAAGTCGAATACATGCGTAAAGGGGATATAGAACTTGATCCCGGCATTATCCGCCAAGTAAAAGTCTATGTTGCTACTAAGCGTAAATTGCAGGTGGGTGACAAGATGGCAGGACGTCATGGTAACAAGGGGGTTGTTTCGAATATCGTCCCTGTTGCCGACATGCCATATCTTCCTGATGGGCAGACAATTGAAATCATTCTCAACCCTCTCGGTGTACCCTCTCGTATGAATATGGGGCAGCTCCTTGAGACGCATTTAGGTCTTGTGGCTCGCAGAGCGGGCATCTATGTAAAGAGTCCCGTTTTTGAAGGGTTTCCAGAAGATCGCATTTGGGAGATGATGAAAGAACAAGGTTTTTCTGAAACAGGAAAATCCTATCTCTATGATGGACGTAGTGGTGAGCGTTTTGATAACCCGGTTGTTGTTGGGTATATCTACATGCTTAAGCTTTCTCATTTAGTAGCCGATAAGATTCACGCAAGAGCGATTGGACCTTATTCACTTGTCACTCAGCAGCCACTTGGTGGTAAGGCTCAGATGGGTGGTCAACGTTTCGGTGAGATGGAGGTATGGGCTCTCATGGCTTATGGTGCTGCCCACCTTCTCCAAGAAATGCTCACAGTGAAGTCAGATGATGTATCTGGAAGAACGCGGATTTATGAGTCTATTGTCAAGGGTGACAATACACTTAAAGCGGGAACTCCAGAGTCATTTAATGTCCTAGTGAAAGAGATGCAAGGTTTATGTCTTGATGTCCGCGCCGAATGCGCAGAAGAAGAAGTATAATTTATAGGAGCTCCCTGGAGAAATTTCATGCAAGAAGATGAATTTCATGATTCTCAATTTGATAAACTAACGATCAAAATTGCGTCTGACGACGTTGTGCGCAACGAGTGGTCACGTGGTGAGATCAAGAAACCTGAAACGATCAATTACCGAACGTTTAAACCGGAGAAAGGTGGCCTTTTCTGTGAAAAGATTTTTGGACCTACCCGCGACTGGGAATGTGCGTGCGGAAAGTATAAAAAGATCAAGCATAAGGGAATTATCTGCGACCGATGTGGTGTTGAAGTGACCTTGTCAAAGGTTCGTCGGGAAAGGATGGCTCATATAGAGCTAGCTGTTCCCGTAGTTCATATTTGGTTTTTCAAAACTCAACCTTCTCGGATTGGCAATATCCTTGGGATGTCTGTCTCAGACCTTGAGAGGATTATCTATTACGAAGAGTATGTCGTGACCGATCCTGGTTCTACAACGCTTGAGAGAAAGCAACTCTTGAATGATCATGAGTTTCGTGAAGCTCAAGAGAAGTGGGGGCCAGATGCTTTTAAAGCAAATATGGGAGGAGATGCAATCCGTGAACTTCTTGAAAAAGAAGACCTCATAACTGTAATTGCCGAGCTTAAAGAGAAACTCCGTAAAACTCGATCAATGCAAGCTAGAATGAAACTGGCCAAACGCCTCAAGATTATTGAGAATTTTGCTTCTTCCCCTAATAATCCCGACTGGATGGTCATTTCTTGTATTCCTGTGATTCCACCTGATTTGCGTCCCCTTGTCCCTCTTGACGGAGGTCGGTTTGCAACATCGGACTTGAACGACCTTTATCGTAGGGTAATTAATAGAAACAACCGTTTGAAGTCGATCCTTAAGCTCAAAACACCTGAAGTTATCATCAGGAATGAGAAGCGTATGCTTCAAGAGGCTGTTGATGCTCTCTTTGACAATGGACGTCATGGACATCCAGTGATGGGAGCAGGAAATCGCCCTCTTAAGGCCCTTTCAGAGATGTTGAAGGGTAAACAAGGACGTTTCCGTCAAAATCTTCTTGGTAAAAGGGTGGACTATTCAGGCCGTTCTGTGATTATCGTTGGTCCCGAGCTTAAGTTTAACCAATGTGGTCTTCCAAAGAAAATGGCTCTTGAACTTTTCGAGCCCTTCATTGTAAAACGACTGAAAAGTCGGGGACTTGTCTATACAATTCGTTCTGCAAAGAAAATGATTCAAAGAGGGGACCCTGAAGTTTGGGATGTTCTCGAAGAGATCATTAAAGGACATCCAGTTCTCCTGAACAGAGCGCCGACTCTTCACAGACTGGGAATTCAGGCTTTTGAGCCGGTCCTAATTGAAGGAAAAGCGATTCGTATTCATCCCCTTGTTTGTACTGCATTTAATGCAGACTTTGACGGGGACCAAATGGCGGTTCATGTTCCTCTTTCTGTAGAGGCACAACTTGAGGCAAAAGTCCTTATGATGGCACCTGACAATATCTTCTTGCCATCTTCAGGAAAGCCTGCTGCGGTACCTTCTCAAGATATGATCTTGGGTCTTTATTATCTTATGCATGATCCGATTTACTTTCCGGAGGAACATGGGTTGAAGACAAAAGTCTTCACTTCATCGGAAGAAGTTCTCCACGCTCTTTATGGTGGTGGAAGCTATAATTGGTTTGGCAAAGACAAAGTAAGCGAGGGACGTCGAGACGATTACGGATTAGGTCTTCATATTCATGAAAAAATCAAGCTTCGTCTTGATTCTGGAGTTATTGAAACGACTCCAGGCCGAGTTGTTTTTAATATGATCGTTCCGAAAGAGCTTGGTTTCCAAAACTATGCTCTTCGCAAGAAGAAGATGAGTGAGCTTGTTCTCAATACCTATAAAAACATAGGTTTGGAGGCAAGTGTTCGCTTTCTAGACGGTTTAAAGACTCTTGGGTTTTCCCACGCAACGAAAGCCGCTCTTTCTATGGGGGTAAAAGATATTGCGATTCCTGATGATAAGCAGGAAATCGTTCAAGATACCCAAAAGAAAGTAGCCGTCGTTATTAAGCAATATGAGGATGGTGTCATTACTGAAGGAGAGAGACATTCGAAGATTATTAGCATTTGGACAGATGTTTCTGAGCTACTTGCTGATCAACTCTTTAAGATGATCTCGGAGCCAGATGGTACAATGCTCAATCCTCTCTTTTTGATGATGGACTCTGGTGCCCGGGGTAACAAATCTCAGGTCAAGCAGCTTGGAGCTCTTAGAGGCTTGATGGCCAAGCCGTCGGGAGAAATTATTGAGTCACCAATTACCGCGAACTTCCGCGAAGGGTTGAGTGTTCTTGAATTCTTTATTTCCTCTCATGGAGCCCGTAAAGGTCTTGCTGATACGGCGCTTAAAACAGCCGATTCGGGATACCTCACAAGACGTCTTGTGGACGTTGCTCAGGATGTTTTAGCAACTGAGGAAGACTGTGGAACCCTTAATGGAATTGAAGTTGCAGCTATCAAACAAGGACAGGAAGAACTTCTTCCTATCAAAGACCGAATCTACGGCCGTACTATTTGTGATGATGTGTATGTTCCAGGAGACCAAGCAACCCTTCTTGCAAAGGCAGGAGACACCCTTACAACTAAGCAAGCGGAAGCTATTGATGATGCCGGGATAGAAACGATCCGGATGCGCTCTGCCCTTACGTGCGAGGCTAAACGTGGGGTTTGTTCGAAGTGCTATGGTGTCAACCTTGCCAATGGCCGCAAGGTAGCTCTTGGAGAGGCTGTTGGAGTCATTGCCGCGCAGTCAATTGGAGAGCCAGGAACACAGCTTACGATGCGTACCTTCCATTTGGGGGGGATTGCATCTGCGCACGCAACACCTGATTTGATCGCAGAGCACGATGGGATTTTGGTTTATACCGATCTCCGTACAGTAAAGAACCAAGAAGGAATGCACTTAGCACTCAATAAGAATGGATTCGTTCACGTTGTTCGTGACGAAGGGCGTTCTATGGATGAATACAAGAAGCTTCTCGGTACAAAATCGATTGAGCCTCTTCAAACCTTTACCATTGAGCTAGGGACACAGATTGCTCTTGCAGATGGCACGAAAGTGAAGAAGAAAGATCGAGTGGGACAATGGGAACAACACAATATTCCAATTATTTGTGAAAAACCTGGATTTGTGAAGTACGAAGACTTAGTTGAAGGAATTTCAACCATTCGCAATGTGAGTAAACAAACCGGCCAAACTGAGCTTGTAGTGCGACAACACCGTGGTGAATTGCACCCACAAATTGTTATCTACGCAGATAAAGAGTTTGAAGAGCTTGTAGGAACTTATGCGATTCCGTCGGGAGCGATTATTTCGGTCAATGAAGGAGAGCAGGTTCACGCTGGGGATCTTTTAGCGAGATTGCCACGAGGGGCGATCAAGACAAAGGATATCACTGGAGGTCTTCCTCGAGTAGCTGAGCTTGTTGAGGCTAGACGTCCTCGCGATGCTGCTGAGATCGCAAAGATTGATGGTGTCGTTGACTTCAAAGGTGTGCAGAAAAGCAAAAGAATCGTTGTTGTAAAAGACGAAGATACTGGAATGGAAGAAGAACATCTCATCCCGCTTACCAAGCACTTAATCGTTCAAAGAGGCGATACCCTAGTGAAAGGTCAGCAGTTGACTGATGGTTTGGTTGTGCCTCAGGAAATCCTTGATATTTGTGGAGTACGAGAACTTCAAAAGTATCTTGTGAACCAGGTCCAAGAAGTTTATCGCCTTCAAGGGGTGGACATCAACGATAAGCATATTGAGATTATCGTTCGTCAAATGCTCCAGAAAGTGCGTGTTACCGATCCTGGTGACACCACCTTCCTATATGGTGAGAATGTTGATAAGAAGATCTTTCACGAGCAGAACTCTAAAGTGGTTGATGAGGGAGGAAAGCCTGCTCAAGCAGCGCCGGTCCTTCTCGGGATTACTAAAGCTTCACTCGGTACTGAATCCTTTGTCTCTGCAGCATCGTTCCAGGAAACAACTCGAGTCCTTACCGATGCAGCCTGTGAAGGAAAAACCGATTACCTTCTCGACTTTAAAGCCAACCTTATTATGGGGCATATGATCCCTGGAGGAACTGGTTTCCAAGATTACGAGCAACGGGTTAAAAAGCTTGTTGATACGGAAGAAGAGGATGTTCTTGACTTCGCTTTCTCAAACTATTGATCTTAGTTTCATGAGGGGCTGTTTTTCAGCCCCTTAATTTTGTTTGTATTTTTTTTCGGCTTCCTCGTAGAGGTCGCCTCACGTGGTATCGTTGACAACGATCTCCGGGAAATCCTTCAGCTTCAACCGAAAGACGGCTTCTGCACCTAAATCAGCATAGGCAATAACTTCAGATTCTAAAATGCGTTTGCAAAGAAGAGCAGCAGTTCCTTCAATGGCACTGAAGTAAACTGCTTGGTATTTTTGAATTGCGTTTCTCACTTCAGTGGAACGGTGCCCTTTTCCAATCATTCCTTTTAGCCCCCTTTCAAGGAGTAAGGAAGTATAGGGATCCATTCGTGTTGATGTTGTTGGGCCGGCAGAGCCAATGGGATAACCAGGTTTTTTTGGAGTGAGTCTTGCATAGTAGATTATCTGCCCTTGGGGGGCGAAAGGGAGCGGTTCACCTTTTTCGATGGTTTCTATAAATCGTTTATGGGCCACATCTCTCCCTGTAAAAATCATTCCTGAAAGGTGAACATAATCGCCAACTTTTAGCGATTGAATGGTCTGCTCTGATAGAGGGAGTTCAACACTAATCCGCTTCATTATAATGAAACCTCCGCATCTCGGTGGGAATGGCAGTCGATATTAAGCAATGGGGAAATGAGCAATATGAGCGGGCCCCATTTCGATATGTGCTCCAAGGCAGGTCATTCTTCCTCCGAATCCGGCAGGGCCAATCCCTAGCTTATTGATTCGCTCAAGGAGCTCTTCTTCTATTTTGCGCAGTTCAGGGATCGGATTGGGTCTGTCAAGCAGCCAAAGCAGTGCTTTTTGTGCGAGAAGTGCAGTTTGCGCGAAAGGCCCTTCCATTCCAATTCCAAGCGTCGTGGGAGGGCTGGCTTCGGGACCTGCGGCTGCGACAATGTTGACGATAAAATCCATAGCAGCCTTGAGTCCTGAGGCGGGGTTAAAAATCTTGAGGGCGCTTTTCATATCGCATCCTCCCTCTTTCACAAGGAGAGAAATATTAAGGGTATTCCCAGGAACAAGATCATAATTGATAGTTGCAGGGATATTATCCCCAGTATTTTTTCAAGAGAGAGGATTATCTAAAATCGACATCCGTAAATATCCCTCCTTATATCCTTGCCTAACATCTTCATTGAGTGCTTCAGTCAAAAAGCCTCCTTCGATACAGACCTCTTGTCCCATTTCAACAAATAAGACAGCATGGCCGGTATCCTGGCAAAAGGGGAGTTTTTCGCAAGTCGTAATTTCGCTGTTTTCAACAAGTTGGGCTAGGACCTCTCTTTCGACGGGAGAGGGCTCTGTATCTTGGGCCTTTTTTAAGGCCTTTACTGTATCACATCTTAGGGTGCAGCAACCATCAATACAAAGCTGTTTCACTGCATTAATGATTTCTTGGGTGTTAATCGTTCTCATATTTGTGGTTTTACAATGAATATATGTTTCATTCAACCATGAAGCTAGAAAAATGCTCCAAATTCAACTTATTTGTTGATAAAATAACCTCTTTACCTTTATCATGTGGGGATTTCAATATTTAGAGGAGTTCTTTTATGTCATGTGCAACAAATTTTCATCATCAGATTGCGAAATATAATCCATTGGAAACCCCCACGAAGCAATTAGAGCAGTATTTTAAGAAACACTCTGAGCAATATAAAGGAGTCCTCATTGTAAATCATCTATTTAGAGCAATTTCAATGTGGGCTTTTCTAAAGTATAATCGGAAGCCAATGCAGACAAAACTTTTTGTTTGTTTCGCAGGTTCGCTAATGTATCGAATGACAGTTGAAGTGAATTGTGCGTACAAGTTTGCATTGCCAGCCCTTGGAGGGGCTGCAGCCTTTATTATAGGTAGTCGTAGTCTCACTAAAGTGGTCAATGGAGCTGCTTTTTATTCGCTTAAGGCGTTCAGTAACGCTTTTGCATCGCTTATTCCAATGGCGGGGTATTTTGTATATATCACGTTAACGACAAGCTACGATGTTGATCATCCTCGCCGTCACTGTGGCTAGAAAGACTAAAGCATAGACTGGATAAGCTTTTCGAGCTTAACTGTATCCTTTGCAAAGTTGCGAATTCCTTCAGCAAGTTTTTCTGTGGCCATTGCTTCGTCATTAAGCATCCAGCGGAAGGTCTTTTCATCGACATGGATTTTTTTAAGATCAGCTTTAGAGGCTTTGTCTGCGCAGAGCTTTTTAGGGACAGTTCCTTCTGATTCGGTGAGTTCCTTGAGAAGCTTTGGAGCAATCGTAAGAAGGTCGGATCCGGCAAGTTCAAGAACTTCGTCGACATTGCGGAAGGATGCCCCCATGATTTGCGTATTATAGCCAAACTTTTTGTAATAATTGAAGATAGAGGTGACTGAAAGAACCCCGGGATCTTCATCAGCTGGATAGGATTCTTTTCCTTCAGCTTTTTTATACCAGTCGAGGATTCTTCCAACAAATGGTGAGATGAGAGTGGCTCCAGCTTCAGCACATGCGAGAGCTTGTCCCAGGCCAAACATGAGGGTCATATTGCAATGGATCCCTTCTTTTTCTAGCTGAGAGGCGGCAAGGACCCCTTCCCATGTCGAGGCGAGCTTGATAAGGATACGTTCTTTCTCAATTCCCGCTTCTTTATAGAGGGCAATATATTCGTGAGCTTTTTTTAAGCTCCCTTCCACGTCAAAAGAAAGACGCGCATCGACTTCTGTCGAAACTCTACCTGGGATATGCTTGAGAATTTCAGCACCAAAGTTTACAAAGACTTTGGTGATAATCAGCTCAAGAGGGTTTTGTCCTCCTTTAGATTTTCCATACTGAATCGCCTCTTCGATAAGGGGCCTATATTCTTCAATTTCTGAGGCTTTTAGAATCAGAGAAGGGTTCGTTGTTGCATCTGTGGGGCGGTATTTTTTTATCTCATCAATTTCACCGGTGTCTGCAACGATAACAGTATGCTCTTTTAAGCCTTCGAATTTGTTCATATATCAACCTCTGTGCGTTTTTTATCTTTATAACAGAAAATTAATAAAGTTCAAAGTTGATCATGTTTTGGGGACGAATACAATTTGGTGTTCGGAGGAGGGCATCATAATGTCGCCTAAAATTGGATGTGTCAAGGGTTTCAGAAAAATGACCAGAGGTGAGGATAACAGAGGATTTAAGTTCTAGGGTTTGAAGAAGGTAATCCAGACATGTGTCAGAGAGTCGAGCTCGTTGCCTTCCTTCAAGGAGAGGAATGACAAAGGTTTCCGAAGCACAATTGGTGGAGATCGTAAGAGTAGTAGAGTGGATATCTTCCTCGAAAATTGGGAGCTCAAAAGTGTGGACGTTGACATACCCATGGATTTCCTTTCCATAGCGGTTAAGTTCCAGTTCTAGACCATCGGTTGATAATACGGATGGGTGAGAGAGTTTAGCCATGTCGTAATGAGCATTCCCATTCTGAATTGAAGTGTGCTGCCATCCATCTCTATGGCAGCCAGACAGTATAAGGAGAAAAAGAGGGAGTAAGTACTTCATGAAGCCTTTTTATCGAGGAGCTCAGTAGATTTTATATGTTTTCCGGTGTTGGAGCCACTTACGAGAAGCCCAATTGTAATTGCGGCAATTGTTCCAACAACAGCAAAGGCGGCCTTCTTGGTATTAGAAACCTCGGGCTTTTCAGTGAGGTCTCGAAAAGGAGCATTGGGAGCTGCGTATACAGGAGAAGAAAGATCTGGGGGAGTTTCGGTATCGGTGCTCTCAACAGGTGGGGTTGTTGCAAGGAGAGGAGTTGTCGCTGCGGCAAGGATTAGAAGGAATTTTTTCATAGTGCATTCTCCGATAATAAGATTTCTTGAACGTGTTTGACGGCAAGGAACTGCCAGCATATGCCCTCAGATTCTAACGCGCTTTCTATATAATTTACAAATGGTTTCCAGTGGTTATTTTGAAAAAATGAGGAGGTAAAAAGGGATTCTTTATCGTCTTTGGAAGTGAGACAGAGTTTTCTCCAACATTTTGTTATTTCTTCAAGTCGCTTTTCAAGAGAGGGGTCTTTGCAGGAGGTTAAAATAGACGGTGTTGTTCGGAGTGATTTAAATGCGTTTAAATAGGTTTCATGAACTTGTAGAAATTCTTTCTTAAGGCATGCACCTGTTTGAATAAGAGCAAAGCCTTCATGCAGTGTGATAGCTTGAAGGATTCGAATGGTTCCCCATTGATTTTTCCTGTCGATCTGAAAAAGATGGGCTGCTCCAGTTGAAGTTTTAAAAGTTCCAAGTTCTTGGAAGTCATCTCTTCGGTAGATTTTTTCTAGTGCTTTGATGTACTGCGCAATAGAAGCATTTCCAACATATTCAACTGTAAGGGTAAGTGATGGGGTAAACATTTTCTTGTCGGAGGCAATGAAAACCACCTTGACCCCATCTTCATATTTTGAGGGGTCAGTGAAAAGCCACCCTTTGGGAGGGTCAATAACAGTAAAAAAGGGTTCGAAAGCAAATAGTGTAAGGGGAAGAAGGAAAATTAACAGCCATCTCATGATGATGAGTTATTAGAAGTTCCATTGCTGCCGCCATGGGCTGCGGCACTTTGATGGATCACACCGGCAACAATGGCGATTGCTATGGCAAGCCCAAGTCCCCAACCAACCATCGATGCACTGACTGCAGAATGTGATGCTTTGGATGAACCGTGTCCCAGAGGCTCACATTTTTCATATCCATTATTGACACCATACTCACACTCAGAAAACGCTTTATCATTAGCGTAGGCAGGAGTATTCAAAAGTGTAACAGATAGGGCCATGAGGACCGCAAAGACTCTTTTCATTAAGCATACACCATCTAAATATTATTAAGATTACCAATATTGCCGAAAATATTCTTTATCGCCAAGAGTTTTTTTATCCTTTTAAAAATCCTCCATAAATCATACCATCCTCTCCGTTATGACACCTAAAGATCTATGTTTGAGAGAACCCACAGGATTTAGTGGCTATCCTGTTTTGGAAAGCTACGTAAGTCCATACCATTTGTATAAGCATGTTGTTGCAACTTCTGTGCAATTTCTGCGCCGTATGGAGTGGTTTTGGACTGCGAATGTGGTTGGAGCCCTTCTCTGGGAGCCTCGTGAAGCTATTGAAGCTGGGAATGCACTCTCTATTGGGAAAGAGGCGGAATTTCATCGTTGTGGTATGAACCCAACATTGCTCAAAGGATGGCAAAGGGATAGAATACCTATTCTTGCTCTCCATGGAAAAAATGGAAATCAGGGAATGTTCCTAAAGATGGGAAAATATTTTGAAAGGCATAGGATCGGTCCTCTTTTTACTGTCAACCTCTGCGCAGGAGAGCTCACAGAGAAAAACCGAGAAATTATCGATCGGAAAATTGCTGAAATTCAAAGTCTATACGGATATGGCGTTAAGGTTGACTTATTGGGGTATTCCTTGGGAGCAGAGGAAGCTCTCTATTCAGCACTTCCTAGTGGCTCGTATAAAATCCACGAGGGCTATTGCTACCAAACTCAGGCCTGGAGCGAATGGCGCCCTGAAGTTAACAGAGTGATACGGATTGGTTCAATGACTTTAAAAAGTGAGTGGAATCACTTATCCGATTCGATGAAAGAGGTGCTTTGGGAGATTCGTGGGCTTGACGACATTCATATGCCAGAGCCTTCTTTTGCAAGTAATGGAGTGGAAATTGACGGTGTTGGTCATGTTGGATTGGTGTCTTCTCCTTCTGTCTTTAGTGTCTTAAAAACCCTTATGTCTTGAAAATTTAATCTTTTTTGTCTATGTTCTCCATATGCAACGTGAGGTACATGATGAAATCTGTCGATACTGGTAAAGAAAAAGTCAAAAAGATCTGCGAAGTTCTGCGAAAGGAAACCATCGACCCTGCCAAGAAAGAAGGGGACCAAATTATTGCCAAAGCGCGAGATGAAAGTGAAAAGATTGTGACCAATGCAAAGCAAGAGGCAACACGCCTTCTCGATGATGCAAAAAAGAAAATTGAAGAAGAGCGCAATGTTTTCCAAGCGTCTATCAACCTTGCATGCAAAAAGAGCATTGATACTCTAAAGCAAGAGATAGAGAAAAACCTGTTTAATCCACAGCTTAGGGATTTTGTAGGTGAGAGAATGAAGGATCCAAAGGTTGTTGCTGAACTCATCACAGCTATCATCAAAGGGATTGATAAAGAGGGTATTAATGGAGATCTTCGAGCTATTGTTTCCAAGGCAGTAAATGCGGAAGCGGTGAATAAAGAGCTTTCTAAAGGTATTGTGGAACAACTTGAGTCAAAGAGTGTTGAAATAGGGGAGATAGAAGGAGGAGCTCAAGTCAAAATTGTTAACCAAAATCTTACAATCGATATGTCTGATGATGCTTTGAAAAGCCTCTTGGCAAGCTTTGTTAGGGATGACTTCCGTTCGGTAATCTTTGCATATGGGTAAGTATTTCTTTTTAGGAAGCGTTCTTCCTCCTCTCAAAGTAGGAAATAAGCCTGGGATTATTTTTGAAGATTTGATGACTCTTTTTAGGGACAACATGGGCGCTGATGATCTTGAAAAGGCTAAAGCAATTTTGACCTATATCGATATCAAAAATGTCCAGTCTCTGCTTAAGAAAGAGGCTATTGATCATAGAGGAAATCTAAATGAGAAGGAACTCGACGAAGCGATTGTAAATCAATCGGGACTTCCCCAGTATGTTTTTGAACACCTGGAAGAGACTGAATCAGTTCAGGAGCAGCTGCGCCACTTTTCAAAGGTACTTATCGCTTACTTTAAAGAGATGGAAAAAAAATACCGGGGTTTCCTGAAAGGTTATTTTCGCTTCGAACATGAGTGGAGAGTTCTTCTTGCAGGGTATCGAGCAAAGAAATTGGGACTAGAACCAGGAATAGAGCTACAGCATGAGGACTTTCATGACCCCCTTGTTGCTCAAGTATTAGCTCAAAAAGATGCACCCTTTTTCGAGTTTCCTTTTGAATACGCTGATCTCGGGGAGAAACTAAAAGATGCGCATGGAAAACCAAAAATGCAGTATGATGTCATGGCAAACTATCGGTTTAGCCGAGTTGGTGACGAGGTGCAAGATGCTCCTTTTTCTGCAGATTACCTCTTGAGCTACTTGGTGCAGTTAATAATTGTTGAAGGTGCATATGCCTTGAATGAAAAGCAAGGGAACCAAATGTTAAGTGAAATTGTGAAAGGATCGATATGAGTAATGCAACTGGAAAAGTCGTGAAGGCCTTTGGAAACCTTCTTCACGTAAGATTTGAAGGAAATGTGCGGCAGGGGGAGATCGCAATGGTCGAAATTGGTGAGATCTCCGTAAAAGGAGAGGTCATCGAAATTGCTGGCGATGTTGCAAAGCTCCAAGTCTTTGAAGATATTTTAGGAATAGAACTGGATTCTGAGGTGACTTTTACAGGGCATCTCCTTGAAGCAGAGCTTGGACCTGGGTTAATCAGCGCAATTTTTGATGGCTTACAAAGTCCATTGGAACGTGTTGCAGACGCTTCAGGACTTTTCTTGCAAAGAGGCGTTTATCTTCCATCACTTGATCGGCAAAAGCACTGGGATTATCAGCCGGTTGCTAAAATTGGTGATGTTCTCGAACGGGGAGACACTGTTGGTACAACAATGGAAGGTCGCTTCCACCATCTTATTATGCTTCCTTTTGCGATGAGGGGAAAATATACGGTTTCATGGGCTGTTGATGCGGGGTCTTACACAGTTGATGAGGTTGTTGCGAAGGTAAAGGATGAACAAGGGAAAGAACATGAGCTGACCATGGTACAGCGTTGGCCGGTAAAAATGCCTCTCATCCAGGGAAAGAAAATCAAAGCCACTAAAATGATGGATACTGGTGAGAGGGTTATTGATACTCAGTTTCCCATCCTAAAGGGGGGTACTTTCTGCACTCCAGGCCCTTTTGGAGCGGGGAAAACAGTACTTCAACACCACTTATCGAAATATTCTTCGGTTGATATTGTTATTATTACAGCTTGTGGAGAAAGAGCGGGAGAGGTTGTTGAAGTTCTCAAGACGTTTCCCCACCTAACAGATCCGCATACGAATGAATCGCTCATGAGCCGGACAACGATTATTTGTAATACTTCCTCGATGCCAGTAGCAGCACGGGAAGCTTCGGTTTATATGGGAGCAACGCTTGCTGAATATTATAGGCAGATGGGGCTTGACGTTCTTCTTCTTGCTGACTCGACCTCTCGATGGGCGCAAGCGATGCGAGAAATGTCCGGGCGTTTAGAGGAAATTCCGGGTGAAGAAGCTTTTCCTGCTTATTTGGGTTCACGAATTGCTGCTTTTTATGAGCGATCAGGTGTGATCAAATTGAAGAATGGAAAAGATGGGTCATTGACGATTGCTGGAACGGTCTCTCCTGCAGGAGGAAATTTTGAAGAACCCGTGACGCAGGCAACACTTGCTGTAGTAGGGGCCTTTTTAGGGCTTTCGCGAGTTCGTTCAGATGCCAGACGTTATCCAGCTATTGATCCTCTTATCTCATGGTCAAAGTATATCGAAGATGTGAGTGTGGATCTTGAGAATAAAGTTGTAGAGTGGGATAAAAAAAATCAAACCGCCTTCCAATTTATTAAGGATGGAGATGAAATTGGAAAACGGATGGAAGTTGTTGGAGAGGAAGGGATCACAATTGACGATCTTGTGGTTTACCTAAAGGGAGAGCTGTATGATTTCTCGTACCTGCAGCAAAATGCTTTCGATAAGGAGGATGCTTACTGTCCTCTTGATCGACAGATTGTTCTTTTTGAACTTATTCAGCGTGTTTTTCATGCAAGCTTTAACTTTAATGGACATGATGAAGCACGAAACTTCTTCTTAACCCTCCAAAGTGACATAAAAAATATGAACTTTATGCCTTTTGAATCTGATGGATATCAAAAGGCTCATGACTCGATTATGCATCGCATCGAAACTGCTACAGGGAATAATGTATGAACAAGATCTACGATAGAATTATCGATATCCGAGGAAACTTGATCACCGTCATCGCTAGAGGTGTAAAGATGGGAGAGCTTGGGACAATCCATCGAAAATCTGGTGACACAACCCTTGCTTCAGTCTTGAGCATTGACGGAGAAAAAGTCACTCTGCAGGCATTTGAGAATCCGCGGGGAGTTTCGACTGGAGACCGTGTAAGCTTTTTAGGGCATGCAATGCAGGCGACAGCAGGGGAATCTCTTATGGGACGCCGCCTAAATGGAAGTGGTGAACCGATTGACGATGGCCCCGAAGTTATTGGAAAGAAGGTTCCAGTAAATCAACCCTCATTTAATCCTGTGAAGCGGATTGTTCCTCATCAAATGGTGAATACAAATATTCCGATGATTGACGTTTTCAATTGTCTTGTAAAATCTCAAAAAATCCCGATCTTTTCGATTGCTGGTGAGCCCTATAATCAGCTACTCATGCGGATTGCAAATCAAACCGATGCAGATATTGTTATTATTGGGGGGATGGGACTTAGGTACGATGATTACCAAGCCTTTATTGATAACGCAGAAAAATCAGGATCAATGGAGAAAACAGTGATGTTTATTCACAAAGCAACCGATCCAGCTGTTGAATGTTTGCTCGTTCCAGATATGGCTCTTGCTTGTGCTGAGCAGTTTGCTATAAAAGATAAGAACGTTCTTGTCCTTTTGACAGACATGACTGCCTTTGCAGACTCGATTAAAGAGATCATGATTACAATGGACCAAGTTCCCTCAAACCGCGGATACCCAGGCTCTTTGTATTCAGACTTGGCCTCGCGCTATGAAAAGGCAGTTGATATTGATGGCAGTGGATCTATTACACTGATTTCTGTGACAACGATGCCTGGCGGAGATGTGACGCATCCTATTCCTGATAACACCGGATACATTACAGAGGGGCAATTCTACCTCCATGAAGGAAGGATTGACCCTTTTGGATCTCTTTCCCGTCTTAAACAACAGGTGATTGGAAGTGTAACTCGAGAAGACCATGGAGATATTGCTAACGCTCAGATCCGGCTCTACGCAGAATCGAAAAAGGCGCGTGAGCGCCAGAGCATGGGATTCCGTCTCTCTCGTTGGGATGAAAAATTGCTTGAGTATTCTTTTCTTTTTGAGGATAGGATGATGGATCTAGAGGTAAATATCCCGATTGAAGACGCTCTTAATTTAGGGTGGGAAACCCTTGCGGAATGTTTCGACCCACATGAGGTGGGTATTAAGCAAGATATGATCAACAAATATTGGCCCAAGTAGGAACGCATGGCTCAAATCAAGCTGACCAAAATGGAGCTGAGAGATCAGCAGTATAAGCTTAAGCAGCTCCAAAAATACCTCCCAACGCTTCAATTAAAGAAAGCGATGCTCCAGACAGAGGTGAATCAAGCCATTTATGAAATTGAAGGTCTTACTCGAGAATTTTTTGATCAAAGAGGAACGTGTGAAGCATTTCAGTCTTTGCTTAGCGATCCTAATTCTGATCTTTTATATGGAGCCTCTCATGTAGACGAAGTTGAAAAGCGGTATGAGAACATTGCGGGGGCTGAAATCCCCTTCTTTGAAAAGGTGATTTTTAAACCTCATGACTACTCACTTTTCGAATCACCTCTATGGGTCGACTCTGCAATGGAACAAGTTAAACTACTTGTTGTTGCTAGAGAGAAAATCGAAGTGGTGAAAGAAAAGAAAAAAATTCTAGAGAAAGAGCTTCGTGAAGTTTCGATTCGGGTGAATCTTTTTGAAAAAATACTGATTCCCCGCACTCAAGCCAATATTAAAAAGATCAAAGTCTTTTTAGGAGATCAAGAGCTTGCTTCGGTTGCTCAAGCAAAAGTAGCTAAGGGTAAGATTGAAAAAAGAAAAGAAGAAGAGGAGGCCTTAGTTTGACGATCATCAAGGTAAAAAAATATCTCTTTATTGGTGTCAAAGAAGACATTGATACTTTTTTTACAAGAGCCCAAGAGAAAGGTTTTGTTGAGTTTTTATCTACAAAGGTGCAAAGAGCCCTTGACTATCCTGAAAATGTTCAAAAGCTTATGACAGCCTTAGCGGTTCTGCGCAAGCAACCTGTGTTAAAAATGGCTGAGCTTACAAAGGATCTCGATGCTCAGAAACTTGCTCATAGTGTTGTGGAGAATGCCCAATGGATCGAGAAGCTAGAAGAGGAAAAGCGGCTCCTAGCCTCTGAAATTTCAAGGATTAAACCTTTGGGGGACTTTTCCCTCGAAGAAATTCGAGACATTGAAAAAGATACAAGGCGCCTGGTTCAATTTTTCTGCGTAAAAAAAGCGAAGCTTAAAACACTTGAGCTTGATGAGGTCATGGTTCCTATTGGCTCGGAATATGACATGGAATATTTCATGACAATAAGTCATCAAGTGGAGAGCTTTCAGGGAATGATCGAAATGCATTTTGAAAAATCCCTCTCCCAACTTGAAAACGAACTTGAGATTGCGAATCTCAAGATGGAGCAGTGTGTTAAGGAGCTTAAAGAAGATGCGGCGTATATTGATTTTTTGAAGGATCATCTGACCCATGCCTTGAACCATTATCACCTGGTAAGAGCTTCTGATGACGTTACCACCCATATAAACGATCATCTATTTGCGATTGAAGGGTGGATTCCAGAGAACCGTTTGCACGGTCTTTTTCCATTGCTAGAGGGCTTGGGAATCCACGCTGAAGAAGTAGCCATTGAAGAGGGAGAGAAAATTCCCACTTATATGGAAAACAAAAGTTACGGAAAAGTTGGTGAGGATCTCGTTCATATTTTTGATACTCCCGCAACGAGCGATAAAGATCCTTCGAGTTGGGTGTTTTGGGGCTTTGCTGTTTTCTTTGCGATGATTATCTCTGATGCGGGGTACGGAGCGCTCTTCTTAGCTTTGGCACTCTTCCTTCGCATGAAGTTCAAGCACATAAACCCGACAGGCAAGCGTTCCCTGCGTCTTCTTACAGTTCTTTCATCCTTCTGCATTGGTTGGGGCGTTCTAACAGGGTCGTACTTTGGTCTCGAGCTTTCACCAACAAGTCCACTAAACAAAGTCTCAGTTATTAACTATATGGCCAAGAAAAAGGCTGATTATCACATTGCTATGAGAGACGAAATCTGGAAAGAGACTGTCCAAAAATTCCCAGATCTCGAGTACATTTATGATGGAACGGAGTTTTTACAAGCAGCAAAAGTGAAAAAAGACGGGTTCACCAAGTATATTATTTTAGATGAGTTCAAAGATAGTATTTTTATGGAGATTTCTCTCCTTGTTGGAGTAATTCACATCAGTCTTTCTTTGCTACGCCATGCGAGGCGCCATTGGGCTGGACTTGGCTGGATCTTCGCTTCTGTTGGAGGATATATGTTCTTTCCAAAAATTTTGAGTGCAACTTCAATCATTCACTTCATGGGTATTATCCCAAGAGTAGAAGCTTTTGAAGTAGGGCAGCAGCTCTTTTGGGGGGGGATTGCCCTGGCTCTTGTTTTGGCATTCATTCAGAACAAATGGGCAGGGCTTATTGAGCTTAGTAAACCCATTGAGCTTTTTGCAGATATATTATCCTATCTCCGTCTCTATGCCCTGGGGCTAGCTGCAATGATATTGGCTGGAACATTCAATGATATGGGGATGCGCCTCGGCTTTGCTGCAGGGTTCTTCGTCATCTTGATGGGCCATATTGTCAATATTGCAGTTAGTATTATGGGAGGAACAATTCACGGTCTTCGCCTCAATTTTATCGAATGGTATCACCATTCCTTTGAGGGAGGCGGAAGACTTTTTAACCCACTAAAATTATTGAAATCTAGAGGAGAATAACTTATGAACTTTTCAATGATAGGTCCAGCTATCGTTCTTGGCCTTGCCTGTTTAGGGAGTGCTATTGGATGTGGAATTGCTGGGATGGCATCCCATGGGGTCATGGCTCGTGTTGATGAAAATCACGGTAAATTTATCGGTATGTCGGCCATTCCTTCATCACAAGCGATTTATGGATTCGTCCTTATGCTCCTTATGAAAAATGCTATTGTAGCAAACACCTTGACAGCATGGAATGGAATTGGAATTGGGACTTCTATTGGCTTAGCAATTATGCTTTCTGCGATTTATCAAGGGATGTGTGCAGCGACAGGAATTCAAGCCTCAGCTAAGCAGCCTGCTGTTTATGGTAAGTGTTTAGCGGCTCTTGGAATTGTAGAATCTTTCTCGCTTTTTGCATTCGTATTTGCATTATTATTGATTTAAGCAGTATACAGCGAGAATGAGGAAAGAAAAAGACTCGCTGGGGACCATTGAGGTCCCTGAGGGTAAGTATTGGGGTGCTCAAACTGAGCGTTCCCGCCAGAACTTCCCCGTAGGGGGGGAGAAGATTCCCATCGAAGTGGTGCATGGACAGGCCGTTGTCAAAAAGGCTTCTGCAATTGTTAACAATGAGATGGGACTCCTTCCTGAAGACAAATGCAATATGATCAAGGATGCTGTTGATGCGATCTTGAGGGGTGAGCTTGACGAGCATTTTCCGTTGGTTGTATGGCAAACGGGGTCTGGCACCCAGACTAACATGAATGTCAATGAGGTGGTCAGTAATTATGCCATCAAAAAAGCAGGGGGGGTCATGGGATCTAAACAGCCCATTCACCCTAACGATGATGTCAATAAATCCCAGTCTTCCAATGACACCTTTCCGACAGCAGCCCATATCGCAGCGATCCTCAAAACAAAAAATCTTCTTCTTCCAAACCTTCAAATCTTTTTGAATGGACTGAGGGAAAAAGCTGAAGCCTTCAAAGGTATTGTGAAAATCGGGCGCACACATCTGATGGATGCTGTTCCCTTAACGCTTGGCCAAGAGTTTTCAGGCTATGCAGCGATGATTGAATATGGAATCCGCTCTATCGAGAATGCTATCCCCCATCTTTCAGAAATTGCTCTTGGAGGAACAGCTGTAGGAACAGGACTTAATACCCCAAAGGGGTTTCCTGAAAGAGTTGCTGAGGTGATTTCTGAGCTCACAGGAGTTACATTCACAACAGCTCCAAATAAGTTTGAAGCAATTGGAGCTGATGATGGAATGGTAGAGATGAGTGGAGCTCTCCGAATGCTTGCCGGCTCTCTTCTCAAGATTACCAATGATATTCGTTGGATGGCATCTGGTCCAAGGTCTGGGATTGGAGAACTTATCATCCCCAGTAATGAACCCGGTTCTTCTATTATGCCAGGGAAAGTTAATCCTACTCAATGCGAGTCTCTGTCTCAGATCTGTATCCAGGTAATGGGAAATGATATGGCAGTTGGAATGGCTGGATCTCAGGGAAATTTCGAACTTAACGTCTATCGCCCTGTGATGATCTATAACCTTCTTCAATCAATGCAACTTCTTGGAGACAGCACGAAGAACTTTTATGATCGTTGCTTGAAGGGAACAGAGGCTAACCTGGACCAAATTGATATCCTTGTTAAGCGCTCTCTTATGCTTGTTACTGCTCTTAATCCTGTGATTGGGTATGACAAGGCGGCTGAGATTGCAAAAAAAGCCCACGAGGAAGGAAAGACCCTTCGCGAAGTGGCGTTAGAACTGGGGTATTTGTCGGCTGAAAAGTTTGATGAAGTGGTGGACCCCAAAAAGATGACATGTCCACTAGAAAGTTAGGTCCGCTATAGGCGGACCTAACGAGAAAAGAATTACTTCTTTTGCGAAATATCGTAAGCAAGTCTTAGTAGCTCGGCAAGATCAACTTTGACGTAGAAACGTCCGTCTCTAAATGCTTGAACCATTGAAACTCCTGTTCCAGTGATATAAGCCGTAGCTAGAATACAAAGAAAAGCGTCTCGTTCGGTAACTGCAGATGCAGCAAGCATTGTTCCAGATCCTGCAACGACACTAGCTGTCATTTTATCCATTTCAAAAAACTTCCTACCAACCCCTGCAGTGGCAATTGCTGCGACACCTAGAACGAGCAGTGTAGCCTTGATGTTATCTTGCTGTAAAAGCGGGTTTGGGTTTGATATTCTACTGGTGAATAATACATCTTGTAAGGCCATTTTTTTTCTCCTATTTCCCCATTTGGGCGGTTAATTTTGCAATAGTATACCCAGTAAAGAGATTATTAGTCTCGTTTAAAAAAATAATTTAATCGTTGATGTGAAGTCCTAGGCGAGCTAGGATGAACCGTGAGACAAGAATAGGATGCAAAAAAAAGTGTTTCAACAGGTTAAGATAGGTAACGCTGTGGATCTTTTTTTTGAGTATTGGGGCATCTTTTTGGCAGGCATCGGAGATCCAGTCAGGATATGGGGGAGGAAGAGGGGGAATCTCCTCCAACGGAAAAAAGGAAACCCCTTGAGTTTCCGCTGTGAGTATGGGAGATCCTGAAGTGATGTGACACTCAAAGAAGTGGGTAAAGCAGGCTAAGCGGTTGAGGGGCGTATACTCGGCGATCTTTCTAACAAGAGAAACAGTGTATCCTGTTTCTTCTTCCAGCTCTCGAAGGACGGCCTGTTCAGGTGTTTCATTGGCGTCAATACCCCCTCCTGGAAGGGCCCAGACAGGAACATCTCTCCGTTTGATCAGAAGAATTTCTCCTCGATCAGGCGAAAAGACAATTCCATTCACACTTTCTTCTTGATAGCTTTTTGACATATAAGATAAATTCTACAAGTGTTATGCGCCTGAGTCAATGTTTGATTTTTCTTTTTCTACTCTGTTTTAGCTGCGAGAAGTATTATCTTTCAGTGAAGCATGAGGCTATGGACCGCATGAAGCTTGCAAGTACTTTTGTAGGAAGTCCTGATCCTCTTCAGAAAAATCCACCAAAAGGGCAGGAGCTCATTTTAGAGTGGCGTCTCCCCGAGGAGGCTCTTCAAGAAGAACTTGTTCTGGTCCTTAGTGTGATCTATAAAAACCATACCGAAGAAAAAATCTGTTATCCGATCGATCGTCGTCGAGGTGTAATCACCTATTCTGTTCTTGGCAGTGATTACAAAGAAACCGATGGTTTTTTGACCTACAAAGCCGAGATTCTCAACAAGAATGACAGTGTTATCAAACAGTGGAAGCAGCAGCTTTGGACAGATCTAATCGTGATTGATTAGGGCCCTTAATCGTACGTCTGGCGTTGATTGCAGAAGGTTTCTTTGATGAAAAAAGAAAATATTAGTGCAATGGCAATATATACAGGGAGGCGGATAAGAGAGACTTGAAAATCCCATGTGGTATATTCAGAGGAACCGTGAAGCTTTGTCCTAACTCAAGGAAGACCGCAATGAGAGATTGGCTGATAGTTGCAAAGAGTGCATAAAAGGTATTGACGACAGCAACTGCTGTTGCTGTCACCTGGGGAACATTGTGTTCATGGACAAGTGTGTAGCCAATATTAATATTTGATGCTGCGAATCCTAAAACAAAAAAGCAAATCGATGTGATGGTTTTGTATGCAGTTTTAACAAAGGGAATGGACTAAATACTTTCAAATGCAAGTAGAGGACCGATTATGAGGCCCACTGCAATTCCTATCACCCAAACATGGGAAGAATTGAAAACTTGTCGGATATTTTTCCAAAATTCCTTTTTGTCGGTAATCGTCGAGTGAAGAAAAAACCTTGAACCTGGGGCATCTTGAACAACAAAGAAAAAGATACAGGCAAAAATAAGCCTAGCGAGACCAAAGGTCATTATAGCACCATGCCATTGCAATATTTTCTCAAGTTGATTGAAGCCTGCTTTAAATATAAGGACGGCGGGAGAGCCTATGGCGATAAATAACCCAAGCAGATAGGAAAAATGCTTGGGTTGAAACCAGTTATTAATCATTTTTCATTGCTCATAACTGCCCTTGTATCGGAAGGAGTTTTTTTGTCAGCGAATAAGATGATGGGTAGGGAGAGATTGGTAAGCCCAGAGAATGAGCTCCTCTGTTGTTTTCCAATCAAGACAGGGATCTGTGATCGAAAGGGCGTTGCCCCCTTGAAGATGGCTTTCGAGCATCATCCCCATAATAAGATGGTTTCCTTCTCCAATCTGCTCCAACATTGAGCAGAAGGCAAGTTGTTGCTTTTTTGGGTCTTTTTGAGAGTTTCCGTGGGCACAATCGATCATAAGGCGGGAGTTGAGTCCATAGAGGCGTTGTTTGTGGATTGCTTCTGAAATTGCTAGGTGGTCATAGTTAGGGGCATTTTGAGAGCCTCTCAAAACAAGGTGAGTATGAGGGTTTCCTGAAGTTTTTAGAGAACAAATTTGTCCTTTAGCATTAATTCCTACGGAGGCTTGTGGGTGGCGCGCTGCAAGGGCTCCGCATATTGCATTATCAAGATTGCCATCGGTTTCATTTTTAAAGCCCATTGGCATGGGAAGGTGAGACGCCATTTGACGATGGATCTGAGAAGTAGAGGTTCGAGCCCCAATCACCCCCCATGTCACCAAATCTTCATTATAGGGGGTTAAGGCGGGATCGAGAAATTCTGTAGCGATGGGGATCTCCATCTCAGTGAGCTTCAAAAGAAGTTCTCGGGATGCAAAAAGTCCTTTTTCTATTTCATAGCTTCCATCAAGAAGAGGGTCATAAAGGAAGCCTTTCCATCCAAACTGCGTCCGGGGTTTTTCTAAGAAGACCCGCATAATGAGAAAAATGCGTTCATTTACTTTATTTGAAAGCTCTTTAAATCGGGTGGCGTATTCGATTGCGATATCGACATCGTGTATCGAGCAAGGACCCGCAATGACAATCAGACGATCGTCCTCCCCACTAATGATATGTTCCGCAGTGCGACGAAGCTCAGATACACTCCTTTTTCCCTTTGTATCCAAAGGAAGGCTTGAATGAATGGTTTCAGGAGTTGGAAGGGGTGTTAAAAATGACATTATTCTTTCCTAGTAAACTTCAAGGCTAGCATAATATAAATATTATGGATAGCATTCGTCGAAAACTTTTGTTTCTTTTAGGAGGGGTTGCGCTCCTCTTCTTTTTTGCTATCGGGAGTCTATGGTTGAATAGAGAAATGAAAGGGGGAATCGTTATCGGTGGAAAAGAAAGGAGAAACCGTATATAATGTTGCTGAGACTTTTTTAAGAATATACCGATAATTCCATGGAAAAATTGCAACGTATTATTGATATCCTCAATGACTGGATTTGGGGTCCCCCTCTATTAGTTCTGCTAGTTCTTGCAGGGATCTATTTGACGATTCGCACTCGAGCTCTTCAGTTTCGTTATCTTATTTATGCCCATAAGCTGGCATTTAGTCGCCACGATGACGATGCACAAGGTGATATTAGTCATTTTCAAGCTCTGATGACGGCCTTAGCAGCCACCATTGGCATTGGTAGCATTACAGGTGTCGCTACAGCGATTGCAATTGGCGGAATGGGGGCACTTGTCTGGATGTGGGGAGCTGCTCTTTTTGGAATGGCTACCAAATATGGGGAAGCCATTCTTGCGATTAAATATCGGGAGACCGATGAGTTGGGTGAAATGTGTGGTGGACCCATGTATTACATCCGGAAAGGGATGAAATGGAAGTGGCTTGCAGCAGTATTTGCCATTCTTGGCGCTATTACAGCGATAGGAACAGGGAATATGGTTCAGGCAAACTCCGTTTCGCTAGCCCTTCAGGACCTGTTTGATCTCAGCCCAATTTGGTCAGGCCTTGGCCTTATGGTTCTCGTTGGGGCTGCGTTGATTGGGGGAATTAAAAGTATCGGGAAAGTTGCAGGAATCCTAGTTCCTGCGATGGCAGCCTTTTATATTCTTGGAGGGATCATCATTATTATTCTGAAGATTGAAGCGATTCCTTCAGCGTTTGGTCTAATTTTTCGATCGGCATTCCAAGGTCAGGCAGCGGTAGGAGGTTTTGCTGGTGCGACAGTCATGATGGCAATACAAATAGGGATTTCCCGTGGAGTCTTCTCAAGTGAAGCAGGTCTGGGAAGTTCTCCAATTGCCGCAGCGGCAGCAAAAACAGATACTCCCGGAAGACAAGCGCTTGTTTCTATGTGTAGTGTTTTTATCACAACGGGGATCGTCTGTACGATTACCGGTCTTGTTATTGCTGTTTCAGGTGTTCTTGGCGAGATAGGTCCTGATGGAAAGATGCTTGATGGTTCTGCGATGGCTCTGAGAGCTTTTGATAGTATCATTCCCTACGGGGGGCTTATCGTCACTATTGCTCTGATTCCCTTTGCTTACTCCACAATACTTGGGTGGGCATATTATGGGGAAAAATGTCTTGAGTATCTTTTTGGGTATCGAGTGACAAAGCTATACCGCGTTATTTATACCTTAGTTGTTGTTCCAGGCGCCATTCTTGGTCTGAAACTCATTTGGGGGTTTGCAAATATGATGAACGGTCTTATGGCATTTCCTAACTTGATTGCCCTCTTTGTTTTGGCTGGGGTCATTGCTAAGGAAACACGCTTCTTTGAACATTTACTAAAAAAAGAAAGGCAAGAACGTGCCCTCAAAAAGAAGCAGCGTCGTCTTAATAACTAGCTCACTTACCCTTCGCCCTCTCGTTAACGGTGATTAGAAAGAGTTAATGAGAATCTTTTCTGATCCTGTTGCTAGGGCGTGTCCCTAAACTTCCTTTCCAGGATTTGGCCCACCTTTCCCCATCTGTATTTGTGTTCGACCTCAACAACTTTACCAAGTTGCTATCAATCTTTACACGCCAACAGATGAGAAAATCTAGGCACAACTCCTTGGAGAGGACTTCAGGGACACACCCTATGCATTTCTATGAGCAGACAAAGACAATTGAAGAAGCAAATCAATGGGTTTCTAAGGTGAAAGCACTCTACCGAGAGAGAAAAATAGGTTTTTTTGTTTGCGAGTTTAAGGAAACAGGAGAGTTTGTAGGAATTTGTGGCCTTTGGACAGCATGAGCTCTCTCATTGCATTTTTGTATGTCTAAACAATCTAGCCTCACAGTGAGATGGCAGAGCTCCGATCGACGGTCGATTCTTATTGGAGAGCAGGATCAAAGCCCTGATAACTTAGTTTCTGAAGCGCTCAATTTTTCTTGTGTTTCTTTGAGCGAGGCTTTTGTTTTTTCGACAAGCTCAGATGGGGCTCTTTCAACAAAGTTAGGATTTGCAAGCTGCTTTTCAAGAGACGTGATTTGTCCCTTCAGCTTTTCTTGCTCCTTTTTGAGGCGTTCTTTTTCTTTTTCAATAAGCTCACGTGGAAGAGGAATAGTAATCTTTACCTCTTTGACGAGCGCTGAAGAGGTGAATCCTGAAGGTTTTTCTGCTGGATTAAAGGAAAGCATGTTGACACGGACTAAAGAAGAAATGATGGCACGATGGGGCTCGATATCTTGAGTTTTTCCTTCTAAGATGACGTCGGTTGCAGCTGATGGGGGGAGTTGCATTTCGGCCCGGATATTACGGATGGCGTAGACAATTTCATTGAGAAAATCAAAGGACTTTTCAATGTCTGGGTTGATTGCCTTTTTATCAATGACTTTTGGGTAGGGGGCGCTGATGCAGGCTGGAGACCTTAAGGCTTTAATGGCTTCTGCTGTGTAGGGGTCAGTTTTTGACTCTTTGAGATGAGGAAAATGTTCTTTTAATTTTTGAAAGATCTCCTCGGTAATAAAAGGAGCGATGGGGTGCATCAAACGGATTGCAGCAAGCAGGACAATGGTTAACACCCGTTGTTTGTTGATGGTGTCTCCGCCCTTTCCAAAAAGGGTGGGTTTGGCCATTTCCACGTAGTAAGCACAAAATTCATCCCAGAAAAAGGTATAAGAGCGCATTGCCGCTCGATCAAAGTGGTATCCTTCAAGATGGGTGTTCATTTCTTCAATAGTGCGATTCAGAATGGAAAGGATCCATTCATCATCCAATGTCAATGGACCTAACCCTTTCTCAAAATCTTCAGAAGAAAGTTTTAGATTCATGAGGACAAAGCGGGAGCCATTCCACACTTTGTTCGTGAAATTCTTGAACTCTTCAAAGCGGCGGCGATCAAGATCGATTTGAGGGGAATGGGTGGCACTTGCAGCAAGAGCCATGCGCATTGCATCTGCTCCATAGGTGTTGATAATCTCAATAGGATCGATCACATTCCCCTTTGATTTTGACATTTTCTCCCACTTAGAAAAAACGTCTTTTTCTGTCTCGGCCTCTTTTTCTGAGAGGTAGGTGATCCCACCATTTTTGCTTTCTTTCCAGAAAGATTTTCCAAAGATGAGTCCTTGTAGAGAGGTCTCTGCAAAAGGAACTTCTCCAGTGATGTATTCTCCCATCATGATCATCCGAGCTACCCAGAAAAAGAGAATGTCATGTCCTGTAATCAGTGTTGTATTGGGGTAAAACTTTTTCAATTCATTTGTCTTGTGAGGCCAACCAAGAGAGCTAAAGGGCCAAAGAGATGATGAAAACCACGTATCTAGCACATCGGGATCTTGAGTCCAACCTTTGGGATCCTTTTCAACTTCAGGAGGTTTACCTTCTCCCTCATAGCAAAGGATTTTGCCGGATTCATGATACCAAATAGGAATGCGGTGGCCCCACCAAAGTTGTCTTGAAATGCACCAGTCGCGGAGGTTATTGATCCAATGGAAGTAGGTGTTTTCCCAGTTTTTGGGGATAATTTTGACTTTGCCAGATTTTACAGCATCGATCAGTTTTTCCTTAAAGGGCTCCATCTTGATGAACCACTGTTTTGATAGGAAGGGCTCGATGATTGCCTTTGAGCGGTAAGAGACACCCACTCTATGGGTGTAGGGAACGACTTTATCTAGGTGTCCGAGCTCTTCCATCCGTTTGACGATGTGACGACGAGTCTCTTCCATTGAGAGTCCCTCATACTCTAACCCATTTTCATTGAGAGTTCCATTAGGATTCAAAATGTTAATCAAAGGAAGGTCGTGTCTTTTCCCCAGTTCCCAGTCATTAGGATCATGCGCAGGGGTGATTTTGACCACTCCAGTTCCGAATTCTGCATCAACGTAGTTATCAGCAACAATCGGAAGTTTCCGACCCACAATTGGTAGAATCACATTTTTTCCAACAAGTGCTTGATAACGTTTGTCTTTTGGAGAGACAGCAACAGCAACATCTCCTAGCATTGTTTCAGGGCGCGTGGTGGCAATGGTTAACTCTCCACTCCCGTCCTCTAGGGGATAGCGAAAATGCCACAGCTTGGTCTCTTTCTCTTCGTATTCGACTTCGTCATCAGCAAGAGCAGTTTCGGTTACAGGATCCCAATTTACCAGGTAATCTCCCCGGTAGATGAGCCCTTCGTCAAACATCTTCTTAAAGAGGGTGCGGACAGCAAAATTTGCATCTTCATCCATGGTGAATCGTTTGCGCATCCAATCGCATGAGCAGCCCAGTTTTTTTAACTGGTCAGTGATCCGGCCTTCTGATTTTTCTTTCCATTTCCAGACATGCCCTAAAAATTCCTCGCGATCGAAGTCGGAGCGTCTTTTTCCTGTCTTGGCAATGAGGTTTTTTTCGACGACTGTTTGTGTTGAAATTCCTGCATGATCGAGACCTGGGACCCAGAAGGACTCGTATCCAAGCATTCTTTTCCAACGAATCATGACGTCTTGGAGGGAGTTAATAAGAGCATGTCCCATATGGAGCATCCCCGTCACATTAGGGGGAGGCATCACGATGCAGTAGGGCTTCTTATCGGAAAGAGGGTCGACATGAAAGAACCCTTTTCTTTCCCAAAAGTAGTACCATTTTTCTTCAACTAAATTGGGGCTATACGCCTTCGGGAGCTCTTCATCCATAGGCAACAATTATATCTTGGATCCTTTGTGAAATCCAGAAAAATCTGTTTTTCTTTTTAGATGAAATTGAGGGGGATCGCAGCTTTGGTGAACTCTTTGTCGATGAGAGCTTCATACTGAGCGGCTTTGCGAGGTTTATCAAGGCATGTGTAGTATAGGGTGAGTTGGCGGTAGAGCTGCAGTTTTTCCCAGAGGAAAGATTGATTAAACCAAGGCCCTTTAATATCGATATGCCCTTTGAGGAAATGTGCAAGGAGTGAGGGAGTCGAAGGGAAGGTTGCTTCTAGAAGGGGATCGAAGTGCTTAAGGGCGATATCTTCTCCTTTTGACTGGGCTAAATGGCACCCTTCTAAGATGAAATAAACCGAAGACTGGTTGTTTATAGGCTTTTTTTCGAGAAGTTTTTCGACTGCCCGGTTTTTCCCAGATAGGAGGAGAGCCCAGATGTGCTGGACATTAAACCTGGAATCCTTATCGAAATATGGAAGAAGCTTTGGAGCTCCCTCAATTGTGAGACCTTGATCGAAAAGGGCAGCAACAAGCTGCTTATTTCCCTTGGCTTGGAGTCGATCGAGTTTTTGAGTAAGAGTTGTTCCTTCATCAATGGCTATCTCAAAGGATTCCTTCAAGGCGCCAAAATCTTCATTGCGGTACTTGACAGATAGGATAAAGTCCATAAGTTTAGGATACCGAAGCTCAAAAAGAGCTAAGAGACCATTTTGAAGAAGAATCTCTCGATGCTTATATTCCTTGGGAATAGCTTGAACGAGCTCATAAAGGATATTGGGGCGTGCTAACCAAAAGGTGAGTTGAATAGAGAGTTGAAGGTGTTCTTCATTTTCGTCAGAAAAATTTGAGGGGGTAGTGATAAAAGGAAGATCTTCCCAACTTACTGTAAGGTTTTTGGTTAGGCGGTTGGTTTCTTTTAAGTTGTAAATTTTGGGAATGTGACGAAACGTTAGCAGGGTATATGCGTAAGCTCCGATCCGATCTTTTTGAGCCGTTTCATGCAGGCGAAAAAGGATATGTTCATCTAAGACGTAGCGGAGTGGGTGCTTGGGGAATTTTCTTACTCCGAGCTCTAAACATTTAAGCTCTTCCTCCAAATTATTTTCAGCCTGATAGACAAGGGCTTTTCCTAGGTACTCAATCGGAGCTCCAGGGCTTTGGTGAAGGGTTTCAAATTCGTCGAGGGCCTTTTGAAAATACTCTTTAGACTTGCTCTTGTTGTCCTGAGCTTGTCTGATCAATGCATATCCTGCACGAAATACCGCCTCTCTTCCCTCAGGGCGTCCTTTAAACGAGCTTGCAATTCGTCTGTACTCTGTAATTGCTCGATCGAAATCCTTATTCAAAAGGAAGGCATCGGGGACAGCAAGGCAATTAACGAGGACATTTTGACTTCCTGAGGAGAGTTGAATAGGGGAGATTTCAAATTCGACATCTTTTGACACAATTCCAAAGTGGCCACCCACAAGTGGAGTGTGGCTCATATAAACCATTTTCTGCACGTCGTTAATAAGAAGTCGAACAAAGCTATCTTGCCTTTCCACTGCAATATTATAAGCTTCTCCAGGTTCCAAGAAAACATCGTCAACGCGGGTGACTTCAACATTGTCACGGAAAAGTTTACATCCTGGGGCTTCCTTTGAACCAATCCATACGAGAAATCCTTTTTGCAAACTTTCTCGATGACTATCATCGGGGATACATAACATGATACCAATGCCTCCGTTATTTTCTAGTGGACGGACAAGGGCTTGGACTTGGATGTTTCCTGAGTAAGATTCTTTTGAAAGCATGATCAAGACCCATTCCATTAGTCCTGCATAACGGGAAATTGCCATTTGTTTTGTTAACATGACACTCTCTTGGAATTCCCAGTCTATGGCTCGGTTGATGTCAAGTTGTTGCATGGGGATCCAGTCTGGACGCCCCTGAATATAACGCTGTACTTCTGTGATGATTTCTTTTACTGAGTCATAACGTTGTTTAGGGTCGGGGTGGAGACTCTTGAGAGTAATACGTGTGAGTTGTTGAGTGATTTCTCGAAAGGGAGCGACTTCTTGAGGGTCGATAGGGGGCTCAAATCCGTTGTCTCGAAGTTGTTGTCGCCATTCCTTGAGCTCTCGAGGGCGCCTATAGGGAAGTTGTAAAGTTAGCATAAAATGAAGGATGACTCCAAGGGAATAGATATCACTTTTGATGGTTGCAGGTTGACGGAATGCCCGTTCAGGGGACATATAGTCGATTGTTCCAGCTGCGGCTCGGATATTGGATTGGTCTTTTCCTGGAGTATCGCCTTCTTCATCTTCCACTTCATCGACATTGACGATCTCAGTGGCTACTCCCCAATCAAGAATGGTGACTTCGTTATACTCTCCGACGATGATGTTTTCAGGTTTGAGGTCCCGGTGAAGGAAGCCTTTTGAATGAGTGTGTTCAATTGCCTGACAAATATTGAGGAAGGCCAGCATTAAAGAGGGAATCGATCCTCCCATGATATGAGGAGGGAGGCCATTGTCATTGGCCATTCGTGTTTTAATGAGGATCATTCGAAGTGTGTCACCCTGAAGGTAGGGCATCGTATAGTAGAGGTTATCCTCATTTTCATGGAGGTCATAGATTGGAACAATCGTTGGGTGTGCTAGCTGTGCTGCAATTTGCACTTCTTTTTTGAATCGATTGCATGCCTTTTTTTTAGTCTTTCGTTTAGGCGTAATTCTTTTGAGAGCAACCTGACGACCACAGATAGGATCATCGGCAAGAAAGACTTCACCCATCCCCCCCATCCCAATCAATTTTAGGATCGTGTATCGTCCAATCTGAAAGGGGTATTCATACACAGGGACTTCATCTTCGTCTTTCGGTTTTTCTTTTCGTTCCATTTTTTCTAGATTTTGTTTTGAAAATGTCTCTTTCTTGCACAATAGCAAACTTTTTCTACTTTCTCCAAAGAAAAAATCATGGTACACTGAACTTTATGACAAAGAGACACACCATTTTAACCGGAGACCGTCCTACCGGTCCGCTTCACTTAGGACACTTTGTAGGGTCATTGCGAGCCCGCGTCGAGCTTCAAGAGAGCTGCGATCAGTACGTAATGATTGCTGACCTCCAAGCTTTGACTGATCATGCCAAAAATCCAGAAAAAGTGCGGGAAAGTGTTCTTCAAGTCGTTTTAGATTATCTTGCAGTGGGAATTGATCCTGTAAAGACCACGATTTTTATTCAGTCTCTTATCCCAGCCCTTTCTGAACTCACAATTTACTACCTCAACTTGGTCACATGGAATCGCCTCAAACATAACCCGACTGTAAAACAAGAAATTGTTCAAAAGGGGTTTGGAGAAAGCGTTCCTGCTGGATTTATGACTTATCCCATTTCGCAGGCTGCCGATATCACAGCTTTTAAAGCGGATCTGGTTCCGGTTGGAGAAGATCAAAAGCCGATGATTGAACAGACCAATGAAATTGTCCGCGCCTTTAACCGTACTTATAACACTGATGTTTTAGTTGAAGCAAAAGCACAAATCCCCAAAATTGCTCGATTGCCAGGAACTGATGGACAATCAAAAATGGGAAAATCACTCAATAATGCGATCTCTCTCTCGGATACCCCCGACCAGGTTTCCAAGAAAGTCAAAAAGATGTACACCGATCCGAATCATCTTCAAATCGAAGACCCAGGAAAAGTTGAAGGAAATCCCGTATTTAGCTATCTCGATGCTTTCGGTACGGATCGTGATAAAATTCATGAATTAAAAGCTCACTATAAAAGAGGCGGACTTGGAGATGGAACCGTCAAAAAGTATCTCCTAGAAGTTCTTTTAGAGTTTCTTGAGCCTATTCATAAAAGGCGGGCCCAATTTGGAGAGGATACGGACGCAGTCATGGATATTCTTAGGAAAGGAACTGACAGGGCTAATAAAACAGCATCTCAGACCCTTAGGGAAGTGCGTGCTGCGATCGGAATCAACTATTTTGAACCTGCCTCTCTCCCCTCATAGACTCCAAAAATTCATAAAGACTGGAGATATTTGGATAGCAGCCTGATCTCACTGAAACGGAAACAGCCTTGAGTAAACCTTTTCCCATATAGAAAATTTTTGCACCAGAAACATCTGAAGTATTACCTAAGAGACGGAGCTGATAAGAATCGTGCGGCCTGCGATAAAGGAAGTTTCTTCGACTGAAAACTCAAAAGAGTCTATGCGGACAGAATCACCAAGATCAGGGCGACGCCCGAGGGAAAGCTCCATAAGATCTTCAAGGGTTTCTCCATCTTCCTTAATCGGAAGGTTGATGTGAAGCCATTTGTTAATATCAGCAATGGCGGTGTCTCCAGGAAACGATCGATCAACAAGGACTTTTCGTTGCTCAGGAATATACTCTCCAAATGAAATCCAATCATCACGGTGCCCAAAAATTTCATCCACGACAGCATCAAGGGTGAGACTTCCTATGGCCTCTCCTTTTTCATTCAAAACAATAGCTAAACTCTGGTTGTTTTGTCGAAACTCTTTCATGATTTCGAGAACTGAGTTGGCCTCTGTAATAAACCATGGAGAGCGACAATAAGCACGCAGACGAGTATCATCCGCGTGACGGAGAAGATCTCGAGGGTAAGCAACAGCAACAATGTTCTTCGGGCTTTTATGATAGACAGGAATGAATGGAAAAGGTTGGCGATCGAGAAGCTGCTTAAGATCTCCAATCGTTTGCTCTGAAGGAATGCATTTCATCTCTTCAATAGGATCCATGAGATCCTTTGCCGTCTTGTTTTTTAATGAGAAAATATTCATTAAGACCGGGTCAAGCTCTTCTGATGGGGTATCATCTCTTTCTTCAATAGCTTTCTGAAGCTCTTCTCGCGATAAGTAGAGACCCGAGAGGCTCTTCACTCCAAAAAGAAAATTGATAAAGCGACAAATGAGATCAAGGATAAAAACAATGGGTCGAAGAATATAGGACGTTAGGTGCAGAATAGGGATCCCCAACATACACACATTTTCCGCATAGCGACGCGCTGCAAACATCGGCGCAAGTTCAGCAAAAATAAGGACAATAAAAATTTGGGTGATCGGCGCCCAGTCAGGACTGAGGTCAAGTGAAGAATAAAAACGGCGTGCACACTCAGAACCAAACTGCATTGCAGTATTTATCCCTATAAGAGTGGTTCCAAAGAGTCTCGTGGGGTTGTTAAGGAGCCTGCTGAGCCATTTTGCCCTTCTATTTCCTTGACTCACGTAAAATTGGAGTCGGACCCGGTTGAAAGAAACTGCTGCCATTTCAAGCATCGAGTAAAACCCTTGGACAATCAGGGATACAACAATAAGAAGAAGAAAAAAAGTCCAATTAGCCATCTTTTTTCCTTTTGGCAGGCTTAAGATGACGAATATAGACACGTCGAACACGATTGTTGTCTGAAGCTAGAACATGGAAAAGAAAACCATGACGCTCGATTTTAGTTCCACTCTTCGGAATATCTCCGAGTTGTTCTGTAAGCCATCCTCCAATTGTCGCCATGTTATTTGGACTTTCTAAGTGGTAGTCAAAAATCTCCTCAAATTCGAGCAGTTCAAGCTTACCACTGGCTATAATGATATCAGAAGAAGCCCTAGTATAATGGCTTTTCTCATCCCGCCGATCGGCGATCTGTCCAATGACTGTTTCTACAAGATCTTCAAGGGTAATGAGCCCCGAAACAGATCCATACTCATCAACAACCATGACCATTGTTTCTTGCAACTTGTAAAAATGCTCAAGAAGTGCCCTGCTAAGCATCGATTCTGGAACATAATTGGGTTTTCTCAAGAATGGGATGATGTCGTGACTTGACTTTAAGTGATTGCGATGGAGAAAGAAGCTCCCACTTGTCATGATTCCCAAGACATTTTCAATCGACCCATTACACACCGGGATGCATGTACACTCTTCATCAACAAAAAGGTGAATAAGAGCTGAAAGAGGGTCATTAATGTTAAAAAACAAAACCTCGCTCCTAGGACACATCAACTCTTTTACAAGATCTTCTTCTAAGTTGAGATATCCTCGGACAAGCTTTGCTTCCTCACTGCTCACTGCTCCTGTTTGTTGAGAACTGCGCAAGGCTATTTTCAGCTCTTCAATTTCAATATCGCTCTCTTTTCGAAGATAAAAGAAAAAAAATTTTGAAATTCCTGTTGTGATAAATGTGATCGCGTCGCGAAGTGGCTTTAAAAAAACCTCAACGCCTCGGATAATAGGAGAGACGCGGTAAGCAATCCAGGTGTTTTTGGGATAGGCAATCGATTTGGGAATGACTTCTCCAAAAATAAGCGTTAAGGCAAGTGGGACACCGACAGTTAGTGGCCAACTAGTAAATGTTCCAAAAATCCCAGAGACCACATTTTGAACTAAAATGTTCATTACTACATTCAGCATTAAAATTGTGACAAGAAGTTTTCTGGGCTCAGAAAGGAGGCGTGCAATGAGGCGCCCACGTGGATCCTCCCCCAGGCGAAAGGCTCGTACCTTCATCGAGGAGAGGGAAAAAAGTGCTGTTTCTGAAGCAGAGAGGAAACCGGATGTGAAGATTAAAACGACAAGAATTACAATGAGAGTCGGCAATGTCATTGAAATACCACTTTTAGTTCTCCCTCAGCCGTCACACCAAGCTTTTCCTTCAGAATAAGCTCAACAAAATCAGGGTCATTTTGGCTATTTATCCGAAGTAGAAGCTCTTCTTTTTTCTCCATTGCGTCCATTTTTGCTGTGGCAAGGGTATCTACCCTTTCCTGCAGTGTAGCAACTAATTGATTTTTCTTGTGAATTGCCTGAATATAAATCGCCCCTGCCATCAAAATGAAGGCAACAACCCACCAATTCTTGAGTAAAATAAGATGGAATCTCATGAATCTGTCCCACTACTATAAAGGTTAGAATTTTGAGGTAGGGTCATACCGACGGGACAGTAATTCCTCTTTGTTTCATATACTTGCCTGCACGATCAGCATAGGAAATTTCGCACATTTGCTTTGCTTCAAAAAAGAGGACTTGAGCGATTCCCTCGTTCGAGTAGATTTTTGCTGGCAAAGGAGTGGTATTAGAAATTTCAATCGTCACATGTCCCTCCCATTCTGGTTCAAATGGGGTAACATTGACAATGATTCCGCAACGAGCATAGGTTGATTTCCCCAAGCAAACAGTGAGACAACTCCTAGGGATGCGGAAATACTCTATAGTGGAGGCTAGAGCAAAAGAATTCGGAGGAATAATGCAGTGGTCTCCTTCGATGTCAACAAAAGCATCCTCTGTAAAATTTTTTGGATCGACAATCGAGTTATGAACATTGGTGAACACCTTAAAGCGGTTGCCCACCCGGACATCGTATCCATAGCTTGAAAGGCCATAGCTGACGATCTTATGATTTTCGATGCTCTTAACCTGGGAATCAACAAAGGGTTTAATCATTCCTTCTTCGAGAGCCATTTTTCTAATCCATTTATCTGCTTGTAAACTCATTTAATCACCTATTTTCGAAAGAACTGTCCCTTAGTATGCTTTGATAAATAGAAACATCTTCGGTCAGAACCTTTTTTCATGTTTTGCACTTTAGATATAGCGCTTGAATTCCTTTTCTTGCTACTATTTTTTCATATGGCATGCATCTTAGGAAACACAAAATTATGACGAAACCACCATTTGTACAGTCGTCTTGGACAAAACGAGACCAGAAGCTTGAATTGAAACTGCGCCCGGGATCTCTAGGTGAATTTATTGGGCAACCTGCAGTGAGGGAAAAACTAGATGTCTTTGTAGGTGCTGCAAAAAAACGGGGCGAGGCCCTAGGGCACTCCTTATTCTATGGACCCCCAGGACTGGGCAAGACCACTCTGGGTCATATTATTGCTCAGGAGATGGGGACTGACCTAATTGTTGCTTCAGGCCCGTCGATTGACAAGCCTGCCGATTTAGCAGGGATTCTTACCAACCTAAAAGAAGGGGATATTCTCTTTATTGATGAAATCCACCGCCTTAACCGAGCTGTCGAAGAATACCTTTACCCTGCAATGGAAGACTTCTCCCTTGACCTAATGCTTGATTCAGGCCCTCAAGCTCGGAGTGTCCAAGTAAAGCTGAATCCTTTTACGTTGATTGGAGCAACAACCCGTATGGGCCTTTTGAGCGCTCCATTGCGCTCCCGTTTTGGATTTACCTGCCGACTCGATTATTACCCTTCTGATCTCGTAGCAAATATTCTTTCCCGTTCTTCCTCGATTCTTGGTGTTGACATCAACGAAGAATCGATTTTCGAAATCGCAAAACGAGCTAGAGGAACGCCGCGTATTGCAAACAATCTTCTAAAGTGGGTTCGCGACTATTCTCAGATGAGAACCGATAGTAAACTGGACAAGGTCTCAACACGAACCGCTTTAGAAATGCTAGATATAGACTTTCTCGGGCTCGATGAAATGGACAAGAGAATGCTTAAACATATTATTGACCACCACGAGGGAGGTCCTGTCGGCATCGGAACCATCGCCGCTGCATTAGGAGAAGAATCCTCTTCTCTAGAGGAGGTTAATGAGCCCTTTCTCATTATGCAAGGCTTTATTCGCCGTACACAGCGGGGAAGAGAAGTAACAAAACTCGCCTATCAACATCTCGGTCGCGTATCTGCGACTAATCAATTTTCTGGAGAAACACTTAATGAAAGTTAAGCACCTTTTACTCTTTATTTTGATTCCTCTCTTTGTCTTCTGCAAAGAGAGTATAAAAATACCTGAGAGAGAAACAGGAAAACCCGCAACAATCAAAGTCTTACTCCAAAGAGATTCCGATGGAATCCTTCTTGAAGCGCGGGGGCCTTTTGTTGTTTACAATCCAGAAAATGGAAAAAAAGTAAGCTCTGGACGCCGTGGAAAACGATTTTATCTGTATCCTCATGAAGAAGGAATCAAATGGGGAGAGAATTTTTTAGGAATTTTCCAACTACAAATTGCTCCAACAAGTGCCGACACCACTTTTTTGGTGGATGGTGTGCAATACCGGGGGGCAATTGAAATTTACCATATCGAAGGAAGTCTCAGCGTTATTAACGAAGTCGATGTAGAAAGCTATGTAAAAGCCACCCTAACAGAAGAGCTTAGTGGGAGCAGTTTTCCTCCGAATGTTATGGATTCGATCGCAATTATTTCTCGAACGGATGCCTATTATAAAGCCCTCATGAATTACGATGCTTTTTGGCATGTCCTGGCAAAAGAAGTAAACTATCATGGTGCAGGTCTCACCCTACAGAATTTAGATATTGATAAAGCAGTCGATAACACCCGCTACCTTGTGATGACTTATGAGCAGCAACCCTTTCCAGGAAGTTGGACTGAGAATTCTGGAGGAAAAACAGCCAGCTATGCCTCTATCTTTAGAAAAAACACTTCGACTCCAAGTGGTATAGAAACCCCTTTCGCTATGAAGTACCGGGCCGATACTCATTGGTCTCTGACCGTCAATACTCAGGAACTCGCGAAAGTTGTAAAAACTAACCGTATAACGGGAATGGATCTTTTTGTTGATCATTTTTCTGGGCGCGTCTATGCCGCTCGATTGCACGATGGAACCCATCAAGAAGACGTTGATTTTATGGCGCTTCAAACCGCTCTTGGAAGCGACAAGCTCAAAAGCAATGACTTTACCGTATCCATCAAAGGAAATATTGCCGTTTTTGAGGGATATGGGAAAGGGACTGGTGTTGGTTTGTGCCTCTATAGTGCAAAGCAAATGGCTGAAAGAGGCGATGATGCACCTGAGATCCTTTCTGAGTTTTTTCCAGGAACTACAATTGAGAAAATGCGCGCCTACCCTGAAGCAATTGTTTCGGCCCACAAAAGCTCTTTTGTTTCCCCCAAGCAAAAGCAAGCAGCGAAGAAAAAATATAAACTACTACACTAAAGTGATGCATTTTTCACCACAACCCAGGAGCTCAATATGGCAAAACCTCTGATTGCAAAGAATAAAGCTAAAGCCCTTTCGACAGCGCTCCTGCTCGTTGGGGTAGCCATTATGTTCTTCCTTGATGATTGGTGGCCTGCTGTTATGATTGTTATCGGCATACCTCTATCTCTAAAGCAATTTCTGACGGGACGCTTCAACGATGCAGCCATCAGCCTTTTTGTCTTTGTAGGCTTCTTTATTATTGCCCAATTCAATATCTCATGGAAAGTCCTCGTTCCAATCTTCTTTATTATGGCAGCGGTTTATATCCTCTGTAAAGAGTGGGTAAGCACATCCACGGGTGAGGATGACGGCGAGGAAACCCCAAGTATTGAGGTTGACGATGAAAAGGATAAAGACTCCTAGATATTAAAGTGAGAAAAATCGGTGGCGCAGGGCTTCTTTTGGAGAGGGCCGATCTATAGAATTCAGCTCTGTCAGCTGTAGCATAAGGTCTTTGTCTTTTTCGAGTTCTTCTTGAGCTTCAGTATTCCAACTTGAGATTCCATTTTGAGCAAGAAATGTCACAAAGCTTAAGATTTCATAAGCCTCAGACTCGTTGAAAAGTTGACCAGGGTCCCCATATTCTATTCTTTCAATGAAGGAAGTGATGTTGTCATAAGATAGATTCTCATACTTGAGGAAGTCCCAAGCAGAAAAGAAAGCGCGCTTTTGGATTGGAATAGAACCTATAAGGGGAGCATTCCAAATGAGTGCTGGCCAACAGAAAAAGAAAAGAAGTTTTCCAAATTTTATGTCGACTATCTCATTTGTCTAAGAATGAAAAAATTTAGTTGATTGAACTAAAAATGTAAAGTCTTGCTTTCTTTGGATTCTTTTATGAGGATAAGATGGTTTAGGGCTCTTGAGTAAAAAAACACTTCAATCCTGACATAATGCCTTTTTGGATGAATGAAAGGATGTAAGTTAGGAGAAATTTGCTTAGATAGAGTGAGTTAAAAAATGGGGCAGGTAGGACTTGAACCTACGACCAACGGATTATGAGTCCGCGGCTCTAACCACTGAGCTACTGCCCCCAATAGGAAAGAACAAGTGGGTCATTGTAGCAATTGAGGGATTATTTGTAACGGTCTTTGCTGTTTGCCTCTTTTTAGTAATAAAGAGAGTGAGAGGCAATTTTCTAGAAAATTATTCGTACGTTTGTTTTTGAGTGTGTTTCCTTGATAAAAAACAGGACGATTAAAGAAAGGAAGGTCACAGCGGGAATGAGGAGAAAGCCCAGTTGAAATCCTGCAGTTGTGGGCCTTGTGACGCCCTCCGGAAGAACAGATTGAATGAGGGCATGTACGGAGTTGTCAAACAAGATTTTAATAATAAAGTGCAGGGTGTAGGCAAATCCAAAAACGGTAGCTGCAACAATGGGGATATAGTTAAATTATTTTATTTTAGTTATAGTCGATATTCCTTGAAAAGTTCATCTATTCCGCATCGATATTTTCTTCGCTTAGACTTTGCCTGAGCCCACTTGTGTTCAATTGGATTTAAATCAGGAGAATATGGAGGGAGATATTCTAAGGTATGTCCTGCAGCTTTAATCCTTTGCTGCATAAATTTACCTTTATGGAACGCAGCATTATCCATAACTATGACGCTTTCAGTAGACAACTTTGGTAACAAGTCTTGCTCGGTCCAAGCAGTGAAAGCATCTGTATTAATTGCGCAATCGAATAGGGCAAGGGTAAGAAGACTTTTCCCAATGAGTGCTCCTATTACATTGGTCCGACCTTTTGCTCCCCAGTCATGAGTGCCAAAGCAACGCTCTCCTATTTTTGCATAACCATGAGTTCGAGGCATATCATGCGTAAATCCACTCTCACCAATATATACAACTGGCATTCCCAATTTTTTATATTTTGCAATTTTTTGCACGAAGGCCTTTCTTTTTTTTTCGCAAGCTTTGGGATGGTTTAGTGTGTTTTTTATAGCTGATTTTTAGCCGCTTCATCGCACTACGAATGCCTGAGGCGGTTACGTTTAAACGATTGGCTCGTTCATAGCAGAAGGCATCTGGATATTCTTCGATGTCCCCCATTAAAGTCTCTTTATCAATCTTGATCGCAGGTCTATTCTTAGTTTGTTTGGGCTCTATTTGTTTAGAGCAAAGAAATAAACTGTTGACGCTTACACCAAAACGTTTTGCTGCTTGTGCAAAGCTCAATTTTTCTCTGCTTCGAATTGACAGTGCTTTTTTTCTAAAATCCAATGAATAGGTCATCCAAAAGACGATAACTAAAATAAAAATTTTTAGCTATATGTCTCCGACAAAAGAGGAGGGAATAAAAGCGATGGATCGCTTCATTTCTCTCTATGAAGCAAAGCACCCAAAGGCATGTAAATGCTTGACGAAAGATGAGGATCAGCTCTTCACTTTCTATGACTATCCAGCCCAGTATTGGCAGCACATTAGGGCGACAAACCCGATAGAATCAACCTTTGCAATGAGTTAGGCACCGGTCGAGACAAATAAAGGGAAGTGGCTCCAGGATAGCGACGCTGTCAATGGTGTTTAAGCTCTCAATGTCAGCAGAATCCTATTGGAGAAAACTCCGTGGCAGTCAGATGATTTCAAAGGTCATGAATGGGGTCCAATTTAAGGACGGAGAAGGGTTAAAGAAAGTGGCTTAAAAATGAAGAAAACCAAGGGTACGCTTAGATGCTCAGACACAACATATTGACAATATCTCTGGCTGCATAATCCTGAAGAGTAGAGGAAATAGGTAGCTCATATCTTAACGACCATTTTTTGCAACAGAACCCTAAGCAGAGAGTCAACAAATTTATTGACATAAAGACTGAATAAGAGCAATGTAGTTTTTTGAAAAATAAGGAAAAATATCAACAATGAGATTAGCCTCATTATCCAGATTAATCATTGCCCCAGGATTTTTTATAAGCAAAAGACCTGCACATAGCTTAGCAACAGGAAGCAAGAGTTTTACTGCTAAAGCTGTAGAAGAAAAAGCAAGCTCTGTTGCTTTAAGAAACATCTCTGACTATGCAAATATATTTACACAATCAGAAGGTAAAGTCATTATTCATGCAACTATAGACGAGGAAAGTTCAGCAAAAAAAAGAATGACATTCGTAAAATTGTATATGTATGCGAATTATTTGATTGGCAACAGGGAGATTTCTTTATTGGACCTTACAAAGGTTTGTAATAAAGAAGGTTATAAATCAATCCTAAAAGGAAGCTCCAAACGCACACCAGTTCAAAGTGGCAATTTTAAAAGTTCACTAAAATCAAATCAAACAAAAAATTTATTTCAATTATTCGATGATGAATATGGAAAGCTACAAATCAGCTTGACCAATAAAGGGTTACATCAAGTACAAAATCTTGCAGACAGGTTAAATTTTGTTGATTTTAAAGAACCCCAAGGAAAACTAAAAGATATTTTAACTATCATTAAAAAAGAAAATTTACTAAAAGATGCTAATCCTGTTTATATAAAAAACCTTGCAAAGTCGTGTGCAAAAAATGAATATATCATTCAGACAGGGAATTTAAGATCTTTATTGTCTAGGAAATTTGCGAAGCAATTATTTATCTTTGATAGAGAAAGAGATACGGTAAAACTTAGTCCTATAGGGATAAAAACAATTAATAAGATAACGTGTACTTAGAGAATTTCATGTGCAAAGGGGATTTAGATATAGGCTCAGAAATATTATATATATGAATTTTTCTCAATAAAAGTGATTATCTAGATAGGTATATCAAATGCTTAAATAAGGAATTAAAAATGATGATTAGAAGTATACAAAAAAATGCTAGTACTTTTTTTAGAAATTATAATTTTCAAAGAAAATACACTCTTTTTAATAAAATTAACGATATCGTAATTAATGAAAATAATTTTTCCGAAAATAAAAAAACTTTATTAAATAACAACATTAATAGATTAGAAAAAGATTTATTTTCTGTTGATTTGATAAATGGCCGTGTTTATCTTCATCTACCTTTTGAAGAAGGAAAAACATCTAAAAAAAGAGAAACATTAGTTAAAATATATTCCTTGATAAAAACAAAAATTCTTCAAAATCCAAATATTTGTGTTAAAGAATTAAAAAAACTTTGTGATAAACATAGATTAAAAGTTAATAGCGGAGATTTAAAAAGAAGCTTGATGAATAAAAAAAGTTTTTTGTTTGAAAAAAATAAATTTTCTCTATCTGATGAAGGAATAAAAGAGGCTATTCTTGAGCTCAATAAACTTAGTGCATTTGATTTGAGCGAACCAAAAGGTAGAGCAAATGATGTAATTTTTATTATGAATAAAGAAAAACTAGTTAATAAGCCAGTCAAAGTATCTGATTTAGCAAAAATTTGTACTCATTATGGATATAAAGTAAGCACTACAGATTTAAGAAAGGCTGTTTTTTCATTTAATTCTCAACAATACTTTATAATTCTTGAAAATGATTATTTAACATTAAGTCCATTAGGAAAAAAAATTTACGATCGAATTTCATTTTTAAATTCTTCAAATGAAGGTATAAAAAAAAAGAGTCTAAAAAATAGCGATAATTATTCTGTTTATAAATGTTTTTCTAATGAAGAACCTAGTTATATTGGAATAACAAAAAAAATTAAAAGAAGAAAAAAAGAGCATCACAGGAATAATAGGGATCAGTTAGTTCCAATAGAACATTTAAATCAATTAACCAAGAATGAAGCAAGAGTTATTGAACAAGCATTAATTGATTTTCATGGGCTAAAAAAAAATGGAGGAAGACTAAGAAATAAAATCAATAGCATAAAAAGGAGATTGATATGAATCTTATCTTTAGTTTAAGGAATATTGACAATTTTTTTTATAAAAACTTTAAATACCACTTAAAATCTAATAGAATGTTTAAGTCCGAATTAAATAAAAATAGTTTGCAAATTATTTTAGATAAAAATATCAATAAAACTGACCATCAAAAACCAAGATTAATGACAACGAATGATTATCCACTCTTGTTTACAAATAAAGGATATAAAGTATTTTTTCATGGGAATATTTTAGGTAAAACAATTGCTGAAAAAAGAATACATTTTGTTGCAATGAACCTTTTAGGATATCTTTTGGAAAAACAACCTAATGTTGATTTGCAAGATCTAGTAGAAAGTTGTAACATTAGGAATTTAAAGTGTAATGCATCGAGCTTAAAATCAAGTTTTTTATCAGAAAAAAACCGAGTTCTTTTTAGTCTGATTAAAAATACAAAAACTGTTTCTGTAGGTTTAACGCCCGAAGGGGTGAAAAAAACTTTAAATTTAGCAGATAGATTATGCATAGATTTGGAAGCAATAGATATCCCAGAAGGAAAGTTAAAAGATATTCTTATTATTTTTAAAAGTAATAATTGGGAAGATAAAATTGTTAGTATGAAGTTATTATATAATTTTGCCGAAAAAAATAATTTGAAGTTAAGTGGAATAAAACCAACAATATTTAGATCTCATCAATATTTTATTATTTTTAGTAAGTCTGCTATTAAGCTTAGCCCAAAAGGCTTAATTTCTATTAATTTAATATAATTAGATGAAAGTAAGAAAAATACATCATTTTGTGAAAGAAAAATTTTAGTGAACAGGAAAAGGCCCAGTTGAATAAAAGAGGTATACCGACTTAGGATAGGCTTTGTTGCATAATTCAACCTAACTCTTTTATTAATGGATTTTCCTACAAAAAGGCATCTATTGTGCCTGAAAAAGCTGATAAAGAACAACAAGAGAAAAGGCTAGAAGAGTACGAAAAACTTAAGGCAATTTACATCTCTCTTATGGAGTGCACTCATAGCCAATTTTGAGTTTTCTTAGGTAAATCTGAACCCTATGAGGTTAATTATGTTTAGAATCGTGGAAAATTTTAGCAAAAATTCATTTTTATTTAAATTTAATAATTATAGACAGCATTCATTATATCATTCTAAAGTTAATAATGAAGTTTCTATTAAAAAAATAAACGAATTAAAAAATTCTTATTTTGAAAAATCAAAAAAAATTATTTTCAGTAAAAATCAAAAATTTTATTTTAATAGTTCGTTTTTAAATGTTAGTTCGAAAGAGAAAAATATAAATTTTATTTTATTGAACTTATTTTTTAATTTTATAAATAAAAAAAACAATTTAGATGTTTCATATTTATTAAAAATTTGTGAAATGAATATGTATAATAATTGCGATTCAGTTTTAAAAGCAAAAAGCAAGTATAATGAAAATTTGTTTTATATAGATGATAACAATAAAGCTCGTTTGACTTTAAAAGGATTAAAGAAATCATGCGAAATATTAGATATATTAAATATCGAAAGCATTGATGATTATAGTTGTAATCTAGAAAAAATATTTATGATATTAAATAAACTAAAAGTTAATAAATGGAATAAATCTATTCTTATAAAAGATATTCATGAATTAGCTGTTAAATATAAATGGAGAATTCCCTCTTGTGAAATAAAAAATATTTTAACTAGTCATAAAGCGCGAAATTATTTCTTTGTGATCAAAAATAACACTGTTTTAATTAATTCAATCGGTATAGAATTAGTACAAAAAATAAAATTTAAATCGAATGTTATTATAACCCCATCATCTCAAAAATGGAATAGAAGTTATAAAAATACAAATATAGAATTATTATATAATAACAATTTTGAATACTTTTATTATATAAATAAAAATAAAAGTGAAATAATTAAAAAAAGAGATTTTGAATATTTTTCAAATGTCTTCTCAAAATATAACAATATCATTTATCTACATTTTTCATTTCCAAAAGTTCGTTGCTTTAAAAAAAGTAGCTATTTTTTGAAAAAAGTAGTTGAGGTAACGCAAGTTTATCTTTATGCAAATTTATTAAATAATAAAAATCATGTTAAAATAAAAGATTTAGAAAATGTTTTAATTTTAAATAATTTATTTCTTCCTAAAAAACATAAATTTTTCAACTTTAATGAACAGCTTTTTTCTTTTTCAGGTAAAGGAAGAAAAAAAACGATTAATTTAACTACCTTGGGAGAGTATCGCTCTTTAAAAATTGTAAATAGAATCAACAATACTGTAAGTTCTACGCCTGATAAAAAAACCAAAATCTTAATTTTTTTATTTGACAAAAATAATAATTTTATCCCTTTAAAAGGAGTTAAAAAAATATTAAAATCAAAGAATGTTATAGATCATTTTAGTAAGTCTAGCATTAAAATTAATCAAATATTGAGATATTTTTCAAGAAATAAGAATAGAGAATTTTTTATTCTAGATTTAGCAAATAAGAAGTTCAAGCTTACTCCATTAGGAACGAAATTATGTATAGGAAAAAGTAAATCTAACAACAATAATTTTTTTATTGATCGTGAGTTACCTCCATTAGGAAACCCAAAAAACAGAATATCTTTTTTAATTTGTTATATGTTAAGAGAATATTGTTTGATAAATAAGAAAATATTTAATCTTTCTGAACTACAAAATATTTGCAACTCATTTGGAGATAAAGTTCCTTGGTCAAGTTTAAGAAAATCTATTTTATTAAATAAAAAATACTTTGTATGTTTAAATAATAATAATCATGTCTCTTTTGCATTAACGGATTTTGGCATTAAAAAGGCTTTGTTGCATAATTTATTGAAAGTCTTTTTGGCCCTCCCACTTCTGTGGGTCAGTTTATCACTTTATAACTATCTGGCATACCCAGTTCGGTCATACAGTTCAGAGCTTGGAGCTTTATCATAGATTCGGTAAATTGATTTCCCCAGGTTCTTGAGCGAAGTTTGTCTCCCACAATCGTCTTGAATCGGAACATGAAAGTCTCGACCAAAGACCTTTTATGATATCCCACTTTCTCCTTCCAAAGCTTTCTCCCATCTTCTCCACCTCGCCTGATTTCCTCTATAGCTGTATTTCTTTGAGCCAAGCATGGAGCGGGATCTTTCTTGTGAAGGCGGGCATTTTTTGGTGGTGGAATGACCGGCCTTCCCCCTCGATCATCTACGGCCATCCGACAATCTATTGTGTCATAGGCCCCGTCACCGTAAACATCTCCCAACGAGAAGTCGTCTAGGCAATCCATCATCTCAACCATAGCTGCGTCATCAGTTACATTATTTGAGCTCAGAGCTCCAATAACAATCTCATTCGAATCAACACACATGCCCACATGAAGTTTTCTCCATGTTCTCCTTTTAGAGTATCCATGCTTGCGGGTTTTCCATTCACCCTCACCAAAAACTTTCAATCCGGTAGAATCGAAAATCACATTCAAGCTTTCCCCTGACTTAAGAGGCCTTTTTAAAGGGATTTTCAGATGTCTGGCTCTCCGAGAGAAGACTGAGTAATGGGGGCAGTTAAGGTTGAGACCTAAGATCGCAATAAGTGACTCGATAAAACCCTGAAGTTGACGAAGCTTGCAATGAAAAACTGCGCGTATCATCAAGGCACATAGGATGGCGTCATCAGAATAGAATTTTGGCCGACCTCGACTACCTAAATTTTCGTTGGAATACCACTTCTCTATAACTTCGGGACTAAACCAAAAAGTGATGCTCCCCCTATTTTTCAATGATGTGTTATACTGCTTCCAGTTGCGGATTCGATAGAGATTTCTCTTTTTGGATGGGTTTGAATCTTTCTTATTCGTCATTTTGAGCCTATGGTTTTTCGTTTTCATAAACAAAAAAATTTATAGACTCACTGACCTTAAGGCAAGAATCACATTTTCTGCAGCTATTTATGCAACAAAGCCCATTAAAAAAGGAAATAATTTAATGCAAGCGCAAAATAATAAAAAACAGACAAGAATACCAGAAAAAGCTCAATTTATTATTGATATAATAAAAAAAAGTGGTTGGGAATATATGTATATTAAATTAAATGAACTTGAAAAACTATGTAGAAACAATGGTTATAATACTCAATCTGGAACTTTAAAAAAACTAATGCAATATCAATCTTATCGAAAACTTTTTGACCTAGATATTCATAATAATATTATAAGAATTAGAAAAGGCTATGAGCCTATCCCGATGAGCCTATCCCGATAATATTAAGTTAAATATTTTTAAAGACCTGCTAAGCTCTCTTTATTTTAACTTCTAGAAGGAGAATCGATGGCAGGAAGATTTGATGGATTAACAGATATGAAATGGGAGATACTCGAACCCTTGGAGCAAAGTATGTAATACAATCTGTTGGATAATGATTACAGGATCTCGATGGGTAGATTTACCTATAGGAGAAAAGTGGGCATCGCGTTCAGCATCTCATCGTTGGCTGGGAATGTGGCAAGCTAATGGAACGCTTGAAAAAATCCTCTCAGCGTTAAGGGAAGCAGCTTTTTTAGAAGGATTGATCGATTGGGATCGGATGGCAACGGATGGTTTTTTTTCCGCAGGCAAAGGAGGAGGAGAATTAGTTGACTATAGATACAAAGGGAAAGGAGTCACAAACCACCTTTTAGTCTATGGAGAAGGGAGCCCAATTGCACTTGAAGTAACGAGTGCTAAAGGAGATGAGAGATTACAAGTAGAGCCTCTGCTTGAAAGAGTAAGCAAGCAGATAAAAATCTTCCAAAAAGAGACAGGAAGGCTTCCCGTATTCGAAGCAGATAAAGGTTATGATGCAAGTGCACTAAGGGTAAAATTGTTAAGACGGAATATTTATCCGATTATAGCCAAAAGGAAGATGGGGAAACATCCAGAAGATAAGAAAATTGCGTCTTGGATTCGAAGGAAGCGATGGCAAGTAGAAAGGGCAATATCATGGCTTCAAAGAAAGTTCAGACGACTTGTTGTGCGTTGGGAAAGAAAATTAGATTACTGGAAAGGATTTTTGAATTTTAGCCTTATCAAATACTGGGTGGATAGATTATCGGGATAGGCTCATATGGAGAACACACACAAAAAGTAGAATGAAAGAAAGCTTGTTAAGCGGTAGGAAATAAACTATGAATCAAAACAGGAATACCGAAGAAATGAGCAAAACGAGGTTCTGTTGGCACCTGGATGCCGTTTGCAACATTGTTTGCTCATTTTATTCGGAGCTCATGTTGGGGCGAGGAAAAAATATCTTCCTCAAAAAAGACCCCGGAGAGAACAGTGGAAAATTTCTGTTATTTTAGAAAAATGAGAGATTCTCTTGCGCGCAATTAGAGAAAAGAACCCAATTAAGAGCTCCAAGTCGCCTTAGCGGGTTTTTTGGTTTGAGCAATACAAACACAAAAGCAGAAACGCATCGGGCTAACACACCTTAAATACAGAAGCCGTTTTTTGGCAAACCTCTCATTTTGTTTCAAGAATGAGGGTTTTTTCTTCAGAAAGGCCCGTTGCCTTGGGAATTTGAGCAGGAGCTAGCCCTTGCTGTAAAAGAGCCAGCGCAACTTTCTCAATGCCTTTTTCTTCGTATTTCTTCAAGGTGTTTGCTTCGATTCTGAGCCACTTGAGCTTTCCTTCATAGATCTCACGCTCTTCTTCGGAGAAATCCATCACATTGAGAACGTTTATCGCTTTTTTCACTGGAGCGTCATCTAAGGAAGCTGGTAATTTAGCTTTGCTAAGGAGATCATTTCTGAGCAGAAACGCAGACCAGAGGTCTAAGGCACTTTGAATTTTGGATCCAATATCTTCAAAAAATTTCTTCAGTTCTATTGTATAGCTAAAGTGACTTAAATTAGTTGTAGGTAGTGCTCCTTGAAAAGTTCGTCTATTCCACATTGATATTTTCTTCGCTTAGACTTTGCCTGTGCCCACTTGTGTTCAATAGGGTTTAGATCAGGGGAATAGGGAGGAAGATATTCCAAGGTATGGCTTGCAGCCTGGATCTTCTCTTGCATAGATTTGCTTTTATGGAATGAAGCATTATCCATAACCAGAATACTTTCAGAGGGAAGTTTCGGTAGCAAGTCCTCCTCTGCCCAAATGGAAAAGGCGTCTGTATTAATATTGCACTCGAATAACGCAAGTGTAAGGAGGCTTGTTCCAAGTAATGCCCCTATTGCATTTGTTCTTCCTTTTGCTCCCCAATCATGAGTACCAAAACATCGTTGTCCTATTTTGGAGTAACCGTGGGTGTGGGGCATATCATGGGCAAACCCGCTTTCATCAATATATACAATTGGCTTTCCCAAACGTTTATATTCTGCGATGAAAGATTTGTCTTTTTGTTTCGCAGGCCTTGGGATGGTTGAGCGTTTTTTTTTATAGCTAATTCTTAACCTCTTCATGGCACACCGAATGCCTGAAGTGCTTACTTTGAGACGATGTGCTCGTTCATAGTTGAAGGCATCAGGGTATTTCTTGATATCCTCCATCAAGATCTCTCTATCAATCTTTATTGCAGGTCTGATTTTAGTGCGCCTCGGCTCTAACCTCTTTAGACCAGAGAAACACACTATTTACACTTATTCCAAAGCGTCTTGCTACTTGGGCAAATCTTAATTTTTCTTTGCTTCGGATTGATAGAACTTTTTTTCTAAAATCTAGCGAATATTATAATGCTCCCCAAAATTTAGACAGGTGTGTTTAGGAGAATAAGCTGTCTCGGATAGACTAAAAGGAGATAGTTTATGAAACGGAGAAAAATGAGCAGTAAATATTCACCCGCCCTTAAGTTTAGAGTCGCTTTGGCTGCTTTAAAGGGAAACAAGACGATAGCAGAGCTATGCCAAGAATTTGGTGTGGCTTCCAGTCTGATTTATGCCTGGAAAAAGGACCTTGAAGAAAGAGGGCTTGAAATTTTTGAAACGAAGAGCCCAGAGCACTCTCATCGGGTAGAAGTTGATAAACTTCATGGAGTCATAGGGAAGCTGAAGGTTGAAAACAATTTTTTAGAGAGAGCGCTTGGAAGCTCCCACTAAAGGAGCGACAGGCGCTTGTAAAATTGAAAGGCAATTTAAGCCTAGCAAAAAAGGCTAAGCTACTAAAGATCAATAGATCTACGATTTACTATCAGTCTTGTAAAAAAGAGGATGTAGATCTGATGAATGAAATCCGCGATCTGTATGAAAAGCATTGCTTTTTGGGGTATCGATGGATCACTGAAATTTTAAACAGGAGAATGGAGACAAAGGTCAACAGAAAGAAAGTCTTGAGGCTCATGAGAAAGATAAGGCCTGCGAAACAAAAAGACAAATCTTTCAAGGGAAAATCGCAGAATATAAACGTTTGGGAAAGCCAATTGTGTATATTGAACACAAGTGGGCGCAGGCAAAGTCTAAGCGAAGAAAATATCAATGTGGAATAGACGAACTTTTCAAGGAGCACTGCCTATAACTAATTTAAGTCACTTTAGCTATATGAGCGTTTGCTCTAGACGATTTCTGCATGGAAATGTTCATCCATAATACTTTTTACGCTGTTCTTCCATCTTACGTTCATACTCTGCAGTTTCTTCTGGAGTGGGATTCCAGTTTTCTTGTTCTTTTTTCATTGCGTCGTATTCTGCTTGTTCTTCTGGTGTTCGTTGATATTTGGCTAGACGATTTTTAGCTTCTTGAAGAACTTTCATTGCCTCTTCATAGGGGAATTCCCAATAATCGCCTTTATCGTTATTGCAAAAAACGACAACAAATTGATTTGGGATTTCTGCTGAAATTTCTATCCATTCAACATTTTTATAAAAAATCTCAGCTACCAAATTTTCTCTATCTGGGAGAGAAGCTATTGTAATTTCAAAGTCTTTTTTTATCATTTTCTAGGCTCCAAAAATCCAATCATTGTTTTGCCATCTTTTGTAAATCTTGCCCCATGACCTCCAGGAATAAAAACGTCTATTACAACTTCCTTTGACCTTCTTAGCTCTTTAAAAAGGATTTGTTTATCGTGATGATTCAATATCTCATCCAACATTCTCTGGCCTTGCATGTTTTTCTCATGGATATTCCCCACTGCTTTAGGAAATACTGTATCTACCCTTTGTCCATGTTTATCGAGCGACCTCCCAGCCTTTGTTATTCCACCTCTATCTTGAAAAGTCCCAGAGTGACTCATTTCTCCTATAGAGACTGCTTTAGTCTCACCCTTTTCAACCCATGTTACAAACTGATAATTATTACTTCTATTCACACCTTTTGCCGCTTCTAGTGCTTTGTATTCAACCTTAGTAATGCTTTTCTTAAAGAATCCCTTAGGATATATCGGAAGCATTTCGCTCCAAGGATTTCCGATTCCACTGTGGTAAGCAGGATTCTGTAGTGCTTCAATAGTCCTTAGTTCTTTTTCAAACCCCGTCGGATTCAAAAGTGCTCTATCTAATAACGGATTAGGCTTCAGATGTTTGGTAGATTGTCTCATGAAAGCAAATGCTTCTTGACCTAACTTCATGCAGGGCTTGCATCCACCAAGCAAAGGAAGCGGCACAGCAATTTCTCCAACAAACATACTCATTTGAGCGTTGGGGGAACCTAGATCTAGGTTGACCTTCTTAGCAACCCAATTGTCGAGTCTATTCGAAACCTCCATCAATCCAAAGGTATGGGGTTTAGTCTTTAAGCTTGGCTGCTCAAAAGCTTGAATCGCAAATACAATGGTTTTTTTAGCGCCTATAAGCAAACAAATATCTGCATCTCTTTTAGCCCTGAGTGGGTTCTCTTTCCATTGTTGGACGTATCCTTTAACCCAAGTTTCTACATTTCTTTGAGTCTGCTCTGGAACAACTTTGCTGATAACGAAGGGAACAAAACCTGCCATTTGAAGTGGTCTATTATGCGCTGGTCTTATATCTACAGGATTACTCCTCCCAAGATTTCTAAGCTCCATTGGTGGCACTTGCACATTGTTTGCCAGACCTTGTCTCCAGTAAGCTTGATAGTTCAAGGGGGCTTTAGGGCTATTATCTACAACAGGCGTTTGGTATTGCATGTTTTTGTTGAAGAGTTGGCCTTGTTGCATCGCCTGAACATTTTCCCACTGTCCTGCATTAGGCTCCCTTATCTGTGGTCTATTCGGAGGTGGAGGGGCTTGAGACAATTCTCTTGGCACATATCTATCTGAAGAAGTAGATGGATTCGTGGTATACAGCGGCATCTTAGTTGCAGATATTTCACCGCTTACTGCAACGTTTTCTTTTATCCAATTCCATGCTTTCCCTACTACTGTTTTGGGTTTCTTGGGCTTTTCAGGTTTAGATTCTGGAACTGGAATTCTCTCTATCCCTTGTAGACTATCTAGTGTCTTTTGGGCGTCATCTCTTTCTTCTATCGCCTTTGATAGATTCTCGTTTCCCTTGATGACTTTGCTCAATTCCTTAGTTGCAGAGTTGAATGCACCACAGGCTTTTTGATACTTTGCAAATTTCTCATTGAGGTATTTATTTGCTTCTGCAACACCAGCTTCTTTTTGTATGAGCTCATTTTGTGCTGCTTGGATCTTTAGAGCATGTTGCTTGCTGTCTTCTTGCTGCTGTAAGTCTGCCAGAGTTGGTTCTTGCTTGGGGTATTTTTCTTGTTCTTCTGGAGTAAGTTCTCCGTCAACTTTTGGTTTAGGAGCTTCCTTGAACTTTTGGTCAACGTACTGCTTAATGTAGTGACTTTGAACATCTCCATTGGATATCAATGCTCTTGCGATGCGTATGTCAAGCGGCGTTGTCTCATCTGTCTCAGGAAGCTGATTAACAGCCTCAGCTACGCTACAACCTAGTGCTTGGCAGACTAGCTTTTTCTTATCTTGCGTTAATGCGCCTTTGAGTACAGATCCACCAAGGTTTCTTAAGGCAGACTCTCCTTTTCCTGTCTTTTCTGCTCGAGTTGCTAGGTCAAGAAGATCAACACCAAGAGCCGTTCCTAGATCCCAGGAATTTCTTCCCATTGCGCTACCAAGACCAAAGCCTCCAAATAGCTTTAAGACTTGCACTGCCTGATCTTTTCCTTCAGGGTCGATTGTATTGCCAAAAGAGTTCATTGCCGTTTTTGCTGCTTGTCCAATTACTAAGCTTGGATCTCCCGTTATAAAGGATAATCCTCCAGAGATCAAGGCACTACATAGATCATCTTTTAGCTCGTTTCTATGTTTATTTGAGAGCTGATGATCTCGTATCTTTTGCTGCTCAGCGTAGTGCTTTGCTGCTGTCCAGAGTGCTATCGCTCGAGTGAGATCTTCCTTTGTGAGTCTTGGTCTTTCGATGCTTTCTTTAGAGGGGTATTGCTTGAGATAGATCTTAACCTCTTCAATGTCTTTCTTGAGCCACTCTGATACCAATAGGCTGCTGAATATCTCCTTCAGTGCTTTCATGCATTTGGGAAATAATCTAGGAAATATGGAAAACTCTCGCAAACAGGTATCGTGAGTATCTAGTTGAAATACATCTCCAATCTTTTGTCCTGCTTTATTCAGAGATTTTATAAGCTGCCCCTTCAGGCCATACTCTTCTTCAAGGATCTTCTTGAGCTCAAGAATCACTTCTTCTGTTGGTTGATGATAAGTACAGTGGATATCTGAAAAGTCTCCAGCATCTATGGTGTATTCGACTTTTTCACTCACGTCTGCATAGCCTCGAAAATGATCAGCTAACAAAATAGATGCTTCTTTAGCTAAGTTGTTAACACCACGTATCTCACGGAAGAAATCAACAAAAACCTTTTGAAAGCGCTCATCTTCCTGCTGCTTTCCCAAAACAAAGAAATAACTTTCTTGAATCTTCCTATTGATTGTTGTCTGCAGGGTTTTCATGTGCTGTGTATTGGCAGATATCCTCTGTTGAGGGCTCGGATACCAGGGATCTACAGAACTAAACAACTCTTGGTATTTAGCCTTTGGGAGCCTTAAGGGCAAATCTCTTGCCGGAGGAGAGTTTTCTGGAGAACTAGATGCAGAGCTATAACCGCATGATTTGTCACTAGAGATGGAGCTTATGGAGCTTACTGATGGACTTGATGGAGGAGGGAGGTCCTGCGGTGGTCTAAGATGTGTTAACTTCTGCATCGGCTAATGCTACTAGTTTGATCAAGATGCCATAAGAGCTTAATCGATAGCGGTTATCTAGTCAAAGATTTACAGCCACATATCAAAGAATTCCCATATTCTATCCAATGTAAATTTTAAATATTTTTTGATGGGGTCAAAGATGATGTGTCCGAAGTGCATAAAGAATATCACAATCGTAAGCATTACAAAAATTCGCAGATTGGGACTATCAAATATAATCTCAAGGGTTTTCTTGATTTGCTCTAGATAGTGTCGTCATGAGATAGAAGCCCAAAGAGCGATACAACGGATTTGCACTGCAGCTATGAATGAAGCTGTATTTTTGGCATATCGAGTGGCTATTCCACGCCATCGTTTTAGGTGGAGAAAAGCATTTTCTACAAGGTGTCGAAGCTTATATAGTTCTTTATCAAATTCTCTCCATTTTTTGCGATTTGACCTCAGAGGAATGACTGGATTTATGCCTTGACTCTCGGCTTGCAATATAATTGCGTCACTATCATAAGCTTTATCGGCGAGCAAATGTTCTGCTGAAATACTTTGGATCAAGAAACTTGCTTGAGTGCTGTCATGAGTGGTACCTTGCGTAACAACAATTCGGACTGGCATACCATGCGCATCCACGGCCAAGTGTATTTTTGTGTTAAGCCCCCTTTTGTCCGACTCATGTCTTGATTACCGCCTTTAGCTCCCGATGCATGAGGGTGCACCTTAATATGGCTCCCATCTATCATGAGCCATTCATAGTCAGGATCTTCCACTAAACATTCAAGGAACGCTTCCCAAATTCTAGCATCCCGCCAACGACAGAAGCGACGGTGAGTGTTTTTCCAATCTCCATAATCAGGTGGTAAGTCTCTCCAAGGAGAGCCTGTTCGAAGAATCCAGAAAACAGCGTTAATGAACAGACGGTTATCTTTTGCTACGGCGCCCCAACCCCCTTTTCGACCTGGCAGGTGAGGAGCTAACAATTCCCAGACTTTATCTGAAATATCGTGGCGACGATGCGATGCTTTTCCCATAGAAAATTCCTTTGTTGCATTGGTATAAGACAGCAAAGTATATCAAATTCAAAATTTTTTGACGACACTATCTAATAAATGAAGAAACATTCGAGACGAAAAGTCTCCTAGAAAATCACAAAAAAACTGTCTTGACAATGGGGTGCACCTTATATGTCATTCGAAAAATTCATAACTAAAACGAAATATTGTAGCTATATCAACGAGTTACTTTTCCCTAAATTTTTTGTCCTGTACTGAGGTCCATTTAACCCAAAATCCGGGAGATTCTAGCGATTGATGCAGAATTTTGATATGGTGGTTTATCCACTGATACCAAGAGAAGAAGTCTTGATCTGGGGTGTACTGACCCAGCAAAGAGTTTCGTAAATATCCGACAAGAGCCGCTATTGCTTGTTTCGCAAGTGAAAAGACGACCTGCGTAGGGTGATCTTTTGATCGGCGATTTGGATGAGCAACCGAAAGTGTGGAAACTTGGATAGACAGGACTTCCTTGATAAAAAAATTAGGGGCGTTATCCCATAATCAAATTAATTTGGAAGCGTAAAATTTATGCGGATGTCGAACTGCTTAAGATTGAGCTAAAATAGCAAGACCTGCAATAGCAGCTGTTTCTGCGCGTAGCGTATAAGGATTAATACGGACTCCTCGCGCTTTTGTATGGAGCTCGGCAGTTTCCTCTTTGGTGAATCCTTTTTCAGGACCGACAATAAAAGTGGCGGGAAGGGAGGCAACTTCAGAAAGAGAAGGAGCATCAAGGGAAAGGTCGCCAAAGAAGACCTTTCCCTCTAAAGAAGGAAACCCCCACTCTAGAATAGGAAGATCTAGGCGACCACACTGTTTCATTGCACCGATGAGTATCAAATGGAGACGTCTTTTCTGATTGGCTGAAAGTTCTTTTTTTTCACTCAGAGAGGAAGGATAAAGATAAAAGTGGGAAGCTCCAAGTTCTGTTCCCTTTTGCAGAATGAGCTCTAAATGGCTTAGTTTTGGGATAGCCTGAATGAGTTTGAGAGGGGGCAGCAGAGGTTTTTTGTCTTCTGACTGAGTCACTATCAAAGAAGCTTCACGTTTTGAAATGCTTGATAGGGTTGCCAGGGCCAGAGTATTTTTTCCGTTAAGCAGTTCGACAACATCTCCCTCCTTTTTCCGCATCACGCGAGAAAGGTGATGAAACTCCTCTCCACCTAAGAGGACTTCTCCTTTCAGAGGGGCATCAATGTAGAACCGATCATGAGGCATCTTTTTTCCATAGGGTGTTGGGGCGGGTGAGTGCCTTTTTTAGGAGCATTGAAAAAGAATCTTCTTCAAGTAAATGTTCTGAGGCGGCCTTTTTAAGCCTTTCCAGATCTAAAACATCAAAAGCACTAAGTTTTAAAAAGTGTTTTCGTAGTCCTGGGTCAGAGGTGAAATTGAAGATGAGCTTGAAGCGGTAATCGTTTAAATAGAGAGAGCTTTTGTTTTCATAGGTTATGATTTCGAAGTCTGAGAAGGGAATTTCCATTTCTTTAGGAGCTAGGATCGTAATAAATGCCTGAGGGTAGATTTCTCTGAAAGTTTTGAGCTCATTAGCTTCAAATTCTTTTGGCAATAAAATTAAGATGGAATCCCAACGGTAGCGGTAATAGACATTTACGGGGGTTTCCTGTTTCCACCTGTTATGTTGCCAAAGCCATTGCTCTGGGCATTTTCGGATATCTGCTTCTAAAAGATGAAGGGATTTTTTCATCATCCGATGAATCTCTTCTTCCATTGGTTTTTCAGAGTTTGGCCAAATGGGATCGGAGTAATGAATGAGGTATCTCCCTTTTTTGCGCCGGATCGTTGCAACCATAATGGGACACCCTGTTCTATGTGAGAGAATTGCGGGGGCAGGGGTAGTCCAAGCGCGTCTTCCAAAGAAGTCGAAAGCATAAGGACTTTCAGGCATTCCTTGGTCGCCAACAATTCCCAAAAACTTCCCCTGTTTTAAAGCACGGAGCCCACCTTTGATCGCTTGCCTTGGGGGAATGATCGTTCCACCATACTTTTCCCGAATTGAAACAACCCATTCATATAGGGAGGCGTTTTTAACAGGACGTCCAATCGCCACTCCAGGCATGCGCTGTGTTCCTTCGATAAAGAGAAGTTCCCAATTGGCTTGATGACCACAAAAGAATATAATCCCTTTTCCTTTATCAATAATCCCTTGGGCTTCTTTGGGGTTTTCGCATTCGATGACCTTTTTAGTGTTTTTTATGCGGGCAAACTTAGGATATTCAAGGCAGGTAATTGCTAGGTTGTGAAAACATCCTTTTGCTGTTTTCTTTAGGTCTTTGAGTTCCAAATTCTCTGCAAGTGAGAGGTTTGAAAGCGTTCTTTTTCGGTATTTAGTCAGCACATGGTAGGCTAGGGATCCTAAAGCTTTCCCAAGGAAGTGAATTCCCCTAAAAGGGAGGAGGCTAAAGGGAAATGTAAGGGCTCTAATAGCAAGATAGGAAAGGTTCATGCGCGCTCTAGGCTGATATCAATAAGAGATTCTAACTGGTTAGAAAGATCAAGATGTTTAACTCCACTCCTGATGGTCTGAGAACGGACCCAAGTTTTGGGATGCATGAGAGCGGTCTGAAGAGAGGCGTGAATGGCATCAAGACTTTTAAGGTCTTCAATGATGCTTCCATTTTCTTCTCGCAGAACTTCATATCCTCCATTACTCTTTGATGAAACAATAAAGAGGCCCATTCCAAGGGCCTCGACTGTCACATTAGCAAAGGGATCGTAGATGGAAGGGATCACAAGTGCATCGGCAACCTGATAGAAGGGGCGGATATTCTGCGATGCACCAAAAAAACTCACTTTTTCAGAAAGTCCTAAGTCTTTTGCTAGAGAAATAAACGACTCGATGTTGCGATCCTTTCCCACAACAGAAAGGTGAACATCACTTTGGGTTAAGAGTTGCATAGCTTTTAAAAGAAGGGTAAGGCCTTTCCGTTCATACCCATTTCCTACAAATAGAAAATGGAAATGAGCGGGGTCTAAACCCAAGTGTTTTGCAACCGTGGTTTTTTTTTCTACCCAAGTACTGAAATCACCTCTCATTTCGTTCCATTCTAAACCATTATGAATGACTTCAATGGTGTCTGGGGAGACGTTGTAGTGTTTGAGGACTTCATTTTTCACCATATAAGAGTTGGTGAATAAGACTTTCAATTGCGGGTTTTCAAAGGCTTTTTTCTCAATCTCAAGAATTGCTTTATTTAGGGGGTTGAGAGCTGCTTTCAAAGGGGTATAGTTTTCATGCTTTTGTCTTTGTTCTAAGTATGCTGCGTGGACGCCATTCCCTGCTCGGATGTGGGTTTGGTCGCTTGTTCGATCAATGCCAAACACGATGTCAGCATTGTGAGTCTTTTGCCATTTTTTGCACAAACAATCGAACTGCTTCATCCTTCGGTGAGAGAACAGTCTTGAAGTTGAAAGGGTGTGGGTATGGATAAGAGGGCGAACCGGGCTTTTTACATGCTTATCGGATGTGAGCAAGTGAACATGCGCCCCCCTTTTTGTAAATCCTTCAGCAATTCTTCGGGCCCACTTTTCAAGCCCTCCTCTTGCCTCAATATGTCGCGATTGCAAACAAACTTGGATAGGCTTAGGAGTCATGGTCCTTCACTTCAGTTATAGTAATAGAATTCCCTTGCAGTTTAGGGCAAATCTCCAGGGGCTCACTTGCTGATTTATAGAGTTGGAAGCGGTGCATATAGTTTCTAAAGCGGTTTCGCAAATAGGCTTCTCTGAGCTGAGGTTGAAGGTCTCGCACTTCATCATCAGAAGCGTCGGACTTGAGGAAGCGGATATAGTGTTCTTCGAGATCCTTGGCATTAATAAACTGGATGCTTGACTGAAGGCAGCCCTCTTCATCTGGACGAACAACAACGGCAATTTCAACCATGTTTTTGATGACATCTAAAAAGAGAGCGCTGACACCTTTGGCATAGAGGGTGTCTGTGATCATCTTGATTCCGTTCCGATTTTCGACAAGGGTATTCGGAACTAGAGAGACCTTTGATGGGTTGACGGCACCTGCAACGGAGGGAGAAAAATAGAGAGTTACGGGAACTGGGGCGTCGAGTTTTAGCATTTCATATCGGATGAAGTCAATCCGCAGGTATTTTGCATCTGGGTCATTAATTTCAATCGGAGTTGTAGAGAGAAGGGGAAGAGAGATTTGCTTCCAATTATTTGGGACAAAGAAGCTAACAACATCCGAGTGCTTCTTAGTGCTATTTGCTCCCAGCTCATCTAGCTGCGTCCTTGAGATATCATTCAAATTGAATGTCAGCTTGAGTCCACGACTCTTCAAATGTTTTACCTGATCTTCTGGACCGCTAACAGTGATAAAAAGTTGATAAGGCCAGATATCCAAGAACTGATACCCCCTTGGCGCTTCTCCAATAGGCTGAGTGATAATAATTGGAATCTTTTCTGTGACTAACTTAGTTAGCTTGATAATGAAATTTTGTTGCGATACACGGCTAATTCCTTGAGAGATATTAACATCAGGGTTATCTGACCGGATGTTTTTTCTTCCAATCGATGCGATCCATTCACCTTCTTGCCCGGAAGCATCGAAAACAACCTGAATATCATTAGAATTCAAATCTTCTAGGAGTTGCTTGTTTCCTGTCAGCGTCAGGCTAACGCGTCTGTTCAAGAAACCGTCTGATTGAACACCTTCAAGGGTTTTTCCAGGAGGGATGTTTTCAATTTTAACGGGAACATTGCTAATGGTTTTATTCGTAGTAAGTGAGTTATTAACCAGAAACCAAATAGCAATAGCCAAAATGATCGATAGACACTTCCGGGGCCAGTTATTGATAAATAGATTCTTGAGGAGTGTTCTCATTTCTTTAGCCACTCCCGGATGTTAAAACGTGACTGAAGAGTCTTTTTGAGGGGAGGGTTGAAGACGCTACGGATAATTCCTTTAAATCGATCAATTTTGATTCCACGAGTCATAATTCCATCTCGAGCAATTGAAACTTTTCCTGTTTCCTCAGAAACCACAATTAAAAGGGCATCTGTGAGTTGGCTCACACCAAGTGCTGCCCTGTGGCGGGTTCCCATTGACTTCCAAATCTGCGCGGAGTCTTCAGCAAGAGGTAGAATCACAGAAGCTGCAACAATTGTCAGGTCATGAATAATCACTGCGCCGTCATGAAGCGGAGTTGTTGTTGTAAAGATTGATTCTAAAAGTTCTGAGGAGAAATTTGCATTGAGCATGACTGCTTTTAAAGCAAACTCATCTAGGGAATCTTCATTCTCCAGGGCAATTAAGGCGCCAATTTTCTTGTCAGAAAGGCGGTAGACAGAGGTTGCTAATTGATCCAGAAGCTTGTCAAATTCAGTGATTTCCTTATATCGTTTTCCCTTCAAACTCAATTTTGACAAGGCAACACGGAGCTCCGGCTGGAAAATAATCAAGACAGCTATTACCGCAACACTTGAAATCTGCAGCAATAATTTGTGTAGTACCGGAAGGTTGAAAACGGATGAGGCGGCAAAAATAAGCAAAAAGGCAAGCAAGCCCAGGATCAAATCCATGGAACGGGTGTTCCAGAAGAATGATAGAATGTAGTTGATCATGATTGCAATAATCACAATCTCTATGATAGGACTGATCGTATAGTAGAATGTCATAATAGGCGCATCATAAGCTTTCTTAGACTTGCACGCAAGGAAGATCCAATACGTATCAGGATTTATTGCAGTCGAGGTTTTATAGGGCCTAGTAGAGCTTCGCCTACTTTTTTTACATCGCCTTTGCCCTTGTAAGCCTCAAGTTGCACATATACACGATTTTGATCTAGTTTTTTTAATTTTGTTTGAAATTCCAAAGCTGCTTGTTTAAAAGCTGCCTCAAAGACCTTGTGATTACATCCGAACAGCAGAAGCAACGATCTCTGGATATGAGTCGATTCATATGATCCGTAAAGGACTGATAGAAGGCATAGGGAGAAATGACATTTTACCTCAAAAAATGTTTATAAATGGACTGTTTGGGATTGCGGCTTGATTTCTAAAAGACAAAAAAGGGAGGTAAAAGCAGACTTTCCCTGAAAAGAATTTTTTGCACCAAGACTGGGGGATTTACTCACGAAGCAAAAAATGATAATTTTACTTGAAAAGTAATAGAAAAATATTTTTAATAACTGCCACGTTTAACTGGTATATTTCTATCTCTTGGAAAAAGTATAGAAATTTTTACATTTAAGTCTTTTATTACAGGAGGTTTCTATTATGTCTTTAACTTCATTTCCCCAAGGGAACAAATGTGCATCGGAAAATTATTTTCCTGTTTTTATAAGAGGTACTTTAGGAAAAACGAATAAAATTTTGTCTAGAAGCGATGAAACTATAAAAAGTATTAAAGAGAAATTTTTAGATAAAACGGGTGTCCCTATAGACCAGCAACGATTAATTTTTGCAGGTCAACAGCTTGAGGACAGAAGAACTTTAAAAGATTATAAGATTCAGAAAGAAGAGACTATCCATCTAGTCCAGATACAAAGAGCAAGATTTCCAGGGAATCTTGACATTTTCGTTAAAAATTTTGAAGGGGCGACATTAACAATTACTGTATCAGAGTGTGAAACAATAGAAATGGTTAAATGCAAAATTCAGGACAAAGAAGGTATCCCTCCAAAAAAGCAACGATTAATTTTTGGAGGTAAACAGCTTGAGGACGGAAGAACTTTAAACGATTATAATATTCAAATGGAATCTACTTTACACCTAGTGGGAAAATTACGGGGAGGAGCACCACTTCCTATTTCAACAACTGATATGGAAAAACCCATTTTCAAAAAATTTGTAGATGATGCACCAAATTGGAGAACTGTTTATCCAGGACTCAATCTTGAGGGTCTCTGTAAAACGATAGATTGTGTTGCCAAAGGAGAGATTGTTTGGATATCTAAGGGTTTTGGAAAATTCAACATTAATAGAGAAGTTTCTAGAGCCAACTGCCCACAATGTAATAAGACAGCTGAAAAGGTAGAAAATTTTGGATTTTTTAAGTGTAAATTCTCTTATGAAGGAGACTATAAAGATGAAGATGGCACGAAAAAAACTGCTGAAAAGAAGGATATAGTTGCTCCTAGTGATAAGCTAATGACTTTTGAGAAAGAGGATCATATGAGAGATTGGGAGTTCTTAGAAATGGTTGTTGAAAAGGTGTAATCAGTATGGCTAACCCAATGCAGGAATTAAAATCACATTTTGAATGCCCTATTTCATTAGAGCCGATGCAAAATCCATGGATGGCTATTCCCTGTGGGCATACTTTTGAAAGATCTTCTATTGAAGAGTGGATTAAAAGTAATCCAACCTGTCCATTAGATCGCTCACCGATTGAGTCCATAATAGAGAATCACACATTAAAGAGCTTAATCGACAAAATTAACGCCATTCCTGAAGATGATCCACTTGTTGATCAAGTAGAAAAGTTAAAGGAAGAAATTCTTCAATTAAGGCGTCAATCAACTCAAGAATTTTCTAAAAAGAAAGAAGAAGAAGAGAAAAAATTACGTTTAAGTTTCGAAAAAACAACGGATATTGGAATCTATTTTTTAGGGAACTGCCAAAATTCATCTTGCAAAAAAGTAAATCAAAGCACTTGGATTAATAAAGGAAATAGAAGCGTTGATAACTTGAATAAGGAAACTCGTAGAACGCGCTGTAGTTCATGTAGTGAAGCATATGAAGATATTAACACAATGGTAATTAGGTCGTTGAAATATTGCTATGACGGTCAAAAGAGAACTGGAGAAAATTTTTATAAAGAGGTTTCTTCGGACTATCCCTCAGTTACTATTTTTCCTCAACTTTCAGAGTGGCGTTTCATTGATGTGAAAATTTATTAGACAAGAGCGTAAAAATCCTATTATATAAAGGCATGCTAGGTGGTCTAAATCTTCCATATATCTAAAAATTTTTATTTTAGTTATAATTTTTGGATGACCTATTCATTCGATTTTAGAAAAAAAGCACTGTGAATTCGAAGCAGAGAAAAATTGAGTTTTGTACAAGCAGCAAAACGTTTTGGTGTAAGCGTCAACAGTTTATTTCTTTGGCCTAAACAAATAGAGCCCAAACAAACTAAGAATAGACCTGCGATCAAGATTGATAAAGAGACTTTAATGGGGGACATCGAAGAATATCCAGATGCCTTCTGCTATGAACGAGCCAATCGTTTAAACGTAACCGCCTCAGGCATTCGTAGTGCGATGAAGCGGCTAAAAATCAGCTGTAAAAAAAATATTATTGACGAGAGTGGATTTGCGCATGACATGCCTCGAACTCATGGTTATGCAAAAATAGGAGAACGTTGCTTTGGCACCCATGACTGGGGAGCAAAAGATCGGACCAATGTAATGGGAGCACTCGTTGGAAAAAGTCTTCTTACTCTTGCCCTATTCGATTGCACAATTAATACAGATGCTTTCACTGCTTGGACCGAGCAAGACTTGTTATCAAAGTTGTCTACTGAAAGCGTCATAGTTATGGATAATGCTGCGTTCCATAAAGGTAAATTTATGCAGCAAAGGATTAAAAATGCAGGACATACCTTAGAATATCTCCCTCCATATTCTCCTGATTTAAATCCAATTGAATACAGGTGGGCTCAGGCAAAATCTAAGAGAAGAAAATATCGATGTGGAATAGATGAACTTTTCCAGGAGTATTGCTTATAACTAAAATAAAACAATTCATCTATAGGAAGAAGTTGCGGAGGCTTTTCTTCAAAGATTCATGTAAAAGTAGATGCGTTGGGAATGCCTTTAGGGGTTTATTATTACTGCAGGTCAGCGATCTGATATTAGCCAGGGAGAAGCTCTTTTAGGAAATGATTACTGTGATTTTTTGCTTGCTGACAGAGGATATGATAGCGATCCATTTAGGAAAATCTTAGTAGAGAGAGGAATTATTCCGGTAATCCCTGGAGAAAAAAGTAGGAAAGTAACCATTCAGTATGATGAGCATACGTATAAAGAACGAAATGCTGTCGAAAGGTTCTTTGGACGCATTAAAGAGTTTTGAAGAATTGCAACACGTTATGATAAAACAGGTTGTATGTTTAAAGAAGCGCTCTTGTTTGCTTCGATCATCATGTGGTGTAAAATTTGAGGACAGAGCCTAGGAAAATATTGAATGCATTTTTTGGATCCTGCCAGGTAAGCCGCAGCAGAGAAAAGGGCAAGGGGCGTAAAGACGTGTATAAATTTATTTCGAACCTATTCCCAGAGATCTCCGAAATTTTTTTTGGAATAAGTCTAGCGTTGGAAAGGTTTAACACAAAAGGACTTTCTCTCACCCCATCCTACTTGTTTAGAAGGTAGTTTGGGGTGAAATACAGAGCTTCTTAGGACAGAGAAGTTGACAAATATATTTTATAGGGCATAGTTTGGGTATAAAAAATTTGTGTGTGGCTATGGATGTAACGACTCTTTCTAGAATTCAATTTGGATTAACAAGCGGTTTTCACTATTTGTATCCTCCTCTTAGTATCGGGCTTAGTTTGATGATTGTTGTCATGGAGGGGATCTATCTTAAGAAGAAGGATCCAAGGTATCGGAAGATTGCCATTTTCTGGACAAGAATTTTCGCTTTAAGCTTCGCGCTCGGCGTTGCTACGGGGCTGGTGCAACTTTTCGCTTTTGGAAATAACTGGTCGATGTACTCTCGTTTTGTTGGGGATGTATTTGGAAGTGCTCTTGCAGCTGAAGGAGTTTTTGCTTTTTTCTTAGAGGCAGGGTTTATTGGCTTGATGCTTTTTGGATGGAACCGGGTAAGACCGGGTATACACTATTTGGCAACGATTTGTGTGGCGTTTGGGGCTCACTTTAGTGCGACTTGGATTGTATCGGCAAATTCATGGATGCAAACTCCGGCAGGATACAAGATTGTCGGAACAGGAAGGGAAGCGCGAGCGGTGCTCACTGATTTTTGGGCTATGATTTTTAACCCCTCTTTTTTAGATCGCCTCACTCATGTTCTCATAGGGTGTTGGTTGACGGGCGCATTCATGGTGATTAGTGTGTCAGCCTATTATCTGTTGAAAAAGCGGCATATTGAGTTTGCAAAGCGAAGTATGCGATGGGGCCTTATTATTGGTGCTGTAATGGTGCTTTTGCAGCTTGTTTCAGCAGACAGCTCTGCAAGGATTGTCGCAAAATATCAGCCAACAAAGCTGGCGGCAATGGAGGGGACCTTTGAAACCAAGTCTGATGCTCCAATGAATTTAATAGGATGGGTTGATCAAGAAAGTCGGGAGGTTAAGGCAATTCAAGTTCCAGGGCTTCTTAATATTTTAGTTAACAGAGATACGACAACCCCAGTAGTTGGTCTTGATCAGTATCCTGAAACGGATTGGCCTAAAGTCAATGCAGTTTTTCAAGCTTATCATTTAATGATCTACATGTGGGGTGGGATGTTTTTGGCGATTGTTTTGGGAGTGATTATTTGGAAGCGAAAGACGTTTGAAAAAGCCAAATGGAGTCTTCGATTTTTAGTATTTTCTGTGTGCTTTCCCTTTATTGCAAATCAAGCAGGATGGTTCACTGCAGAACTCGGACGACAACCTTGGGTTGTTTGGAATATTATGCGGACATCCCAGGGGGTATCCCCTTCAATTGACAGGGGGATGGTCATTGGCTCCTTGATCATGTTTAGTGTGATCTATATTTTTCTTTTTTCTCTTTTCATTTTTCTTCTGAACCGGAAGATCAAGGATGGACCTCAAGAAGATGTTGTCGAAAAAAATGCGGTTTATCGGAACCCCTATCCTGCAGAAGGAGGAGCGAGTTAAATGCTTTTAGAAACGTTTCAGGTTATTTGGTATGCCGTCATTGGGATTAGTGTCATCATGTATACTGTACTCGATGGTTTTGATCTTGGCGTGGGCTGTCTCCATCTCTTTACGCGTAGTGATCAAGAGCGGAGGCTGATGCTTAATGCAATTGGTCCTGTTTGGGATGGAAATGAAGTGTGGCTTATTATTGTTTTTGGAGCAATGTTTGTTGGATTTCCCCCAGTTTATGCAACAATTTGCTCTGCTTTTTACTTTATCATCATGATCTTGCTTATGGGGCTGATGATCCGCGCCGTGGCAATTGAGTTTCGCTCGAAACAAGAATCTAAGGGTTGGCGTCGTTTTTGGGACTGCATGTTCAGTATTGGTTCCTATGTGATCGCATTTACCATTGGTGTATTAATGGGAAACATTATTGTTGGAGTTCCCATTGACCAGAATGAAGTGTTTCAAGGATCATTTGCAGGTTTTTTTACCCCTTATACGATACTTGTTGGTATCCTTGGGGTGACGGTATTCATGATGCATGGAGCGATCTATATGTTAATGAAAACCGAAGGGACTATGCATGAGAGGGTCCGCCGCTGGGTGAATCCTACAATTATTATTTTTATTATTTGCTACATCGCAACGACTATCGTAACGCTTGTCTACAAGCCTCACATGACTGACTTGATGAGACAAACCCCAGCTTTATTTTTAGCGGGAGTTCTTGCACTGCTTGCGATTATATGTGTTCCTCTATGTACCTGTCGCGGGAAGGATGGAACGGCATTCATCTTCTCTTCAATTAGTATTACTCTTCTGTTTATTCTTTTCGGGCTTGGAACTTACCCAAATATGGTTCGCTCGAGTCTTGATCCGTCCTATAGCCTCACATTGTTTAATAGTTCAGCTACTGTGGCGACTTTTAAGGTGGTGCTCATCATGGCAGGGATTGGGGTGCCTATGGCGCTTGCTTATGGCTATTGGATGTATCGGATTTTTCGTGGGAAAGTTTCGATCGACGAGACAAGCTATTAAATAAAAAAAGCTCCCAGCTAGTGCCGGGAGCTTTTGCTAGCGTGTGATTCTTACGAATGCACTTAGAAATCGAGGCGAACCTCTCCGGTGATCCCATAAAACATAAGATCTTCCGAAGCTTTTTCAAACATCAAACGTGTTTGTGTAAGGTTGTTTCCGCTTACATCAGTAAAGTTGTCTGACTTGTTAATCTGGTTAACGCGCCAGTAGTATTGAACCTCATATCCAAGCTTGAAGGTGAGGTGTTGATTCTCATTATTGATGTAAGTATCGTACCCTAGTCCAAGAAACATCTGAACAAAAGGGATGAAGCGATGAAACTTATGTTTCATTTTGAAGGCTTCTCCACCGCTTAGGGCAGGTTGGGCACTTGGTGGAAGGAACTCACGTGCTTCCGTTTTAAAATATCCATATTGAACAGATCCAGCAAAATCTCCAAAGAGATGAAAGCCATATCCTAGGAACCATTTACTATCGATACCTGCGCGAGGTCCTAAACCCCAAAAACGGCAGTTATCTTTAGTCTTATAGTCTAGTCCAATGGTATTGGAGGTATTGTCAATCGATGATGCAGTAATTTGGACATCTTGGTCGATGTCGATCCACGTTGTTTTCACATCAAAGTGAGGTCGAACAGCAAGGCGTCCGCTGATAAAGTAGCTACGTGCAAGCTCGATATCGACGTTGTCATAGTCCACTTCTACGTGAGACTTTACCTTACTCGCAAAGAGCAGCCCGAAATTGGTTAGGGAAACAAGCGCTGAGGGCTCTGCTTTTGATGAGCTTGAGGTGTCATCGCCATTAAAGTAGGTGTAGCGTACAAAAGCATCCCATGTATCATGCGGTGTTTTATACCCCAGCCCAACTTTCACACCGACATTCCAGCCAAAGTCATTCTCCTTGAGATCCCCATTAATATCGGGAAGAAGAACACCATTGTTGATTTGAGGGTGAAGAGAGTACGCATACTCTGTTCCACCCATTTTAGTGTGCCAATAGGTTAAGTCAAATGTTAGGAACCAGTTGGTTCCCTTCACTTCAGGGCGGCTTGAGGTAAAGCTCGTGCCTAGAGTATCCTTCGGGTTTCGTGCAGAAATTTCCTGCATGTCTTTTTCCAAAGTGTCCAGTCGCTCATCGATGCCTGCAAAGGCTGATGACGCTAAAACAAATGAAAAAGCGACACTTGAGGCAAGTTTTGAAAAGTGGCTTTTCATGTTTTGAGGCTCCCAAAATAGTTAACTAATAGTCCTTTTTTATTTCTATAAGGAAGCTCAATGCTTTTTGCAATAAGAATTTAATGGTTTATTTTTTGGAATCGAGGAATAACCTCTTTATTGACGGATATTTGTTCTATCCAAGACTCAAGAGGGCGAACCCAAGTCACCTCCTGAAGCACTTTTGAGACTGGTTTTTTGTGATATGCAACTCCAATTTTTGCGTGGCATCGATAATGGTAAGGCCAGTACCAATATATTGGTTTTTGGGATTCCGATAGTGAGAACTAGGTGGCACCTACCTCTACGAGGCTCTTTGCATGACCAATCAGCTTTATTAATTTGTCTTCTGATAAATGATCAACCATCACCGAAGTTTCCCCGACCAGCCGAGTTTGTGACGCAGGGTAGAGAAGTAATCGATTCCTTTCAAATTGACCAGTTTGAACTTTTTTGAACTTTTCCTAAGGTGAATTTGATCTCCAACTTTCATTTCAAAGTGGTGGAGACCATCGGTGACAAATTCGATAGGGCCCTTATGTCCCCTATATTCGATCCGGATATTTTGGCTTGGAGTTAGAACAATGGGACGGTTTGAAATGGTGTGTGGGCATATAGGTGTGATGACAAAGGCTTCGATATCGGGACTTACAATTGGCCCTCCTGCCGCTAGGGAATAGGCTGTGGATCCGTTGGGAGTTGCGATAATAACACCATCAGCCTCGAAAGTATTGAGAAAAAGGTTGTCGACGTGGATGGTGATTTCGACAAGGCTGGGGTTTCGAGCGCGATGAAGAACGCAGTCATTGATAGCGAAGAATTCCTGGTTGGTGCTCGACTCTCCTTCAATCATGACACGCTCTTGAATCGTAAACCGATTATTCACAAGATTTTCGAGACCCGGGATAATATCGGAGATTTTCACATCAGCCATAAATCCTAAATGGCCCAGATTGATTCCAAGAATTGCAGCATCTAAGCTCGAGTGCTGGTGAGCAACACGAAGGATGGATCCGTCTCCACCCATTGTAATAAGAATGTCGATAGAGTGAGGATCTGCAGATGAAAGGGTGGGGGCTCCGAGTTCTCCTGCTTTATCATCCTCAACGACGACTTCAACTTGGTTTTTAGTTAAAAAGTTGAGGACTTCTTGAGCAAGCTTCTTAGAGGCTTCTTCTTGCACTTTAGGAAAAAGGGCAACCTTCATGTAACTCTCTCAAGGAAAAAGGCAGCTTTAGCGACATTTTCAGGAGTAATTCCATACTTTTTCAGTAGATCTTGGTGTCCACCATGTTCAATAAGAGTGTCTGGAACTCCAAAATTTTTCACCCGAACGTGACCCAATCCGTGGTTCATCATAAAGTTGTTTATAATCGACCCGAGTCCGCCTTGTAAAGAGTGTTCTTCGATTGTAATTACCATCTGAGCTTTTTGGATGCGAGACATTAGCAGCTCTTTATCAAGGGGTTTTATAAAGACAGGGTCGATGACGCAGGCAGTTATCCCCTCTTTTTCTAAAAGAGTGCGGGCTTCAAGAGCAACTTGATCCATGTGCCCTAGGGAAATAATGACGATATCCTCACCTTCTGCAAGGACCTCCCCCTTTCCAAGTTCCCTTTTTTCAACCGGTAGATTCCCTTCGAATGTAGAGAGATTAGGATACCGAATCGCGATGGTTTTTTGATAGCCGAATGCGCTTTCGAGCAGTTCCTTGAGAACATGCCCATTCCTTGGCTGAGTAATCACCATTCCTGGCATGGCATTAAGGTAAGAAATATCAAAAAGACCTTGGGCAGTTACTCCATCACCTGTGGCTAACCCTCCTCGATCAATTGCAATAACAATAGGGGAGTCTTGAATGCAGACGTCATGATAAATATTATCAAAAGCTCGCTGCAAAAATGAGGAGTAGACGCAGGCGATGACTTTTAGTTTTCTACCACGGCCCATCCCACCGGCGTAAGCAATAGAATGTCCTTCAGCAATTCCGACATCAATGCACCTTTCAGGGTATTTTTTCATAAAGGCGTCTAAACAGGATCCGACGGGCATGGCAGGGGTAATCGCTACTAGATTAGGATCCTCGTCTGCCATCTTCAAAACATGTTTTCCAAAGACCTTAGGGAAGGTGGGACTAAGACTTTTGGGGGGATAGAATTCTCCAGTTACCCGATTGAATGGTTTTGCTCCATGATAGGGAGTGGGGTTATTGATAGCTTTTTTCATCCCTTGCCCCTTGACAGTGAGAACATGAACGAGGGTAGGGTGATCCACATCCTTCAAGGCTTCGAATGTATCAATAAGCTTTTTAATGTCGTGTCCATCAATGGGCCCAACATAAGAAAGGCCAAACTGTTCGAAGAAAGGAGCTGTACTGATTAGGTTCTTCATGGACTCTTTCATTCTATTTCCCTGTTTGGCGAGGGCTTCGCCATAGCCAGGGATTCTATTCACAATTTCCGAGAGTTCTTCATAAATATTATTCGCAGTTGGGCTGTTGAAAAAGCGACTGAGAATGTTAGTGATGGCTCCTACATTTTTAGAAATCGACATAGCGTTGTCATTGAGAACAACAAGAAATTTTTGGAGCTTTCGAGGAATGTTATTCATTGCTTCCAATGTAAGGCCACAGGTGAGCGCTGCATCCCCAAGAACTGGGATAATAGTTTCATCTTTTCCACGAATATCTCGGTTTTTTGCGACTCCAAGAGCTAGAGAAAGAGCGTTTCCAGCGTGTCCAGAGTAGAAATGATCGTGAGGGGATTCTGGGGGGTGTGAAAATCCTGAAAGTCCATCTGTCTGTCGAAGCGTTGGAAAGCGAGGGTTTCTTCCTGTTAAGAGTTTGTGTACATAGGTTTGGTGCCCAACATCAAAGATCAATTTGTCATGGGGGGAATTAAATACTACATGCAAGGCAAGGGTTAACTCGACAATTCCTAGGTTGGAGGAGAGGTGTCCCCCCGTTACTGACAAAACGTCCATGATGCGCGCGCGAATTTCCTCGGATAGAGCAATGAGCTCATTTGAGGAAAACCCCTTAAGGTCTTGAGGGCGCGTTAGTGAATCAAGAGTAGGTGTCATGGGCGGTGTCGAGAACCTTTTCGGATTCAGGGTTAAATGGAGCTGTTTGAGGTTGAGCGCCTCTGGTTTTGATTAGAGTTTCAATTTTCTGCTCAGCTTGATTGAGCTTTGCTGAACAAAGAGTAATCAGTTTATTCGCTTCCTCATAGAGTTTCAAAGACTCTTCAAGAGGAGTCTCACCGCTATTGAGCTCACTTAAGATCCCTTCAAGTCGCGTATAGGCCTGTTCAAAAGAGAAGCTTGCATTTTGTTTAGTTTCCATCGACCTCCAGGGCGAGTGCTCGGACAGTTCCATCATGAAAGCGTAGACGTAATCCCAAACCGGGGGTGACTACACGTGATGACATCATAACCGAATTCTCTTTTTCCGCAAAGGGGATGCAGTAACCTTTTTTTAGGATAGATTCAGGATTGACGGCATTGATATGGGTAGAAAGTTGTTTTAGATGCTCTTCTTTCCGTTTCAATAAATGTGTCATAGCGACTTGAATCCCTTCGGCATAACTTCGAAGTTTTTGGCGGAGCTGCGTAATTTCTCCTTGAGGACGCTTCCCCTGAAGTTCTCTTTTAAGCGCAATCAATTGGAGCTCTAAGTGGTTCAACTTATGACGGAAAGAAGTGTCAAGTTGCGTTGAAAAATCGTCGACTCTTTGGTAGTGTTCAGAGAGGATGGCAAATGGAGAGGCTAAAAGGGGATGGCGAGCCGCTCCTTGAATTAAGGCAGATCCGTGTCGCATTTTTTGCTTCAAAATATGATCGAGCCTCTCTTGTGTTTGCGTGAGAAATTCATTTTGTGCCGATTGTTCCTTGACTGAAACTTCTGCTGCGGCTGATGGAGTGGGAGCCCGGACATCGGCAACACAATCAGCGAGAGTTACATCGGTTTCATGCCCAACAGCAGAGATGATAGGGATCTTCGAATGAAAAATTGCTTCAGCAACACATTCTTCGTTAAAAGGCCAAAGATCTTCTAGACTTCCACCTCCACGACCCACAATCATCACATCGACCATCTGATGGGTATTAAAAGTTTTGATCGCAGAAGCAATTTCTTCAGCAGCTTCTTTTCCCTGGACACGAACGGGGTTTAATATGAGGTGGAAATGGGGGAAGCGGCGCTTTAACACGTGAATAATATCTTGGATGACCGATCCAGTGGGGCTTGTCACTACGCCAATTGTTTTGGGGTACTTGGGGAGGTTTTTTTTATGATCTGGGCTAAGCCAGCCTCTTGCCTTAAGCTCTTCCTTTAACTGGTGGAGTTTCATAAGAAGCTCTCCTACCCCGGCATGTTCTAACTCTCGAACTATAATTTGGTAGCTTCCTCTAGGGGCATAAAGGCTCAACTCTCCACGGACAACGATCTGGTCTCCAGCCTTTGGCAAGCGGGAAACACTGCGTGCATTCCCTTTGAAAAGGACAGCAGATATTTGAGACCCTTGATCTTTTAAACTAAAATATAGGTGACCAGACGATTGAGCCCGGATATTGGTCACCTCCCCCTTGACCTGAATGTGGGCGAATTGAGGCTCCAGTTGCCTTTTAATTGCAAGGGTGAGCTCAGTCACTGACAATATTTTCATAAAATTCCTTTTGATTTTCTGGAAGCATCGGGAAGATGCGGTCAAAAAATGTACAAAGTTGAGATAACCGGTATAAATCATCTCAAAGCAAAATTCAAGCTAGAGTTATTTCTAAAAAAGTGTTATCCTGGGGAGAAATTACAATCGGGATGCTGATGAGACAACAGTTTATTATTGGAAATTGGAAGATGCATATGACGTCTGCTGAAACAGTGACGTTCGTAGAAGAACTTCTTCCTTATATTGGAGAGACCACTTGTTTTATCGGAATCACTCCTCCCTTCACTTCCATTGATGCTGCTGTGCAAAGCGCCAAAGGAACGTATCTCAATATAGGTGCTCAAAATATGAGTGAGTATCCAAAGGGGGCCTATACTGGAGAGATTTCATCTGCAATGCTCAAGGAAAATGGAGCCATATTTGTGCTGATCGGTCATTCGGAAAGACGGGCTCATTTTCACGAAAATGACGAAATGATCCACCGCAAGGTGAAGTGGGCGATTGAGGAAGAACTTCTTCCTGTTCTTTGTATTGGGGAAACCCAAGAGGAGAGGGACAAGGAGATGACTCATTCCGTTCTAACTCGTCAGCTTAGCGCAGCTTTAAAAGACTTCTCTAAAAAAGAGCTAGAAAATCTTATCATTGCTTACGAACCTGTCTGGGCAATTGGAACGGGAAAGACAGCGACTCCTCAGATTGCACAGGAAACCCATCATCTCATTCGCTCCTACATTAAGGAGACATGGGGGTCAGAGATTGGCGAGCGCCTTCCTTTGCTCTATGGAGGATCGGTAAAGCCCGAGAATGCCGCTTCCCTTCTTGGGCAGGAAGATATTGATGGAGCCCTTATAGGTGGAGCCTCTCTAGAGGTAGGGGCATTTGGACAAATTATTGAACATGGAAAGGAATTGTCATCATGACCGCACTGTTTTACGTTACGCTATTCTTATTTGTTGGCCTTTGTGCCCTCCTTTGTTTTGTGATCTTGATTCAAGAGAGTAAGAGTCTTGGATTAGGCGCTTCTTTTGGCGGAGATGCAGGAGATTCTCTATTTGGAACCTCGACTGCAGATGTCTTAAAAAAATTCACTGCATATCTTGCTGGGATTTTCCTTATTGTTTGTTTGATCCTCTCTCTTTGGACCTCGTCGATTGGTCGCGCTAAAAAAGCCCCACTAGGTGTTAATATCGAAGAGGTCAGTGCTGGACTATGATCAAGGATCTTGTCTACTACGGCAGCTCTGGTCTTCGCAAAAAATGCGATAAGGTGACTGAAATTACTGACGAGGTTAAGCAAATTGCACAAGACCTCATAGATACCGTTATTGATAAAGATGGAGCAGGACTTGCGGCCCCTCAAATTGGCTACCTTGTTAGAATGTTTGTTTCGCGCTACGAGAATGGAGCTGATGATGAGGGTTGGCCAGTTCTTTGTCCTCCTAAAATTTATATCAATCCTAAGCTTTCTGCTCCCTCTTCTGAGTTAGATACTCATGGTGAGGGTTGCCTTTCCATTCCGGGGGTTTATGAGGAAGTGACCCGACCTTTTTCTATAGAGGTTGAGGCTATGGACTTAGAGGGAAATATCTTTACAGAAACGACAACTGGATGGCGTGCAAGAAATATTATGCATGAAAATGATCATATTAACGGGGTTCTTTTTATTGATCGTATTCATTCAAATCGGCGGAAAAAAATTGAGAAGGCTCTCAATGATATCAAAAAAAAATATAACAAATAATCAACGAAGAATAGGCTCATGGCGAGTATAACGGTTCCTCCATCCTGCTTCTAGGCGGAATCATTGGGGGAGCACTAAATAATGCGCTGGGGAGTGGGAATCTCCGATCTACGTATGGATTTCTCTTTGGAGCTACGCAAGGGACAGCCTATGCCGTAATGTTTAACTGATTAAAATCGAATGAAAAGAGTCTGACTCCCAAATAAGCAGTCTGTGTTTGCGCTATTTTTACTCTCCTAAGTAATACCATTCGTAAAAAATAACGTCATAAAATAGCCCACGGTCTTGAGCAGAGCCTTCTCACTCTGGTTGGAGTGTCAACAAATGCATTCCATGCATCGCAGCAGGCCATTGTAATCGCATCATAATCTTCATAACAGCGATTCGCTAGATGTTCATCTCGAAGCGTTTGCCATACTTGTTCTGTTGGATTCAACTCTGGCGAAACCGGAGGAAGCGGTAGAAGGCTTATGTTGCTAAACCTTTTAAGTCGCTTTGTTGTATGCCAAGCAGCTCTATCCAGCACAATAACTGCATGCCTTCCTTCAGGAATCTTCATGGAAATGTGCTCAAGATGCACAAGCATTGCTTCTGTATTTACAGCTGGCATTACAAGGCCTACAGCTTCATCTCTGACGGGGCAAATAGCTCCAAATATGTAAGCGTATTCAAATTGCTGCTGACGTGCGAGCCGAGGACGTGTTCCTTTCTTGGCCCATGTACGGGTTACAGTGCCTCTTTGCCCCACTCTAGAGCCTCATCTTGGAACCAAATATCAACAGACTCTATTTTTACTCCTGCTGGCAATGCCTCAACTACTTTTTCTGAGAAGTTTTTTTTAAAGTCTCTTGGGCTTCTAAGTCTGCCTTGGGGTGAATTAATCGACCCGAGATCCAGACGAGGTCAGCCCTTTTCAACGTATTGTATACCGGCTTCAAAGATGGGTCGACTCCATATTTTGTTTTCATCAATTCCAAAATGTCTTTCCCTTTGATACGACCACCTACTTTCTTCTCTTGCAGCTCTAAAACAGCTTGCCTGAATGCAGCTTGATTTTCTAGAGGTATCAATGGCTTCTTACCTCTTCGGTGCACATATTTAGATTTATAAAAACAAGATGAGTAATGGTTTTTTCTCGTTCTTGTTGCTCTTCGCAATTTTTTCTATATTAATTTCTAGTTCTTGTATGAGTTTGGGGAATTGCTTTTTGTCTCCGATTTTTTCAGCATGATCAAATAGCACTTTTTCAGCGTACATGAATACATACCCTTGGGATTTGAAATCCGAGTCGATATCATCAGGGATAGCAACTATATATTCGTTTGTTAATTGATCATAGGATTTGCCAGAATATGCAGGGTTAGATTCGGCATTAGGAGGTCTTACAAACTCTAATCTCGCTAAAATGGAACCACTTGCGGATTCCTTGTTTTTATTTTTCCAGGAACAATCATTTACAAAAGCAACTTCAATCGTGTGTTGCTTTTCCAACTGACCCAGAGCTGACCCTAATTTTTTTCTTTCTGCTTCAGATTGGGTCTCTATAAAAACTCCAAAAACGTCTCTATTGTTTTCGAGTGCAAACGCCTGAGTTTTTAATAACACCAGGTAAATGAACAGAAAAGTCATAATTGATTTTTTCATAATTTTTCTCTAATATTTAACATAATGGCTTTGTGTAGTGTGGGTTACGTGTATAATGAGGGTTTTCATTATAATGCCTTGAGGATTCATCTGCTTCCAAGATAATTCCTTTCGTAATAAGATCCTGCTTGTTTCTTTCTATTTCTTCCGCCCAATTGTAAAATCTCACATCAGAAAAGTTTTTTCCTTGATCCTTTACATGTTTTTTAAATTCATCCACAGTTCTCAAGCAATCATCAGCTATATCTAAAACAACGATTCCTGTTGTTAACGCAGCACTCTTATAATCTCTTTTTATTACTAATGCGGCAATAGTTCCTACTTTTATGGCTGTATTGGCTAAAGATGTGAACATTTTTTTCTTTTGTTCTTCCTCCTCTGGTGATTGGCAATGTATAGCCCAAATCAGCATTTGAATCTCAAATTCTTGCTCTTCTTTTTTTTCAGGATCAAAATACCCCCACAGGAAACTACAGAGCTTAGGGTGAATAGTTAATGTATTAAGAATCAGTTGACTAAAACAAGTATTTGGGTTTTTTTGATATGAAACAGCTCTGCCACCCAGGTCGCCAGTGTTCTCTTTATCTATTTCAACAAAAGCCGTTGCTTCCGAGGATACTGCTTCAACTGCCATCTTTTCATCTCCATTCCTATCTAAAAGGTTGAAAGGTATTATGTGTAATAATAGTTTTAAAGGGAATGGTTTTATCACTTCTTTACAAGAGAGAGGCCGAAGGTAAATCGGTCGTTTTTCTTATGAGGGGCAAGAGAGTGAATAAAGGTGAGACGGAGGCGCCAACTTGTGCTAATCATTGTGATCAGATCAAACTTTCCTTCGTTATAATTGGGTTCTCCTCCACGTCCCCAGCCGATATGAGATTCAAGGCGCACGATCCACTGAGGAGCAATTTTAATTTGCAATCTGGAAAGAAGGGTATTTCTCCCATCTGACAGAGGGGAATGGAGGAGATCGTGGATATCTCGTGTTACCTCCATAATAAAGTCATCGGGGTTATCCTTTCTCCAATCAAAGCGGCTGCGGTGGCGGAATTCTGTTTTGAAGGCAAAGTTCTTATTAATCGTCCAAGCTAAGGCTATGTTGGCATAGTCGAGTACTTGATTCTCTATGTTCCACCCCAGGTGGCTATTTAGATTCCAAGAGGGAAAGTTCCAAATGAAATTCCCCTGGATTTTTGGAACAGTTTTAGCAAAGGTCTGATCTCCAAAAAAGCTGTAGATATAAAGGTCTGCAATGATATTGGGTTCGAAAAGGGGAGAATTCTTCATGTAAAAAAGGTTACGCACTCCAGACTTAATCACATTGAGGCGGTTGAAGCCATCCTGAATGCTAAAAATATAGGGAGTATTTGGGGAGATTGTCGGGTGGGTCATCCCTTCATAATTGATATAGGGTTGCAGGGTATGACAGACCGTTTTAAAATTGCGCTTCAAAGTTAGGTCAAAAAGGAGCTGATAGAATAAGACTCCCAGGGCTGCTGGTTTATCTCTTTGGCTGTCTTCATAGAAGACCCCTTCGATTCCAACAAGTGGGGTGAGAGCAAGCCCTCGATGCGCAAAAGGGCGATAAAGGGTATTGCGAGTAGATAGTCGTGCTGCATTGAAGTCGGGGACGGCAGGTTCAATATCCTTTGCAGATACGTAGTCCAAGTATGCAACCTTCATCCGATTTTCTGAAATAATCCCTGAGTCTCCTATCGCAAAGGATTTAGGGGTCCAAAATGATTCAGGAAGTTCTTGTTTCATCCCCTGAAATCCGTTTACACGAAATTTTCCATCAATTCCGAAAATCATCCAATCTTGGTAGTTTCGCATTTCAATGCGGGTCTGCTTGGCAGTGTTAAGCTCAAAATCCTCACTTCCAAAGTCTGTTTGCATGTTTTTATCGCTCAGCCAGTCGTAGGTCGCCAGAAGATGGGATTTTTCATCCTCACTTGTTGAAGTGTAGACTCCTTGCAATCTATAGTGGGTTCGTGCTTTATCTGGGTTGGTGTCTCTGTAGAAAGCATCGTAATCGATGTAACTGCGGGTTCGAAACTTTGTCCGTTTTTCTAAGGATTGATAGTCTGACTCAAGCGCAGCACCGACTCCTTTTGAAGGACGGACATTGAGGCGGAAGAAAAGGTCGAGTTGCTCCCAAGAATAGACTCGGTAGCGCATACTTGCCTTTGGCCATAGCCCCTTATCCAGATCTATTTTATATCTTACAGGAGACTCTGCCATTGATTTTAAGTTGCTTTTAAAGGAGGGGAGCCAAAAAATTGGTGTTTCAAAAAATCTAAAAGTTACATTTTTCGCAGCTAAATAGCTTTTCTTTGTGGTCTCAACCTCGCGTGAATGGATTTTCCAGTCGGCATTTTTGCTCTCGCTTGTCGTTACAAAAGCATTATAGAGGTAGAAACTCCGATCAGAGTTAAGGCGGATTTTTTCTCCACCTAAAAACCAGAGGTCAATGGCCGTGACTCCATTGTAAACAATCCCAGTTTTGGTCACAAAATCATACTCTAAACGGCGTCCAACATAGGTATGTCCTCCACTGTCTAGCATCAAGTTTCCCTCTGCCACAACTCGGTGGATTGTCTCTCCTTTTTCCATGCGGTTAGTATAGACAATATGGCGCGCTTGAACCCGCAGTTCCGGTGAGCTAATCACCCCTCCAGCATGGGTTGAAATGACTCCATTCTGATATTCAGGGTCTTTAAGATTAACAGTAAACTCCTGCGCGCCATGCAGGGGGATCACCAACAGAAAAAAGAGAAAAATACAAAGGCGCATGGACCCGTCCAACTTTCAAAGGCCACAAGTATACCTTATTGAATCGCCTTGAGCAAGAGTCCAGCGAGAAGAAAGCGGTTTTTTTTATGTCCCAAGCGGATTGCAGAGAGGAGAATATCGATTCCCTCAATCTCATGACTATCGACAAGAGTTTCGTAACTCTCAATGAGCAATCTGGAGGTTTCCTTTGGAGTTAAAATATAAGAGCCTTCTGTTTCTTTTCGATCTGTCCAGGAAAGCATTTCCCGAAATTGAAACAGTTCATGATCTCGTTGGCTTCCTACCCATTGGTAGATGTGCTCTTTATGAGGTCCCTTAGCGCGTATTCGATGAAGTGCTAAGTGACAGTATGTGCGAATAAAAGGAGCTCCTGCGCGGCGACACTCCTCCTTTAAAAGAGCTTCAGCCCCTGGGGTACCCAGATTCTCAAGGAGATGAATTAAGATAGGAATCAGTTCATTTTCTTTTTTATCAAAGACTGCCTGGGCAATTTTTAGAAATTCCTCTTCTGGGAGCTCTAAAGCATCTTGCAAAATCTGCTCGCGCAGTGCCAGCGTAATACCTGGAATATCCTGCTGAGTTTTCTTAGCATAATGAGTACATGAGGGGATAACCTTCCAAGCCATTAAAGCTTGTCCCAAAGAATAGATCGGCTGAAAACCCAAATCCTTTTCATCTTTGATAAGCATTTTTAGGAGCGTGGGAACACATTTTGGATTGCGCTTCTTCAATAGTACTAGGGCAGCATTTGCACGAATATGAAAGTTATAATCCGAGAGAAGTGTGACTAGAAGGGGTTCTGTATTGGGCATGTCCAGGAGCATTGGAATCGCGAGAGGATTTTTTTGAAGTGCGCTCTCAAGAATGGGTTCACGGTATGAGAGATCTCCAAGCAGCGCCAGTGAATGGCAAGCAACCAGTTTCACATTGAGATGTTTTGATTTAGAGAGCTCTTTCAGTCGAGGAATTGAATGAGAATCCTTTAGATAACCAAGAGCTGCTGCGCAGGTCTCTTGCTCCGCATGATCGGAGTGGGTTGCTCCTGCCCGAATCTCTGATAAAAAATCATCTCGACCGAAGCGTGCTGCTGAAAGAATCGTAAAGAGACGTACATTCAACTGAGAGTGCCCTGCCATACGCTTTAAGACTCCCATGGCATCTGGAGTTCCAATCATAGCAAAAAGTTCAGGGAAATAGACGTGAAAAAAAGGGGGGAGTTTTTGCATCAAAGAATCAATCATTCCTGTCACTGCCTCAGAGCGGCGCTGTGCTAAAGCATGGGCAGCCTCTATCCGAATCACTAAATATGGGGAAGAAAAAGCCTTAAATAAGAGCCCCTCAACCTCATCTTCTTGGAGACGACTAAGAAACTGAATTGTTGCCATTTGGGTCATGGGGTTATGACTATTCATCCCCATCTCATAAAGTTCCATCCCCTCCGTTGAACCAGCAATCCCCAGGCCATACATGCTGAGAAGAAGAGTTTCCTCATCTCCACTAGTAGCCCCTTGTTTCAGAAGGATGTACCCCATCTGTTCAAGGATATCAAAGTCATGTCTTTCATTTTCTTTGACCCAGTCTTGATAGAGCTGAATTCCTTTTTCAACTTCTCCTGCCTGCATTAAATAGAGGACTTGATTCTTAGAAATGGCTGCGCAAAGAGGGGTGAAAAATGTAAGGATTATGAGGAGAAAGCGTCCCATAAGTTGATTCCAAATTGACATAGTAATTTTTGAAGAGTATTTACTGGTAACCCTATCACATTGTAGAAACACCCTTCAATCCCTTTTATGAGAAGGCTTCCCATCTCCTGGGCTCCATAGCCTCCCGCTTTGTCCCTTCCATGCATTCCCTTTAAATAGGCTGCAATCTCCTTTTCAGAGAGGGAGTTGAAGTGAACACGCGTTGTTTCAACGCTGCTTTTAAGCTGTTCTCCTTTTCGAACAGCCACACCAGTGATCACATCATGGGTTGTTCCTGAAAGGGAGGTGAGCATCTCTTTTCCATCTCCATCATCTTCTGGCTTCAGAAGGATTTCCCCATTAAGTAAGACGACTGTATCAGCGGTTACAATGACCTCATTTGGAAACTCTGGGAAAAGGGCCTCTCCCTTCTTCTCGGCAATGACGCGGACATATTCCTCAGCATCCCCCTGAAACAGGATCGACCTTTCATCAAAAGGGGAGGAAGCCACCATATGGGGAATAGAAAAAAACTTAATAATCTCTTGCCTCCTAGGAGACTTTGAGCCTAATATAATCCTCATGGTCTGCAATTGTTGAATTTTTTGATATTTAAAGCTATAATTATCACCGAAATTAAAAGAAAAAATGACTACCAGCGCTCTTCAGTTTTTTCAAAATAATCGTTGTCACACTCAAGACTTGGTGAGTGTTTTGTGCGCATCCGTACTTATAAAGTTTGGATGCAAACGTATTCAGCCCATTAGTACTTTAGTCGCTTTTGTTTCTGGAGTTGAGGGAGCAAGTTTTTTAGTCATTGCAAAGTCTGTGCATACGCTTCGAACTTTTTTCGATGCGGGTGAAAGAAGATCAGCAAAGAGAGCTCTTATGTTTGCATTTTCAGCAGCGTTTGGAGCTGCCGCTCTTAAAAAACACTACGCGACTGCTCAAATGCCTTGTACGATCGACAAGCCTCTAATCATTACAACCTGCGCAATTATGGCTCTTGCTGAAACAGAGATGAGAGCTCCCAAATGGATTCCTCAGATTTTTGGTGGTTTGTTGGATACATACTTTCCAGAACCAAACGTCTTCCTTCAACCGCTTGGACCGCCCCGGCCTATTGCTCGGCTTCCTGAGGAAATGCAACCCATGAAGTGGGATCCTGAAGCGATCATTGCTTCTTTTCGAGAGGGAGCTGAGGAAGAGGTATTACTGCATAACATGGAAGTGCTTCTTCGAGCAACAGAGTGTCAGCTGGCACGCAGCTCCGAGTTTCCCACAAAATTCTATCAGGTTCTTAGAAGACTGAAAGACATTGCACCTGATTTTTCAGATTGGATTAAGCTAGCATATTGTACGATCCAAAAGGAAGAGGTTGAAGAGGGGTTTTATGAGAGAAATGATATTTCCGTAAAGGGAATCTATGACGCAATTATTTGGTCAATGATGCATGATACTCTCAACGCCCTCCCTGAGGAAAATAAAGAGCAATTGCAACTCTTGGTGGATCTGATTCCGGTTCACATTAAAGACAATAGGGAAGTCAATCGGACGAGGACAAAGGTGTGGTTTGTCGTGAGCAAAATCCAAGGTCTTGATCTTATGCTCGGTCTCAAGTTGAGAACATTAGATGACAAGATAAAAGGGACAAGCGGGACTATGTATTTGAAGTCAAGTGAATGCGATTTAGGACTCCTTCGCAAAGCAGCAAAGGAGCTGCTAGCAATATAATACCGGTAATGCTATACTTGCTCTATGAGCAAGTTATTCTCTCTCTTTAGACATAAAGAATTTTACCCCCTTCCTGCATTTTCGGAGCGTGTTGCAGCTCTGCGCCCTCACCTTGGGTCCATGGGAGCACAGAAGCGCGTAGAAGCGTTGATCGATGTTTCGAAAGTCTGGACCTATGATTACGATGAGCGCAAGGAATTTATGCAGGAGCTCTTCGATCTTCTTCCAGAAGAGGTTCAAACTTCGCTTATTGAGTTTCTCACAAAATGTATCCCTGGTCGGGACATCGCTCAAGATATTCCCTTGGCACTTAGCCAAGTCAAAAAGGAAAAATTGGCTGAATTTGCAACTTTGATTGCTTAATATTTTCTTAATAATTAAAATATCTTCTTTATGAAATCCATAGTCCGTAATGAGGTAAATTATGGAACAGTTAAGGAGATCAGGTTCGCAGAAAGATGTAGCAGGTGTTTATCCAGCCGTTAGAGAAGAGCTTGAATCAAAGCAGCAAGAGGAGGCCTGAGGTGAATTCTACAGCAACTGCAGGATACTCAACGAGCCAAACGGCTGCCGATATGCTTTATAATGTCTTTTGGGGCGCGAGTACGTGGGTGGCTTCCGCATGGAAAAACTTCGGAAAAGACTCGGTTCGAGATCGTAGAAAAGAAGTGGAGGATGTAGCCAAATCTAATCCACAAAAATTTGCAGCGATGATCGAAAAGGTCGAAGTAGGGTGTGACAGCGGAGCTGTTATTTGATTATTTTGGCGAAGAGAATCCGTTAGAGGCTTATCTACTGCCCACTGGTATACAGGTTGGAGAACTCATGCAAGCTGTTGAAAATCCAACGCTTCCTCATAACGTGGCATTACTTGGAAGACTAAAAGAAGAAGCTTATCTTTACAGCGATAATGTGAGGGATATGATTTTACCGATGATGAGCGACAAAAGTATTTCTCTGGAAAGGAAAATTATAGAGCTTCAACTTTTAGCTTCATTAGACGATAAGGGTGAGTGTTCATCCACGGTGCTAATGGCTCTGATCCTGTGTTTTGACCGACTCTCTGAGGAAGATCAAGATATCCTCCTTGCTGGGCACTATGAAGACTTAGAAGGAACCCCTTTGCAGGAGCTTCGAAAGTCTGCTTCGAATTGACAGTGCTTTTTTTCTAAAATCCAATGAATAGGTCATCCAAAAGATGATAACTAAAATAAAAATTTTTAGCTATATGGATAATGCTGCGTTCCATAAAGGTAAATTTATGCAGCAAAGGATTAAAGCTGCAGGGCATACTTTAGAATATCTCCCTCCATATTCTCCTGATTTAAATCCAATTGAACGCAAGTGGGCTCAGGCAAAGTCTAAGCGAAGAAAATATCGATGCGGAATAGATGAACTTTTCCAGGAGCATTGATTATAACTAAAATAAAACAATTCAACTATATGGGCGACTTAGTGCAAAAACAAAGGCAGCTCTTGCTGCTTGTGAGACCACTGCTCAAAAATGAGAAGAAAGAGATAGGCGCCCCATTCCTGGACAGGGAGGGTTTACCTACTTTAGGGAGGATCCAACGGGAGAATTCGCCAAAGAGGCTCTAGCAGCCCTTATTGCCGCTAAAATGTAAATATATATTTTAAGCCCCATGCTATCTTATATCATGGGGTTTTTCTCGCCTTCAATTTCAATATTTGCTATGATTCTGCCAAATTTAAGGGGTCTCTACGTTATTGCCAACAGGACGTTTCTCAGAAAGCCCTTAGGCTGCTCTAAAAGAACTTCCCCTTATGGAGAGAATGAATGATTGAAGCTTTTCAAAATAATCGTTACCACACCCAGGATGTGTTGGGCTCAGCATGTGCTGCAACGCTTGTCATGCTAGCTAGCAAATATACTCAGCAAATCACCAATTTAACAGCCTTTGCGACAGCTACAAATGGCGCGAGTGTTTTGATTACGGCAAAGTCTATTCATACTCTTTGCACCTCTTCTAAAGCGGGAGAGAAAGCTACTGCTGAAAATACGCTTGTGTTTGCACTATCTGTTGCGACTGTTGCAACAATGCTTAGAGCAACAACTGTTCTCAACTCGCGTCATAATGCTTTCCCAGATTTTAACAAATTTGCTAAACCGCTTTTTGCTACAACTACTGCAACGATTGTTCTGACCCAGGGGGGAATCCAAAGTGTTAAAATGGCACATAGTACATGTCAGGCTTGGGCGCATGATAGAGCTGAGTTTCTTGCTTTAGCAAAAGTTGAAATCGCAAAAGAAGATTTTAATACTAAGGAAAAAATTGATGCTCTAGATGCTGAAGCGATCAATGCTCTTCGTGGGCACATTGAAAGGGTATTGGCATCTCCAGCTGATAGAAATGGTGTTCCTAATAATCTCATTCTTTGGGTGAATACCAGAGCGGGAGCAGGGCAGCTCGAGATAGCAGGTTGGGAAAATATATCTAGGGACCTAGGAATGTTAGACCTCATGCTCGAAGGGGGCTATTTTGCAAAGGATATTATCATTGGGATTCATGACAATATTTTCCAGTGTGTCCCTGTAGAGCTTCAAGGGGGGGCTCCACGAGAAAGAGATGACCTTCTTGCGCGATTCTTAGATAAGTGGTTTCCAAATGAAATTCAATTAGTTCCTGGTGATTCGGCAGCAGTTATGATTGATGAGCTAGGAAAGCTAGACGGAGAAGAGTTTAAAATCATCATTGTTGCATTTAATAGGGCAACAGAAAAAAGTCTTTCTGAAGAGACCACACCAGCGCAGCTCATCCAAGAGCACCTTGAAGCGGTTGTGACGTTAGAAAGAGATGCTTTTGAGGGGCATGAAAAGCTGATTCGTCCCTATGGCTTGCATCAGAGAAATTTTGAACAAGATCTAGGTCTTTTACCGGATGATGTAAGGAGAGAGCTCGGAAGAAATATTCCCGAAGAGAGCTCGATGGATGCATACTATAAGGATCGTATGCTCATCTTAAAAGAGATGATCATCGCTTTGTGCGGGATTTAACTTTTTCCTTCTTGTGACACACGTCGCATTCTTTTTTCTCAGGGTTTCCGCACCGTTTGCAGTTTAAGGGGTGTTTTGATTTCAAGAGTCGTCCCAATCCCAACAACAATGCACATAAAAGAATGAGTGCAGTCGCTAAAATAAAAATCACTTTTTCTTCTTTTCTAAAGTGACAGGAGCTCCTAGATCGATCCAGATCGGGGATGTCCAAGCGATATGCCCGTCTTCTTGCTCTACGCGCATATAATAGTAGACAAAAGGAGGGGACTCGCCCTTTGGTTTTAAAGAGACGCTTTCAAGAGGCTCTTCATCATCAAAGGTAAATTCGAAAGTATCATCTTTGGGACTGAAGGTGTGGAAGGATTTTCCATTCCGGATGACAAGGACTTCTTTAATATGATCGAGTCCCACAGCATATCCCGTGATATGGCGATTATATTCTAAGCCTGGCTTTGCTTTGGTGTTGAGCTCTGACCCCATTGGAGCGCCAGCGATTTCAAGACCCATAATGATGCGTGGTCCTGTTGTCGCATAGCATGATCTTTTATTTACTGCTTGGATTAATCCATCACGGGAGTGGTTTGTAGATAGAATGGCAGTAAGTCCAGGTGTATATTGAACTTGCTCTGCATCGAAAAGATTACTAAAGACACCACGGTCATCTAGCCCCCCGGCAACAAAGCCGAAACGAATATTTTTGTTTAAGGCTTTGCGTATAGACCCTTCCGCTTTTTCTTTCATTCCCTTCTTCCCTTTGGAAGTGATTGGGCGGAGGTTTCCTTCTGCCTTTGTGCACTCCGAAGATCCCCACGCATTGTAAATTTCTACAACCTTTTCATATTCTGGGGCAAAATTGTCAAAGTCAAAGCATGTCTCAGATCCCATTGTGAACATCGGGATCGCAATAAAGTCTTTAGGGGTATGGCTTTTGTAAATCTTTTTCAGGTGGTTAGCCTTACTTTCCTTTTTTCGGAGAATAGGCTTGGAATCCTTGAGATAGATGATTTGTCGGAGGCCCTCTTCAACAGGGGTTCCAGACCACTGCATTCCTAGGAAAGTGGAGAAACGGTCGTCCTCGTTAAACTCAGAGACATGAGATCCAATCCCTTTCCAAACATCGGAGGGAGTTTCTGCCTCACTTTCAAAGGAGGAGCTGCTGTAAAACTGGTGAGCTTCTTCATCCCGCACGTAGCGGAGACAAGACTCAATATTTTTCCCAGCATCATAAAGAGCTGTTTCTCCATGAAAGGTTCCCCAATAGAGTTGTCTATCGGTACTAGAAAAGCACTTGATGGGTGAGGAGAAAAAATCTTCTTCCGTTGAGAGATTCCTTAGTTTAATCTTATAAATCCCGGGCTCGTTGAAATAGAGGTTGGGGAGATTAATAAATCCTGTTTCAGGAACAAAAAGCTTCCAACTGATATTTTCTCGGAGCCGCTCATATGAAAATTCAATTAACGTTCCTTCGGGAGCATTTCCAGTGAGGTTCCCAAATGCGTCTTCAAAGCGGACGATGACATCAAAACGCTGGTTTTTATTGATGACTGAAGGGACAATGATGCGGATTGAATGCAGTATATTTCCCTTCACATCAACGTGGAAAGTCTCACTTTCTTTATACTCTCCCTTCCCCTTAGGGTCAATGTAAAGGTTAAAGGGACGACGACGCAAGGTGTGGTTCTGTGCACGGTTTCCTTTTTTCCCATCATCTGTAGTTTCGGGGCTTCCCATAAAAATAGCAATTTCTTCACCTGCTTTTACGTCACCAGGAAGAGTAAATTCAAACTGTGGAAGGGCATTTTCTGGCGTGGGGACTTCTACTGCATTTAAAGCTTTCTTGCTGGGGATTTGCATCCAGATAAGATTTTTTTTGCTCTTTAAGTTTGTCTGAGGAATTTCCCAGTCAAAAGCACGTCCTTTTGAGCCTAAGTCAAACTTCAGTCGCGCACCCTTGGGTAGGTCATTTGCGGGGGTATAGATGAATTTCCAGGTCTTGGTTTCACCTGCAAGAGCGTTTTTAGGTTCAGCATAACTTATGGAGCGGCGCATACATTTCTCTTTTAAATTTTTATGACCACTGTACTATAAAAATCATAGAATTTCAACCCCAAAATGCTTCCTAGTGCTCTGTCAACTTTAAAAATTGCAGCTCAAAGGTGACAGAGCGCTAGGAAGAGCTTGGAGTGATGAGGACTTGATCGATGACCCTCTCACTGGATGCCAGCACCTCAAGATTGAAGTTATCGTTGTGAATTTTCCATCCTTTTGTAGGGATTGTTCCAGCACGGTGAAAGACATATCCTCCAATGGTATCGTATTCTGGGCCTTTTGGAATGGCAATCTTTAACTCTTTTTCTATATCGAGAATGGTCATTTTTCCATCAACAATGAAACCACCATTAGGGTGGGGTGAGTAGAGTAGTTCTTCTTCAATGACATCGTGCTCATCGGCAATCTCTCCGACAAGCTCTTCAAGGATATCTTCGATTGTGACAATTCCTTCAGTTCCACCATATTCATCAACAACAATGGCTAGGTGAATCTGATTATTTCTGAATTCCTGAAGAAGCTGAGAGATTTTTTTTGTTTCTGGGGAATATAGGATAGGTTTTACTAGTTTTTCTAAAGGTGTTTCAAGGGGCGATTGGTCATTTTTTTCGATACTACGAAAATAATATTCAATGACATCTTTATAGAGAAGAACTCCAATGATGTCATCGACAGTCTCTTTATAAACAGGAATCCTAGAATAGCCCTCGGAAATAAATTTTTGAGCTGCTTCGTGAACTGTTTGGTTCACTGAGAGGGAAAACATATCAATGCGAGGAACCATAATTTCGCGGACAATTCGGTCTCGCATTGAAGCAACTGCACTAATAGTGCGTCTGTCAAAAGGATCAAGGTGAATCGAGAGCTCCGATTCATGAGCCAGTTCTAAAATCTTGTCCTTTACTCGCGCTCTTGAAAATCCATGGGGTTTGGATTGCTCCGGATGAAAGAGGAGCTTTTGAAGCTTTAAGAGAAAAAAGGTAATCGGGGAGAAAATGAAGAGAAAAAAAGTGGTGGGAGGAGTCACAATCCTGAGACAAAGAGAAGGGTTATATCCAGCAATAAATCGGAAGAAAAAGTCAAAAATAAGCGCTACAGCAGCAATGATTCCAATCGCTGACAGAATACGGGGAAAGTGGGGCGACACGTCACCGAAAAAAATAGTAATAAGGTAAAGCAGAAAAGTTGTGGAGTAGAGGAGGCGGAGAAGGTGCTTGGTAAAACTAAGAAGGTAGAAGAGGTTATCCCAAGGATCATGCGAAAATATCCGTTTGATGAAATTATAGGCAAAAAAATAGTGGGGCTTTTTTTTGAATTCTTTCTTGCTCTGAATGCGGCCTAGGGTTTGCAACGCCTTTGTGAGCATTGTAATTGAGCTGGCTCCTAGAATGAAAATCAAAGGAAAAAAAAGAGATTCGGGGCTCATTTTCTCTTCTTTTTATGGTTCGCGAGAGCTTTTTGGATGATTGACACTGCAGTAAGCTCGGAAGGGGTTTTTCCTCCTTCACACTTTATATTAGGGTTGGCTCCATGATCAAGGAGGAGATTTACAACCTCTAACACATTGACGGTGTCAGGATTTAAAACGGCATAATGAAGGGGGGTAAAACCGGTCTGAGATCCTTGGTTAATCGCAGCGTTTACTTGGATTTTTGGATTAGAGAGGAGATAAGAGACAATTTCAGTTTGTGCCTGCATAGCGGCGAAATGCAGGGGGGTGGCTCCTGAGTAGATCGCATCATGTTGGGGAGCATTGACGTCTGTGCTGAGGTGATCGATTAAAATTTTGGCCTCTTCAACAAGTCCTTGCATAGCAGCATAGTGGAGAGGGGTAGCACCATCCGTAGTCCCAAAGTTGGGATTTATATCAGGGTGAGATAAGAGAAGTTCAATTAATGGTGGAGTTTGAGATATTACTGCAACGTGAAGAGGAGTAAAACTTTGCTGATAGGTTTGGTTCACCCGGATTCCCTTGGCCGATAGTAGAAGCTTTGTAGCTTCATAATTTCCATTGGAAACCGCGATGAAAAGAGGTGTCGAATCATATTTATTCTGTGCATTGACATTGACCCCTTTGTCGATCAAAAATGCGACAACTTTTGCCTTGCTTCCCCCTTTTTTTGAGCAACACGCTATGTGCAAGGGAGTATTGCCATCCTTGTCACGTGCATATGTTAACCGGAGCCCCTCTTTTTCATATAGCTCTACGACTTTATCGTAATCTCCATTTAAGTTAGCTCGCAAAAAATCGTTTTCTGGGGTTGCAAAAAGAGCAAAACTGAAAAATACAAGAAAAAAAAACAGATATTTATTCATGAAGTAACACCTTATTTTCTTTAAGATACTCCATTGCAGAATTTTCTTCACCCTGCATAATCATTCTTTCTTTTTCCTCTTGGTCATCAAATCCTAGTAAATGAAGGAGGCCGTGTATAACATAGAGGGAAATTTCAGTATAAGGGTCTTTTTTTTTGCTGCTTGCATATTCAATTCCCACCTCAGGGCAAACAAAAACCTCTCCTAATACCGAGTAGTCTTCTTGTGAATCTTTAGGATGATCAATGGGAAACGAAATACAATCGGTTGGAGTTGGATCGTCAAAAAAATCGTCGTGTAGGCGACAGATCTCTTCTTTTTCAACGAAATGGATACTCACTTCATCACAAGAAACTTGCTTCCATTGAAGGAATGCTTGAACAAGGCGCTCTACCCTTCTCGGAGAAATGGAAAGAGCACGTTGTCGGTTGGCGAACAGAACGTTCACTGCATAGTTGGAGTTTTAGGAAGACCGGTGACTTTTTTATCCTCTCCTTCCTTCCATCGTCCTAATTTTTTAAGGACGTCAATACGCTCAAAGCGTTTTAAAACATTCCGTTGCTTGTCAGATTTGCTTGATTTTCCGTAACTTGGGTGGCGGGACATGATTCAGATTCCTTATTTAACCTTTGGGATAAACACGGTTTGAGAAGCCTCTCCCGTGAAAACGTTTGCGTGCTCTTTAAACCCTTTTGGGAGGTTGTCCTTTTTAGGGCCTGTTTTAACCGACCCGTAGCGAGGCTTGCGAGGGCATCGCTTTAAGCGATCTTTTTTACTTATTCTAGTCATAGGTAGTCTCCAATGTAAACTCAGGATCATACTCTAAGAAAGAGATATTTTCAAGCGATAAATTACAAGTATAGTGCTTTAACTTTAAATCGTGATAATGGTAAACCCAGCCCCTTTGTAGGCCTTATAACTTTCTTGAGCCGCATGATGTCGCTGTGTTGAAGAGAGATCTTCCAGTTCGTAAATTTTGATAAAGGAAAGTTTTTCATTGTCCACGGGCTCTGGGCAGAGGTTTAAAATACTCCGCGCTCCATTAGGATTTTCCTTTGTTGAGGTAAGTACCAAATAGTCATTGCAGGGCTGATCCTTGATAACGTGGGGCAAAAAGCTATCTTGTGGGGAGCGCCAAAGAAGGAGGTCAACATACTCGAGTGCTCTTAAATGGGGAAGCCGGATCAGAAGAGGCTCTTTTTTTTCAAAATATTCTTCCGCTATCTGAACAATCTTTTGTCGCTTCTGAGTGTCATCGTGTACCTGGAAGAGGGTGACCCTTACATCACGACTCATTTTTTTTCTTCTCCAGGGTGGTAAAGACCGCAGGAAAGGAGAAACTTGAAGAGATCTTCAGTCTCAATACTTGTATTTTGAATTTCATTTTGGTTGTACATGACAAGAAATCCGGAGACTGGGTGGGGAGCAGTAGGAATAAAAACAGACTGGAGGCCTTTTTGCTTTTCTTGAATCTGATGGGGCGGTTCTCCTGAAAGTAGGCCCAAGGCTCGACATTTTTCGTGAGGGAAGGGGACGGCTACAGTTCCTTTAAATAGCTTTTTTTTGTCATTGGAAAAGACGCTAGCACTAATCTCTCTAGAGATACGGTAGATGGTTTTGATGATTGGGATTTTATAGAAGACTCTGTGCGCGAAGTTGATGAAACAGGAGAAAGCGAGCTTTCGGCCGAAGAAACCCAATATTAAAATAACAAAGAAAAATATGATAAGAACAACGATTCGACTAATAATAATAAGGAGGTACTTATGCTTTTCGGCAAGTTCGGTTGTTCCGTGCTTCGTAATGATACCTTCCACAGTCCCTGCAAAGGGGGCTGTTAAAAGATCAACGACAAAAACAACGAGAAAGATAGTGACCGCAATCGGGAGAAGCGTAGCGAGGCCTGCTAAAAAAGTTTTTTTCATTCGGGATTTGAGAGGCTTGCGGGGTGTTCGGGAGTAATCACGCCACAGGAAACGATGTATTTAATCGCTTGCTCGGGTTTTAGATCGAGAAAGACGATCTCTTCTTTTTTATACATCAAAAGAAATCCTGTGGTAGGGTTTGGTGTAGTGGGAACAAGCACAGAAAAGAGCTCAGAATCTGCTTTTTCAGAGCATGTTTCTGGAGCCTCTCTTGAGATAAGTCCCATTACATAGGATCCTCCCTTAGGAAAGGGAACCATAACAACTTGTTTGAAAGAGCTTTTGTCAGTGACGAAGATGGTCTTGATAATTTCCTGGGTGGTCTTATACACCTTATTAATCAATGGAATGCGATGGAGGATTTTATCACTTACCGTCAGTAGGGCTTTGAAAAAGAACCACCGTGCAATCATCCCAAGAAAGAGGGTAAAGACAAAAAGGCAAGTCAAGATCAGGAGTTTGCTTCCATAAAGGACAACTTGATCGGGGGTAAGAAACAAAAAACCTTTGTTAATAAGATTGAAATCCTTGAGGAAGCCTGAAACAATTCCAATAAAGGGCTTGGTTAGAAAGTTCACGATAAACACAACAATTGCGATCGTGACGGCAAGGGGCAGTAAAATAACAAGCCCAGTGATAAAATATTTTTTCATGATACAAGAACCTTTTCAATAGATTTTATGCTTACTGGATTTATTGTGCAACAGAAGCTGATTTAGCGCTTCTTCCGTTTTTTGGAAAACTTCTTTTTTTGCCTAGGAAAGCGCTTCTTGGATTTCTTTGGGATACAGTTTAGGGCCCACTTAGTCTCCATAACGATTAAATCAATCTCTTCTAGAAGGACTTCGATCGGCTCGCCAACTTTATAACACTTTCCGCCACTTTGACCGGTTAAGCTTCCTGTATTGCTGTTATATTCGTAATAATCATCCTTTAGGTCAGAGATGTGGATAAACCCTTCATATTGGATGGGGGGGACTTCAAAGGAAATTCCAAACTGTTTTATTTTGCTGACCGTCGCAGTGTAAATTCTGCTGGGATCCTCTGCTTGATAGGAGCGGAGAAGGCGAAGTTTTTTCATTGTAAGAACGCTCATTTCTGCCTTAAAAGAGACTCTCTCTTTCTCAGAACAATCTTTGGCAATGAGGGAGAGATCTTTTTCATTTTTTTCAAAGAGGCGCCGGTGGACGATTAGATCGCTGTAGCGGCGGATAGGACTAGTAAAATGACAGTAGTTTTCGAGAGACAGGCCGTAATGCCCAACATTTTCTTTTGAATAAACGGCGAGTTTCATGCTACGGATATAGGCGATTGAGAGTTGTTCGGCATGAGGGCTACTTTTAGCCAGTTCGAAGAGCTTTTGGATATCTTCAATCTCAACTTTATTTGGAAGGGGAAAACCTAAGCTCCGTGCTAATGCAAAGAAATCGGCAAGGTTGTCATCACCTGGAGGTTCATGGATTCGAAAGATCGCTTGCTTTCCTCGTTTCATGAATTCTTCTGCAACGATTTCATTGGCTTTCAGCATGAACTCTTCCACAAGTTGATGGGTAATATCATACTCGACAATCTCATAGCCGGTGGGATTCCCTTCTTTGTCGATTTTAATAACGACATCGGGAAGCGCCAGGTCGACAGACCCTCTCTTAAATCGTTTCTCCTTTAGAAGAAGGCAAAGCTTTTCCATTCTCTTAAGGGCGTCATAGTGGGGGCTTTTTGCGCTTCCATCAAGGATTTCTTTTGCCCCTTTGTAGGTAAATCGTTTTTGGCTGTTGATAAATCCACGGACAATTGTGTACCCAAGAACAGTTCCCATAGAATCAAGTTCCATAAGAACGGTGATTGTAAGGCGGATAACCTTTTCTTTTAAACTACAAAGGTGGTTCGATAGTTCTTCAGGAAGCATAGGAACACACGCGCCTGGAAAGTAAGTGGAGTTAGAACGCATTTTTGCCTCAATATCAAGAGGAGAGTCCTCTTTAACATAGTGAGAGACATCAGCGATGTGTACCGCGAGATGGAAATGCCCATTTTTATCTTCGCTAAGGGATAGGGCATCATCGAAATCTCGAGCGGTATCGGGGTCGATTGTAAAGGTTTCAAGGTGAGTCAGGTCGGTTCTACCCTCTAGATCCTTTTTCTCTACGTTGCTTGATAGAGCGCTTACCTGACTGGAGACTCTCTTCGGAAACTCTTGGCGTATCCCAAAGTCTTTGATTGCCGCGGGGATATCGGTATGAGCCTGTTCAATCGTTCCTAGCTTGTCGATTACACTGCAGATTGCGGGCTCTTTTTCATCCCCCCAATCGATAACTTTTACAAGAAGGCGGTCCCCAATATTGTACTGAGTTTTGTTACTCTTTTTGACAAGAGCTGTTTTTGACTGGCCTAGAGATTGGATATAAAGAAGATAATCTCCTTTTGATTTAATGATCCAGACAACTCCAACGAGTTCTTCTTTTGACCTTTCAATAATTGAAGAGACTAATCCCTCGGGTCCTTTATCTGGCTTTCTATCAGGAGAAATCACGATTTCAACCCGGTCGCCATCGACGGCATTTCCCTTCAGGTGCTTGGGGATAAAGATATCTTCAGGAAACTTATCACAATCGTCTGGAGAGACAAAAGCAAAGCCTTTGTGATGGACGTGAATCGTGCCTTGAGTCAGAACTCCTTTTGATCCACAAAATTTTTTATTTAACTTTTCCATTATACTTCCTATGATCATATATAAAACTGGCGATAAGAGCAAACGATACCTTTATGAAAAGACTTCGCACGACCCTCACCATCAATTTAATCGGATTAACCGTTCTCTTTGTTTGTCTTTTTGGATATCAAGGAATTACGTCTGGAGGAACCTCTTTTCCTCATCAAAATGTTGTCATTGATACTTCAATATTAAAAAACGAGTTAAACGAATATTCAAGAAAAGATCTAGAAAAAATGCTTCATGCTGGCGAAGAAATTCTCGAGTGGAATGAGATGCTTTCTAAAACGGAGTCTCATGTTGTTGATCAAGTATTAAAGAGGCAGGGGGTGCTTTGGGAGTTAGATCATTGCCCAATGCAGGATACGTTTGATCGGGAGACCTATTCTCAGTATTATTACCATGCTCACCGCAAGGGGGAGCATGGTCACTTTCACCTTTTCCTTCGGCAGGGCGGGATGGAAAAAGACACCTTCCCCATATTCTATGATGCAAGAAACGATACATTAAATGATATCGATACTTATGCTCATCTTATTGCGATTTCAATGGATGATGAAGGGTATCCTTTAGCTCTTTTTACCACCAATCGGTGGGTTACTGGAGAGGACTGGTATACTTCAAGAGATGTAAAAAAGATGGTTGACCGTTTTCGGGTGAATCACGCTCATCCCTCTTATGTTGTGAATCGGTGGCTGAATGCTATGTTGATTCTCTTTCGCCCCCAAATTGATCGCCTAATTGAAGAAAGAGAGACGGCTCTTGAGAGATATGCAAATGGCATTCCTATTAAAAAAGTCCTTGAGGATCATGAGCTTGATATAACTTCAGAGATGCCAATTTCGCTTAAAAAGCAAATTGAAGTCATTCGCACGCAGGGACTTTTCATAAAAAAGACTTTACAGAGATGTCGTTGATTAATATTCCAAGTAGTTTAATAAGATAGCTATCGTTCCACCCAGCTAGCCGCCGTCTCTTTGCTATCCCTTTTGTTCCCTTTGCATCTACCTGAAGTATCGACTGCGCCATTCGCCGAAAAACCGCAAAATTCTCAGGGGCATTACCCGTGCTTATACAACAGGCATCTTCTTTGAAAACTACGTCCATCATCCAATGAAGATGGTTCTCTATTCCCCAGTGCCCTCGCACTAGCTTTATCGCCTCCTGAGGAATTAAAGAAAGGCTTGAGATGTAGTGACGTTTTTCTACGCTAACTTTCCCCCTAACTTCTCGTCTTGAAGTTACTTCGATAAGAGTCTTTAAGTCTTGCCACTCTTCTCGACAGTCTAACCATTCTAGGTTACTGGCTACAGCAACTTCTCGCTCCTCGATTCTTCCATGAGCTTTTTCAATTTTCTTGGCCCTAGCACACTCTGCCCCTTCATATTCAACCTCCCTTGCCTGATCGAAGAAGTTTTGGGCTTCATCATGTAAAGTTCCTTGGTTGCCTTTTAGAGCTATCACGTAATCGCCTCCTGCCCTGCGAATGTCTTCCACAATTTTTTTCTGACAGCCTGCAGCGTCAATAGTGATAATTGATCCTTTGATATCTATGGCTTTTATCAATTCTGGAATGGCAGTAATTTCATTTGATTTTTCCTCTGTTTTGACTTGGCCTAGCAACAAACTTCGACCTGTTTCCCAAGCCGAGACAAGATGAACTGTTTGCTTGGATGCCCCATTGAGCCTTTTACCATCGATTGCGATAATTTGCTTTTTCACTTCAACAGGAAGAGCTTTCATCCATCGAATGAAAGTCTCTTGTAATTTTTGGGGGTTTAGCATAACGAGAAGCCACCAAAACACTGTATAGCTGGGAGGTTTTTTGATTCCAAGAAGCCGTTGGAATAAGCTGATTTTTGTACATGCATACTCATGAATATGGATGATAGCATTAGCCCCAGCTATGACCGCTGCTAAGATAATGACTAGTAGGGCAACCAACGGATACGACAAGTTATCTTTAGCACGTGGGTCTTGGATATCTTTGAATTCTATTTCTATGGACTCAATGAAGGCTTGCTGATCTAGGAGTTGATCTACTTCAGAATAGAACTTGGCCACTTGTTTCTTTGACATAAACACCTCTAAGTTAATCAGAAGTGTTATCTTCTGTTAAATCTTAGTCAATGTCAAAACTTTTTCATGAAAAGTCCCTGATTCGCACGTTGTTAGATGAAAAAGGAGAGCTATTGCTCTCCTTATAACTTTAGTAACGCTTGCAGGGACTGCAAGGCTTACAGGGCTGGTGCGGCGGTGGCGGTGACCTTTTTGGCTGGTCCATGTGGCATGGCGCGCTCTTTCCACGTCCTGGCTGAGCTTCTTTTTTCTCACAAGAAACAAGAAGACCACCAGCAATTATAAGAGTTCCTAGGAATAGAAGCGTAATTTTTTTCATCATAACCTCCGGGATATAACCTAATGTTACCAATAGAGGATTTTTATTAGAGAGTCAACCCCCTCACAGTTATTTTGTGTCAGAGGACACCTGATTGGATGAGATCTTCCATGAGGTGCGCTGGGGAGGTAAAGTGATGGCCGTGGATGCCGAGTCGTTCGGCGGCGTGGACATTTTCGAGGAGGTCATCGATAAAGAAGCAGCTAGAAGGGCGTGCTGTTGCCTTTTTGAGCGCGTGCTCAAAGATGGCTTTCTCTGGCTTAATGGATCCCACTTCGTAGGATAGAATAATGTGATCAAAGTGAGAGAGAAAGGGGTAATTGGATTGAATATAGAAGAAGTGAGGTTGAATAGTATTGGAAAGGAGAAGGAGCTGATATCCTTTTTTCTTTAAGGTATGGGTGAGTGTTTCCATCTCTACGCGTGGGGTGAAGATTGAAGAAGCGGCGTGGAGTAGATCGGAAAGCTGAAAGGCTTTAGGTGCTTTTTCTTGGATAATAGAATAAATCTCTTCACTCGTTAAGAGGCCTCGTTCATATTGATGGCCAATTCGGCGATCGATCAGTAGGTCTTGAATTTGGCTTGCGGAGAGACCTGTAAGCGTTGCCACTTGGGAAAACATCTTTTCGTGGCTAAAGGAAACAAGAACATTTCCAAGGTCAAAAATTATTGTTTGATATCCCACGTTTCTATCCAAAAATCAACGTCATATTCTTCTTTTATTTCATCAGCAAATATAGATGCATCTTCGAAAACTTCGCAGGCCATGGTGGCTGTTGCTAGGGCATCAGCCAAAGCACAAGTGGGAGCTCGGACGGTCACTTTATGGACCATGCCATTTTCAACTTTTAGCATGGCTCCTGTCAAAGGATTAATGATATGGGTATAAGTGGTATCTTCTATGTCCCACAGTTGCTCTTCGCACCCACTAGTTGCAAGTGCTCCTTCTTCAAGTTCTATGATTTCTTTATCGATCAATATTTTCCAATTACTTCCATTAGGGTGCTGTCCTTTGACTCGGATATCCCCTCCCCACTCTACGTACATATGTTTATAGCCTTTTTCGGTCAACCTCTCAATGATTTTATCAATGGTAAATCCTTTGAGCATTCCATCAAGATCATAGACTTTTGGATAGAAACCTTCAGGAAGTTTTGCGGCGGTTTTAAACAGTTTAAGCTGCACTCCAAGACCAGGATCAAATCGCCCTTGGGTTATCTTTTTGTAGTGATGGGCAAGAACAAGAATCGGAAGGAGTTTTGGAGAGGCAGGGTCTGTAGAGAGCAGAGACTGGGGGTTCCAGTGATTATATAACCGATCGATTTCTTTAAAGGTGTCTGAAAGAAGCTTCTCAACTTCTTTTTTTTCTCCAGAAGAAAGGGAGCATTCAAGTTGAATGTGGTAAGGGTGGGTATGCGCTATTCCTTTAAAATGGGTCGGGGGTTTTGAGCAGCTAAAGCAGCAAAGAAGAAGAAAGAAAACTATAGGTTTGCACATGCGTTTTTGTAACTCTCGTAGGTATTGGTAAGAAGTGTTGCAATGGTCATGGGGCCCACACCACCTGGAACAGGGGTAATGGCTGCTGCAACGTTTTTGACATTTTCGAAATCGACATCTCCTAAGAGCCCTTGGTCTGTTTGGTTAATGCCGACATCAATCACAACGGCTTCCGGTTTCACCATGTCTGCTGTAACGAAGTGGGGACGGCCTATGGCTACAATGAGAAGGTCTGCTCGTCTGCAAACCTCTTTGAGGTTTTTGGTGCGACTGTGAGCAATCGTAACAGTGGCATTTGCCCCTTTTTGAACTAAGAGGGCTGCAAGAGGTTTTCCAACGATGTTGCTCCGGCCTATCACAACAGCTTCCATTCCATCGGTTGAGATCCCACTTTGCTCAATCATTTTCATAATTCCAAGAGGAGTGCAGGCAGCAAAACCTCCAGCGGTGCCTAGAAGGAGTCGGCCTAGATTGGTCGGATGAAATCCATCGACATCTTTACTGGGGTTAATCGTTTCAACAATCTTAGTGGTTGAGATTTGTCTCGGAAAAGGTTGTTGGATGAGGATTCCATCGATATTGGGGTCGTTGTTGAGACGGTTGATCTTTTTAAGTAAGTCTTCTTGCGTGATCTCCGCAGGGAGTCTAAGGGTTTCTGAGTAGATTCCTACTTCAAGACATCCTTTTTCCTTCATTTCGACATAGGCTTTTGAGGCAGGGTCTTCACCAATTAAAATAAAGGCGAGTCCAGGTTTTCTCCCAGAAATCTTGTTGATGTCTGTTTTGAGTTCTTCCCGGATCTTTTTTGCTATGGCTTTGCCATCAATCAGCTGCATCCTTTTTCTCCAAAGTCGCACGTGTCTATTCCTAGGAGAAAGAGCAGAATGGGCTCAGAGGTTTTCAGAGAAAAACGTGTTTCAATTGAAAAAACCGAGCTTTATTCACCGCTTTCTTTCTCAAGATTGGTACTAATTCGTTTTACCACTTGATCGTGGAGCATCCCATTTGAGGCGACAATGGGCCCCTCTGTAAAAGAGCCATAGGGTTTTCCTTCAAAGTTAGTAACCAAACCACCCGCTTCCTCGATGAGGAGTTTTCCTGCGGCATAGTCCCATGGGTTCAAAGAGACTTCCCAAAAAGTGTCGTAGCGTCCCGCTGCAACATATGCTAAATCGATTGCTGCAGACCCAATGCGCCGAAGTGGGATACCCATTCTAGCAAATGAGTTAAAATGGTCCAAGCAACAAAGTGGGTTTTCGTGCACATTATAGGGAAAGCCGGTTGCTGCGATAGCGCTATCGAGTACAGCTGTCTCCGTGACTTTGAGCTTTTCCCCGTTGAGATAAGCTCCATTTCCCTTTTCGGCGATAAAAAGTTCATCTACCATTGGGTTATAGACGACTCCTGAAAGAACTTCACTTTGGCAGCAAGCAGCAATACTAATCGAAAACATGGGGATTTTATGAGCAAAATTCACCGTTCCATCGATTGGATCAATGATCCACTGGATTCCCCCTTTTTCATCACCTGATATGCCACTTTCTTCTGCTAGAAACGCATGATCAGGGAAATGAGCCTTAATTGATTCAATGATCACTTCTTCGGATTTTTTATCCCATTCAGTAACAAGGTTATGCCGCCCTTCTTTTGTTTCAAACTTCATGGGGGTTCCAAACCCCTTCTTTAGAACTTCCCCAGCCCTTTGAGCTGCAAGGATTGCTACTAAAGTTAGTCTTGAACGGAGAAGGTTAGGCAAATCGAGATCGTTAGGTGCCATGGATACTCTCCTCTTCCTTCTTTCTAGATTCTTTTTTCAAAAAATGGAAGCGAAACCACTGCTTTTTTAGGAAGCGGTAGATAATCAATGGGTAAGAAAAAAAGAGGAGGGCATAAAGGGCATCAGCAAGGGGCAGGAGAAGAAAGTCAGTGGCAAACCCCTTTAAAGTGAAGGGGAAAGTGGGGTCATAGAGGAAATAAGAGATACGGTTTAAAAAGATTAAAAAAACAGAAATAATTAAGGTATAAGAAAGAAGACCCACTGGTTTATCAACAAAGTAGATTCGGTAGCGGTAGAGAAAAAAAGTCGTGGTTGTAGCGATAAGGGTTTGAGTGCCGAAGGGACTCACTGAAAGGAGATCTAGGATAAATCCACATCCTGCTGAAATCCAAAGCGCCATGATTAAGCTCGTGCGACGGTAAAGAATTGCGTAGAAGGGAGTAAAAGGCAGCAATGGAAGAGGTGCAAAAAGAGCGAAGCAAGAAGCAATCAGGAAATAGGGCCAAATGCGTTGTTTTTTCATGAACCTATCCCGAAAGTAAATTGCATTTAATTTTCCAAAATTTTCTAGTAGATCTTTGGAGATCTATTTGAACACTTTGTCTACACGACAAAGGTGAAAAATAGATCTCCAAAAAGCTGCAGAAAAGAAAGAAATAAAAGGTGATAGACTTTTGGGATAGGTTCATACTATTGCGGTCGCGCTCTCCCAATCCCAAGCGGTTTCAATGATTGTCTGTATATCAGAATACTGAGGAAACCAACCAAGAATATCCTGAGCCTTTTCGGCATTGGCGATAAGAATCGGAGGGTCTCCGGGAAACCTCTCCCCCGATACAATCGGAATTTTCAGATCCCATCCTTTTTCAATGGTGTCGATGACCTCCCTAACGGAATACCCTTTTCCTGTCCCCAAGTTTAAGGTGAGATTTTGCTCCTGTGTGATCATGTATTCAAGCGCTTGCACGTGGGCGTTTGCTAGGTCAGTTACGTGGATAAAATCTCGAACCGGGGTCCCGTCTTCGGTTTCATGGTCTTCTCCAAAGAGGGTGAAGTGGGGGCGCTTGCTCATTGCAGTTTGGATGAGAAGAGGTATGAGGTGAGTTTCGGGATGGTGAGACTCTCCAATCTCTCCATCAGGGTCGGCCCCCGCGGCATTAAAATAGCGAAGCGTTGCCGTTTTTAATCCGTGGGACTTGCTTACTGTTTGAAGGACTCTTTCAACCATCCACTTGGATTCTCCATAGGTATTGATGGAACATTTTGGGTGCGTTTCATCTATGGGAACTTTCTTTGGCATTCCATAGATGGAGCAGGTGCTTGAAAAGACAAAGTACGAAATTCTCCGCTCTTTTAAAACTTCCAGGAGATTAAGGGTTGCACCTACGTTGTTCTGATAGTATTGAAGAGGAATACGATGGGATTCTCGAATATTCGAAAGTGCTGCGAGATGAATAACTCCAAGGATTGGATAATCATCAAAAAGTTTGAGGAGTAGTGCTTTGTCCCCGCAGTTTCCTTGGATAAGGGGCCCCCACTTGACAGCCTGCTTGTGCCCTAGAGAAAGGTTGTCGATTGTTACGGGGTTGTATCCTTTTTGAAACAAGGACTTGCAGATATGACTTCCAATGTATCCTGCTCCTCCTGTAACAAGGACATGTTTCATCAAACAGCTCCCCTCGAAATGAGAACGAGAGGAATGGTTTTAAGTACCACCTTCATATCATAAAAAAAGGACTGTTTTTTATAGTATAGACTGTCGAGCTCAACCCGATCTTCATAAGAGAGATGGCTCCTGCCTGAAATTTGCCAAAGTCCTGTAATTCCCGGCTTAACGGCAAGGACTAGGTAAGCATATTTTTTGAGAGGGCTCTTTTCCTTTTTCTCAAGCTCTTCGATGTAATGGGGGCGAGGGCCCACAACGCTCAAATCCCCAATCAGAACATTAAAGAACTGAGGGAATTCATCAAGGGAGGTTCGTCTTAAAAATTTTCCTATAACTGTGCAGCGAGGATCTTTTTGAAGTTTTTGGAAAACTTCCCACTCTTCCTTCATTTGAGGGTTATTTTTGAGCACTTCCTCAAGACGATCTTCGGCATCGATGTACATTGTTCGGAATTTAAAAATTTCAATATACTTTCCTTCTTTCCCTAGGCGTTTTCCAACATAGAATACAGGTCCCTTGGAATTGAGCTTAATTAAGAGGGCTAAAAAGAGGTAGATAGGGGAGAAGACAAGAATAAAGGTCAGGCTAAAGAAAATGTCAAATACTCTTTTGAAAAAGGGGTATAGAGGGTGAATCTGCTTGTCGAGGGTTATATCCATGGAAATCATCCTCCCATTTTTTTTAATATATTTCAATTTCTAAGTCGTATACCCTCCTTGACTTGAAGCGGTATCGAGGTAAAAAAGATTCGAATACGACATATGAATTAAATTTATTATTATTATATATTTAATTTTATTCATTTATTATAATACCGTTAAAATTAAGAAGGTTGTTAATTATGACGCTTGAGGTTAATCCAAATCAAAACAATGAGATGTTGCATAGATTTCTACCGATGGACAGGTTGAATGCAATGCAAACGACTCTCATTTCGATGGTTCAAAAAGCTGGGGGACTCATCAATTATGAGTTTAATCGAGCTAAGCATGTTTTTTCATTTAACCCAAATGTTAAGCGTTTACACGATCTTTTTCAAAAGTATTTTCCCGAAGGACTATTTCCTGAAACTGAAGCGATTGCTCGCTTAAAAACTTGTTTAGAAGAATTGTCATTTGCTTTTACTAGAGTTGGGGAAAATGAAGAGACTACTCGTGATCTGTCCTTCGCTCATATCTCAACTCAGAAGCATTTAAGAGAGTTATTCGTTTCCGCACAAGCAAGTTCTTTCTCGCAAGAAAGTGGTTTATTAACTTCCCCAGATTTGAGAAGGGTGTTAAGGAATTTATCAGCATCTGCAAGAGGTGTCACAAATTTAGATGAATTATTATCATCTGATGCTGTGAGACTGGCACTAAGAGAATTGTTATCCTCGATAGGCGCTAGATCCAGCGTAGAGGTTTTATTAAGATCTGAGGTAGCTAGAAAGAGTTTAGAGACGCTATTGACATCTGAGGCAGCTAGGAATATTTTAGAACGTTTCTTAATATCTGAAGAAGGTCATATTCCTGTTTCTCGTGAAGTTTTTCGAGCCATTTTGCATAAACGCCACAGAGATCAAGAGGCTTCTTTCGACGAGATTCTTGATTATTCTATTGCTGTCTCCAGAAGGGAAGAAAATTCTCGGATTGATGAAATTATTGCTCGAGCTGAACAAGGTGCTGGTCTTTTAGACAAAAAGGCGACAGCTTTGGAGCAAGAATCTATAGAGCTGGAGGAAGCCGATCAACGAGAAGAGGCTGCAGCAAAAAGACACGAAGCTCTTGAGAAAAGAAAAGAATCCGAGGCAATAAGAGAAAGAACGACTGGGCTGAGAGAGCAGGAAACCGCATTTCGAAGGGGTCAAGTTGAAAGCGAAGAGCACCCTGCTATTCGAGGAGAAATTGATCTAAGGGAAGATGCTGCTAAAGCACTAAGAGACGCGCAAGGCGTTCGTGAAATGATTACCGATGGAGCTACTAGAGCTCTTGAATCGGAAGATATGCCTCAGTTCGTTGAGGACACTGCAGAACATCTCTCTGCTATGCTTGGAAATACCCGCAAGGGCAAGCATCTTGTATACATGGGAAAGGCGGGAACATCGTCTGTTGGGGTGAGTGGTGTTGTCAATGTTCCTGGATTGGAAGATCACATTCCTCCTGAGATAAAGGCTCTCCTTTCTGAAAAAGACCCTAAGGTGATTGGTCAAATGGCCAAAGCGAATGTCATCAAAAAGATGGGTCCAATGATTATGGAGTTTTTGGGAAAAGAGACGGTTCGGAGGCTCACTGAAGAGCATCAACTAGCCTACCCAGGAGATCCTGTTGCACTAGATCCTGTTGCTCTTTTTGAAAAATGGGTTGGACAGTCTTTTGGAAAGTTGGAAGGGGTTTTAAATGAGCAAATGCCCGAGCAGCTGACAGCAGAAATCGTTCACAGTTTGAGGGAAGATGCGCGAGAAGTTTTCTGCGGGGTCCGCACGGAAACAATTGGTGAAGAAAGAGGAATAGAAAAGCTATTTGACAAAATTGCTGGTCAAGGGTTTGAAGAGGTTCTTGAAAGAGCTGTTGGGGAGTCTTTAGTGAGTATCCGCGCGCTTTTTACAGAGAAGTTGGATGATGTTGTTCAAGGTGTGACTCAGTTTCTCCCATCTTCGGCAAATGCGGCACTAACGTCTCTAGGGCTAATTCCAAATATTGAAAAGCCATTTTGGATTGACATTGTTGAAAATTCTGATGGAACCTTCACGGTTAAACTTTTTGCAAATGGACTTTCTGCTGAGGCTTTTGAGGAAATACAGATTGATGAAAAAACGGGGCTTCAAGTTCCTCTTGTTTTTGAAAATGTTGCTGCAGAAAAGCTCACTCAAGAGTTTTTTCATCTCCTTGTTGATTATGAATATCGCCCAAAATACAAGGAAGGAGTGCACTCCTTCTCAGTAGAGCATGTTGTTTCTGGACTCACTTGGTATTTAGGAACACCAAAAGTTGCAAGCGATATCAGTGAAATTATGCCTCACCGTGTTGTTGAGGATCGAGGGCCTTTATCTCTGATGTACCTTTACCTCTTCAATCATCAGAGTAGAGATATTTCATCCTTCCATGCAGAGCATTCCTTTGATTTATCCTGGCATGCTTTTATTGATTATTGGAAAGCATTCGGCACATTTGATGGTTTAAAGAAAAGCCGGGAACTAAGAAATGAAATGCGTATTGCAATCGACCATATTTCCAAGGAAGCGATTCTTCTTCACAATGACGAGGTTATCTCCAATCACAAACTTCAACAGATCTATGCGACGCTTTGGGAAATTGAACGTGAAATGCACAGAGCTGAAGAGCATCGGGTTAAGGAGCGTAATGGGGGAATTGTCATTCCTCCAGGAATGCAGGATCATCTGAAGGCTCTCTTGCTAGCTTCTGGCGCAGACCCCTCTTATCTAGAAGTTCTCAAAGAAGCTTTCCTGGCGGCTGCCGGTGACGATTGCGAGGAGATTTTTGATGCGGCTCTCAATGAGATTCTTCCTGAGCTTGTTACATCCAGTACAGTTAAGGAAGCCGAAGTTCTAGACTGGCAAGATATCTTCAAGATTGAGGCAGTTAAGAAGAAGATCGAGTATATCAAAATGAATCGTCTTTCAATCCTGCAACTTGTGAAGTTTTATGCAAAAATGATGATGATTCTCTTCTCCGTTTATCGGGTAACGCTTTCTGCAAAAACGATTGCTACAACGATTGAGAAATATTACCCTAACCTGAAGGAAAAGCTCCCTTTTAGCTCATTCTATTTAGGAATGGCTATGACCTTATTTGGGCCTCAAGTGTTTGCCAAAACGCTTCCTAAAGATGTCTACGAGTCTGTTGCTGCGATCTACCACCTATCAACACAGGTTAGTTGGTACGTCTTCAACCGCCTCCTAATGCATGGATTTAAACAGATCCTCCAGAAAGTCATCAAGGATGAAGACAAAAACAGTATTCGCACGTTGGCTAAGCAAATGCAGCAGGAAATCTTGCGGAAGGGAGAACTGGGTTATAAAGTTGCATCATCTCAAGGGAATCATGATGCAGTTGAGTTGAATCCTATCCAGGGACCTGCGCTGGCAGTTTTTGCTGCCCATGAAGTTACACCATTATTTGAAGACGCAGTTCCCAAGCCTGAAGCAGTCACACTTACAGCAGAAAATTATGCAAAAACCCTGGATGGTTGGATTGGACACGTACAAACGTTGCGCGATCGCTTTGGGGCTGAGGAACATTACGATCTAATCTACTTAAATGAGCAAATTAGAAATCTTCCCATTCCTGATGCACATAACTCTAGAGACAATGTATGGGGTTGTATTTCTGCTGAGGCAGCTGCCTTAATTGAAAAGGCAGCTGCTCTATCAGAGTCTCAATCTGCTGAAGCGCTGCGGCTAAAAGCACAAGCTGAAGCTCATATTCAAGCAGAAATCCCTGTTGTCATCGAAAAACTTAATCATCTTTTAGTTTCTCTTTATGAAGCTTCTCAGAACACTCAAAAAAATCCTCAGCATCGTACAGAAACAGTCATCAGCTTATACTCTCTCTATGCGATCATTGATAGTTTCGCCAAAAGGTCTAATAATTCGGGTCTCGATGCTTCTCATGTAGCAAACGGTGAAGATCTTTTCCACTTTACGCAGAAAGCAGGACTAAAAGTTACTCATGAAAAATCTTTGCAGCAGCTTCGAGCAGTTTGTGGATACTTCGACTTTGAATTAGGTGAAAGGTTAACTCCTGAAGAAGTCCGATGTAAATTCGCGACTGCGCATTTTAACTATGCCGGTGAACCTCGTTCGGAAATTTCTAAATCTACAATGTTGGCAGCAGCTCCTGTTGCTTTACTTAGTTGGGAAATTGTTGCACTAGGTGTGATTGGTGAGGGGTTATATCGGACAACCCAGGCGGGAAAAGCTTTTAATAGCAAAGGAGATAAAATAACGGTAACTCCTTATCAACAGTATTTTAGTGTAGAAAATGCCTACTTTAGAGAGCTTTTGCAAAGGCCTGAAATACAAGAGCGATTAAGAGCCCATGACCTTGGTGATAGAGCGAGCAGCATGGATAAACAACTGATGCTGTTTTGCGATCCTCCGATGCTTGATGCTCCTTATACCAACAGAGGTGCATTGATAGATAGCACAAGCAAGTACGATCTAAGAAAAGGAATTCTTCCCCGAGAGTACTACATTCTGCGGACTGCTCATCTCATGTGTTCTTCAAGAGCTATATTTGATACGGGACTTGACGAAACGTTCCTTCAAGATAATCCGATTATAAGGGGGCTTAGCATTCCTAAAGTTAAAGTCCCAGAAATGATTCCAACGAGTATTTTTGGTAGAATAAAGGCTTTTGCTAGCAAAGCTTATCATACTGCAACTTTGGGGGCATTTCAGGCTCAATTACTTCGAGGAAATCTTGCAATACTGGCAAAACAGGATGAGAGATTAGAAGCGATTAGAGATCGTACCATTGGTCGTTCAGTCCATGGCACCGGGATAGAACATACAGTGGGTGCATCTCAACGAGAACAGACTAGGTATCAAGAAGAAACGTTTGGTGTAAAGCGTGTTGATCAAACATCGGTGATTGAAGCGATTCAAACAGTAGATGAGATGAGTCTACTGACCCTTGAGGAAAAACGGATTCTTGATATGGTCCAGTCTTATGATAAAGACCGCCTCATCAGAGCACTTGGGATCTTTAGCTATCGCAAGGATCGTCTGCGCCATCCTGAGTTCCGTGTTCTCTTCGATTTATTATGCCAAAACTTAGTTGCCCTGGAATCTCAAGCAAAAGAGCGTGTGGCAGTAGGAAGGTATGTTGGTGAATTTTTTGTCGATACAATTGACCATTTCAAGAGGATTGGTGATTTAGAAACAGCTCTTTTCATGACAAGAATGGGAATTGAGCTCGAAGGGTTCTTCATTTCTCATGACAAAACCATTAAACCTTACTTTCCAGATTTTGCTTGGGAGATTCGAGAATGCATTATCCCTGCTTATCAAGCGCTTCCTGAAAAGCAACGCGTGATTAATGTCGGTGAAGCTGGAAAGATGAGTGGGGTCCACTTAGCGCTTACGACGCTTGCGGTTTCTTATATGAATCTCGATTTAAGAGCCCTAGGTGATGAAGCTCAAGATCAGGCTCTTGAAGACATCGGTAGGTTTGCATTTTATCAAGGGCAACAGTATGTAGAATTCCAGACACAGGGGCTTTTTAGAGAAGCCAAAGGCGTTGTTTTCAAATGGGCGAATCATTTGAGGGAATATTGCGATTTCGCGAGCGATCTTGTTGGAACAAAGCTTCGAGATGAGCTATTAGACCAACTCTTTGCTGACGCTGGAATCAATTTAGGTGAAGAGCTTGGCGTTTGGAAAGGAAACTTTCCTGTCTTTAGAAACGTTGAAAAGGGACTAGAAGTTAATCTTGCTCTAAAAACAATTTATGGTCATGCGTCGGTTTTTTTGAGGGAAAAAGGGGAAGAAGAGCTTCGAAAAATTTTTGGAAAAGAAGATCTTGGCGAGTGGCAATTTAGAGGTAATAACACCTTTGAATACCCAGATCTTGAGATAGCGATTCAATGGCATCCTGTTCAGCGTCGCTTCATAATTTCAAAGGTCATTGAAGAGGAAATTGCAACATACTGTTCTCAGGAAGAAATTACGATTAACTGGGGCTTTTCTCCATTTACTTTTGAACCAAAGGATCTTATTTTTGTTAATCAGTCAAAGATCTTTGTTTATAGAGATGGAGAATTGATTGCGCGTTTCACAAGATCCGGTGACGGCGCAACAGTAACCAAACGAGAGCATTTTAAGAATGGCGAGTGGCATCAGGCTGTTGACCTGAGTCAACAAAAGCACGAGTTGACGTTGCTTAATTGGTTTGTGAAGCTTGATGAAATTGAGGCTTATAGTCAGTCGGAGCCGGCTGTTGAGGGGAGACCTGCAAGAGATCGTTTGACGTATGTGAAGTTGAAGCCACTAAATCTTGAATTCAAAATTGTTGAAAAGGACGATGGAACACTTCAAGCTGTTTCAATGAGCGAAGGAACAAGAGGGTATGTCCTCTGTAAACGTCAGGAAGATGCGCGTCTTTACGCTTACCCTCATGCCATTATTCTTCGCAACGAAGCAGGAGCCGAAAAGGTTATCCTTAAGAGCCTCCCATTTGCAACGGTATTCTTAAAGTTTGTCGTGAATAATGTGGCGAAGACAAAGACTTCTCCGATGATCGATGAGCTTATCAACACCCAAGCAGTTGAAGGCTACGATAAACATATTTTTGGGCAGATTGATCAGGATCTAGCTGGCCATAATGATATTGGAGCTCAGGCTACTCGAACGATTATTGATGGCGGATATAGAAGAGTTGGTTGGGATAAAGCTCAATATTTTACGACGAACTTTGATGAAGATGGGGAGCTCTCTTCAAAAGATCCTAACATGATGACTTACCTGGCATATTACCACTTTTGTAGCGGGGATATTGAAACAGCTAAGCACTATTTTGATCGACTTGAAACGTTTGGAAATCAGTATCCCTTTACAGAAGATGCATTGAACTATATCGATCGATTGGTCCTTTTACTGGGCTCCTCTCCTGAACCTTTAGCAACGGAGCTAGCTCTTCGCCTTGCTGCAATTCGAGAAAAGAACTATCTGGTACAGATGCCAACAGACTCTGAAAAGGCTCCAGTGGAAGGTCGGGAAGTTGTCACAGAAAGTGGCAAAAAGCTTGATCGTCTTCAGGTTATGAGAGCATTGGTTCTGCAGGAAAAATATGTAATGTACCTCGATGACTTAAAATTTGGTGGAAGGCAGTATTTAACTCCTGAGGATGAGCTATTTATTTTTAAGACGCTGACACGAGCAGCGAAGGAAATTTTTGATGCAAAATCTTGGGGTTTGGAAGAAGATTGGCAAGGGGTTTTAGGGAAGTTTCAGGGGGATTACACCTCTGAGGTTCTTATGCCTCCAACGCTCGTTCGAAGGCTCCACTATCTCCGTGCTAAATACAATGAACCTGGGATTTGGAGGTCTCGTGCAGATCGTTTCATGTTTGAAGCTTTTTGGTATGATAGAACAAACCCTTACACAAGATTTTTGGGAGAACCAAAGCGCAGAGGTTTCTTTGGGCAAATCAATTCTATTGTAAGAGGTGCTGTTCAAAGTTCTCTTTCAAAGCCACTGACTGTTGATTATGCCATGGAACTGTCAATGCCCACCTATACACTGGAAAATCTTCCCCTATCTCCAATCACAATGGGGCCTAAGCTTTTGCTTTCAGAGTTTGTTCATTACTATGCTTTAGCATCAAATGAGATGCCTCCTGAATGGAAAGATAGCCCCGAAAAGGTAGAGCTTTTCCGATTGAAAAGGGCCGAGTTTATGAAGAATTTCCCCCTTTTAATGGGGAATTTCCCACCAAAATATGCTCTTTTTTATGATCTTCTTGATCGAGTGAGCAAAGGTGTATCTTCCTGGGCTTCAACAAGGTTTTTTGGAGAGTTTCCAACAGCTGACCGGATACGTATAGAACTCTTAGCTGTTCAGGCGGGAGAGGCTGCAGTAAGAGAAGCTGTAGAAGTTCAGGCTGTTGTGGAAGAAGAAGAACTGAGACGTCTGAATGCTCCATGTGTTCAAGAGGGTGATGCTGCGGTGAGAGAGGCTGCTTTAGGTAGAGCTAAACAGGGAATCGGAAGAGGGGTAGCTCTGCGAGCAGAGGGGGCTCGGGTTGTGCTTCAAGAGAGGCTTAAGGCTATTCAGAGTAGGGAGCTCAGTGTTTGGATTTCTCATCGTGAAGAGTGCCAAAGAGAGGGAAAGACATGTGAGATGTTTAGCAATCCTTCTGAAATGGTTTTGTATAACCCCTATACGAGAGAAATTGCACATATAGAAGAACTCTTAGGTAGGCGAGACCTTGGTGCACAAGAGCCATTTAATGCAATGATGTACAGATTTGTGAACAAGTCGAGAGTCATGTTAGGAATGGCCACCATAGGAAAAGCTGTAACTCTTGAAAATGCTTGGGGTGTAACAAAGAAAGTTGGCTTTTTTGCTCTAGGCTTAACGGGCTTAGTGACTAGGCCAGCGACATTTGTCCTTAAACGTGTTTTAACTCCTGGTTTTGTGGGGGTTGAAGAGCGTTTAGCTCGCGGGATTTCTAGGGTTTGGAAGCAAGAGTACGACGTCATGATGGAAAATGAAGCGCCAAGGCAAGAGCCTGAAAAGGTAAGCGCTGAGTTAGCGCAGGTTCTTGGTCAGAGGGAACACTTGATCACAACTGCTATGAGAGAACTTCTAGAAGAGTATTGTACTGTCGTCACAACCCCAAATCCAGCAAGGGAAGAGGTTCCACGCTTTAATTTTGAAGGGCTGGATGATGAAGCTATTCGACAAGGCTTTGAAGAGTTTAATGATGCCCTGGCTGAATACTATAGAAGGGAGCCAGTAGTGGTTCATACCTTTACTCTTAGAGAAGGGAGATCGGTAGAGGAATTTATCCATGCGATTCGTAGGCTTAAACAAGAGGTTACCTCTGTTTTAGAAAAAGAGCAGAAAGCAATTGTAGATTTTGCCAATCAAGAGAAGCTTACCAGTGATGACGCGGTCGAGCGCACACTAAGTCGTCTTGAGAAGACAAAGGTTCGAAATAAGCCTCTTACGTTTAATGATATTCTTCAATGGTTCTTGACTGAAGATAATGCGATTCTTCTCAACCGTTCTGAAACGAGCAAAGAGCATATTCCTCTTATCAAAGAGAAGGTTTATCTCTATCTAATGACGCTTTCTCGTTTCAATATTCTCTTTGAGAAAGTCAATAGTGCGGCTCTAGAAGAAGGAATTGCTTCGCTTGCATCAGAACTTTTAAGAGAGAGAACATATCAAGTAAGAGAAGATGAACCTGAAAGACTTTTGAAAACGAAAGTCGCTTACGAGGCACGCACTGGAAAAATGCTATGGAAAGTTCAGGCAAGCCATTTAGATAGGATGATTCTTCAGGGCAGCAGTAACTTGATGAATGTGATGATTATGGGTGATGGAAAGAGTAGTGCTGTGATCCCAGGTTCTGACTATGCGGCGGCAGATGGTCGAGACGCTCTTGTTGTTAACGTTTGGCCTAAGTCGGTTAAGGGACAAAGTCTCGAGATGATGGATCAAAATGCTCATGGAGTCTATGGACAAGGAGTTAATGCATTTGTAGTCGATAGAAGAAGAAATTGGGATAGTGAGCGTTTATGGGCTCTCGCAAAGGTCTTTGCTGCAGTATTGAAAAAGAGAGAGCAGATTAATGTGACGCAAGAAGATCTACAATCGCTCCTTCTTCGTTTTTTGGATGAAGGGCTCGATCTCGATGAAAAATTTAGGCTCAAAAAAGCCGAATATGATAAGCGAATTGACCTCTATAAGGAAGTTCTTCTTGCTCTTCGAACGCAGGGAATTGGAAATATTGATGAAATTCATGAAGCGGCCCGTGAAGACAAAGAGCTTAACTTCCCCTTAGGAAAACGAAAGACACTTAAAATGGAATATGCAGAGTGTTTGGAAGAGGTAATGCTCCAGCTTGTGAGCATCCCTGAAATTGCTGAGTATGTCATGATTAAAGACAGAGAGCCTAAAAGGCTTGAAGCAAGTGTATTTGAAGAGCATGTGGCACCAGTCATTGCGGCTAAACTTGTAGCTCTTAGAAAATTTGAGATCCCTCTGGAAGATAGAGAAGCAATTGCGGCTTATTTATGTGGCCGGTCTGAAACGATTCCTGAAAGTGCCATTCGTCATCCTCAATTTAAGCAAATCGCACTGATACGCGGAGCTTTGATGATTGTGCTGCCAAAGACACTTGAAAGAATTATTCATAAGCACTTTCACCTAGCCTCGTCGGATACAGGTGTTGAGTATGTGAAGCCAAGTGAAGGAAATGTGAATACCGTAGATGAGGCCGACTTCCTTTCACCATTTGAGACATTTTGTAAAACGGCGTGTCTTTACCTGCGAGATCGCCTATCAGATGGACAAGTCATTAAAATGGTTCAAGATTATCTAAAAGTAAAAGCAGAAAACGAGGCAAAGAAAAAGGGAGTTGCTTTCGAGCTAACGGATACGGCAATACACTTCAGAACAGTTTTATGTCCAGGAGTGAGACTCAGCGATATTGGGGAAGAGGTAAGTGCTGAGGTTATTGAGCAGCTCAGAGCGAGTGACGCTTTAACGCTTGCCTATGTTCGAAACTATATTCGTGCTGAGATCAAGTATTACCCAACAATCCTAGAGAGCAATGGGCAAGATTTGATCAATATATTTGCAAAAATTCGCACACATACAGGAACACCTGAACCTGAGCTTCTGCCAGATGGAACAAGAATTATTGCGCGCGAAGGGATTTTGGGGCAAAGTTTGCACACCTTTGAAAAGCGCACCAAAGGGGATCTAAGAGTTTTCACGAAAAGCGATCCTGTAGAAGTTCTTGAAACCGATGTGATTCAAGGGTTTTTCAATCAGAGTTCCAGTAACATGAATTTTATTGATCGTGGAGCAACGGTCAATGGTTTAACAACAGAGGAAGTTGCTACAAGAATTTGGGCAGGGATCCAAGAAGTTCGCACCGAGATAAAAGGTGTTGTATTCTATCTGAATGCAACAGCGATGATTTTGACAGAAGCGGGGATCAGACCGCTGAGTGAGAGTAGAATTCAGCCTCATGAGTATGTAACTTATTTTGATGAGCCTCATACGTATGCTGCAGATGTTAAGGGAAAGAAAACTGGTGAGGTGGTGAGCCTCTTAACAGTTGGAGAAACCACAACCTTTGAAAAAGAAGCTGACCAGGCTGAATACCGTGACCGTGGAATAGAGTCTGAAGGACACTCACAGATTGTTGCTATGACAAGACATGTCAGAGATCAGGCAATTGGTGAGGATAGAACTCCAAACATCCGAGAAGTTTCAGTTTTCCTCAGGACGAATGGAAGAGTCGCTAAGAAGAAACGTAAATTCTTTATCGATAGTCAAAAGCTTGAGGGACTTGTTAAACAGGCGGTTATTCAAAAAGCACTTGAAGCTAAGGACGCGGATGCAACCTGTAAAGTTGTAAGGGCTTTTGAAGAGATTTTAGTTTCTACGGTGTCCGATAATCCAGTTGAGCTCTTTGGCCTACTTAGGGTGACTGAGGACCGCAAGGTTGTTCTAAAGGCAATCCGAGATAGGCTTTTGAAAAAGCTCGCTGATAAAGGAGTGTTTAGCAAAGAAGAAATACTCCAGTTGAATGCTAAACTTGTAGCAGTTATCGAGGGGGATCGATTTAAGCTTGCGGTAGAAATGTATGAAACAGTGAAAACAAGAATTCGTGCGGAATTTATTGATGGAAATGATACGCATAATAGACAAATTCTGTCGCGTTTTGCTCAATTCCTTGATATAGATATTGAGACAACCGTTGCTGCATTCTTTGACTCTGAAGAAGCATTGAAGGAGAACCCTCTTACAATGATTCAAAAAACAGTGTTGCAAGCCATACATAACCGACATTTTACACAAATTGAATATGAAGCAATGGTAGGCGTTTTAACTGTAATTGCAAGGAGAGAAGCTTCACCGATTGCGGAAGAAAGAGTCCATGCATTTCAATCAACGGAGGGGCTTTCTGTTGAAGTTCTTGAATCAATGGGAAGAACCGTTCAGGTTCAAGCTGTTGCTGAGGCTGAGGACGAAGAACAGGAGCAAGAGATTGATAATGTCAATAACTTAGCACAAGCAGGTCTTGAAGATCCTCACCGAGTGGCTCCAGATACTGATATCAGCTGGTCCGAATGGCTTACTCCTACGAATTTGGGTCAGTGGTTTAACATGATAGAACTAGAGAGCTATAGTTTTCCCATTGGAAGTAGCTGGAGAGGCTATACACCTCCATTATTTGAGCTTAAAAAAGGGCTCAGATTAGCTTCAGATGGTGCAGTAAGAGATTTTGCAGATACGCTCCCTTCTTCAATCTGCTGTTCTTGGAACATGTTTAAGGTATTCACCTCTTCATTTAGAAGTAGAGTTGTTGAGCCTTTTGGCCCACGTCAAAAGCCCATTTTTGAGTTCCTTGTTGTTCAAGACGGCCCCGTGCAGAAGATCCTCCTTATAGACCAGAAGGAAGCTGATTTTTGGCGCAGAAAACTTAAAGAAGATCGAGAGAAGGGAATTCATGAAGAAGGGGTTAAGCTAGCTCTTGTTGATAATATCTCTGGAGCAATTGTTGCAACAGGACACAATGAGATGACAGAGCGTAATATCAATACTCATGTTATTAATCAAGCAAGAGCCATTCTTAAGCTGGCATCAGGCTATACTAATTTCTCTGATTCAGAGCTTAAGATTCTAGAGGCTTGGATGAATCGCGAAGGTGTTGATCCTGTAATGAACTTCTTCGAGCCAACGGCTTACCGTATGCATAAGAAAGAAGATTTTGATCGATCTAACCTTCAAGCACTATTCTTCAAACTCAAAGATAGAGTGAGAGAGCCGGAAGTTATCCGCGTATAAATCTATAAAGTGTTATCAACACACAGGAAGGGAGCACCTTGGGTGCTCCCTTCCTTTATTTAGACTGGTATTCCCAGGACCTTATTAAAGGCTGGGACTAGAACGTTTTCGATCCATTCTGTGGCCTTGTCTCTAGCAACAATATTTGATAAAGCTTGGGCTATTGGAGTTTGAGAAAGAGATATTGTCAAATGTTGTGTCTGAGCGTCTAAGCGTATCCTTGGTTTTCTTCATTTTTAAGCCACTTTCTTTAACTCTTCTCCGTCCTTAAATTGGACTCCATTCATGACCTTTGAAATCATTTGACTGCCACGGAGTTTTCTCCAATGGGATTCTGCTGACATTGAGAGCTTAAACACCATTGAAAGCGTCGCTATCCTAGAGCCACATCCCTTTGTTTGTCTCGACCGGTGCCTAATCATTGCAAAGGTTGATTCTATCGGGTTTGTCGCCCTAATGTGCTGCCAATACTGGGCTGGATAGTCATAGAAAGTGAAGAGCTGATCCTCATCTTTCGTCAAGCATTTACATGCCTTTGGGTACTTTGCTTCATAGAGAGAAATGAAGCGATTCATCGCTTTTATTCCCTCAGTAACTATTTCTTATACACAGATTGCTTGGCTTTATGGTATTTCTATGCCTTGTGCCCGAAGCTATATCAAACGAGACCTTCAAATGGGGTTGATCTTCAGCAAGAACTTTAACTGGCTCCCCTGGAAGCAAGTGAGTTGCTACCTCACCCCTTTTGGGTATAGTCATCTCCACAAAGACTTGGCGACTCCTGCTCCTCGTGAATCCTACTAGATAATATCGTTAAATAATCTTCGTTTGGAATCTTTCTATGAAGAAACTTCAAGACGTATGTTGCAAAAGTCCATTCCTACACTTCTCAAATATTTGAGATTGCCTTTAGAGTATGATGGCACTTAGAAGGAAGTACCTCAAGTGCACTTCTTTTATATTCTGCAGCAATCTCTGCAGCTTTTTCCCTTCCAAATAAAGTAATGCAATTAGACTTGCCTTTTGCAATATCGCTTTTTGCAGGCTTGCCAAGTTTGGAAGTGTCTGAGGTGACGTCGAGAATATCATCTTGCATTTGGAAAGCAACTCCATAGAGTTCTCCACATTTTTTGAGTGCTTCCTGTTCCTTGAGAGGAGCTCCGCTGAGGAGTGAGCCACATTCAAGTGCAGCTGAAAAAAGAGCCGCTGTTTTCCCAAGATACATAAACTGAAGGATATTCCAATCAACCTCCTTTCCTTCGAAGAGAATATCGACAAGTTGGCCTCCAATCATTCCATGCCCTCCCGCAGCCTTTGCTATGATGGCGGTGATTTCTTGCGAGGCTCCGCAGGTAGCAAGGGTTTCAAAAGCATAAGTGAGGAGGAAATCTCCCACAAGAACGGCTGCTCCTTCACCATAGACTTTGTGGAGAGAGGGTTTACCCCTGCGAAGGTCATCATCATCCATGCAAGGGAGATCGTCGTGAATCAGTGAGTAGGTATGGATCATTTCAAGAGCACATGCGACATCGAGTCCCTTTTCAATAGGAACATTATAATCTTTTAAAAGGCTTAGAAGAAGAAGTGGACGTAGGCGTTTTCCAGGAAGCATTAAGGAGTAATGGGCCCCTTCAAAAAGAAGAAAATGAAGTCCTTCCCGTTTAGGAAGAAGCTTTTCGAGACGCTCGTTAACGCGTGTGCGCAGAGTCGTGGTCGAGTCTACTACTGTCATACCGGCTGGCCTTTTTTGTACCGATGGAACGGAGCTCATTTAAAAGAGCTGTCTGAGTTTCTGGAACTCCCATACCAAAGTATCGAAATCCCTTTGTTGCCATCTCTTTGGGATGGTATTGGTTCCTTCCATCGAAAAATGCATTTCCTCTCATCTTAGACAAAATTGTCTTTAAATTCACAAATCGAAATTGCTTCCATTCTGTTACAAGGACAATGGCATCGGCATTATGTGCTGCTTGATATTCGCTTATACAAAAGCGGATCTTTTCTTGATCTTCAAGGATCTTTTTTGCGTTTCCCATAGCAATGGGGTCATATAGGCGGAGGTTGGCACCTTTTTTGATTAGAGAGTGGATGAGGGTGAGTGCTGGGGCATCTCGCATGTCATCAGTATTGGGCTTAAACGAAAGTCCCCATATTGCAACTGTTTTTCCTCTTACATTTCCTTTACTGGCAAAGTAATCAGAGATTTTTTCTGAGAGGCGGTTTTTTTGTTTTTCGTTGATCTCTTCAATAGCGCTCAAGAGGGGAGTTTTGCAATTCAAGTCTCGTGCCAAAGCCGCTAAAGACCGAATGTCTTTTGGAAAGCATGACCCTCCGTAACCTGCACCAGCATAAAGAAAATGGTATCCAATACGGTGGTCACCACTCATCCCTTTTCGGACCGTATTGATATTGGCCCCGACTTTTTCACACATCCAGGATAACTCATTCATAAAGGAGATTCGCGTGGCAAGCATCGCATTTGAAGCGTATTTCGTGAGTTCTGCAGATTCGATATCCATCACCAGAACCCGGTCATGGTTGACGGTAAATGAGGAGTATAAATGCTGCAAGATGCGGGTTGCCTTTTCGCTATCGCTTCCAATGATAATGCGATCAGGTTTCATGCAGTCATCGATCGCAGACCCTTCCTTCAGGAACTCAGGGCATGAAACTACATCGAAAGGAACCTTGTTTATAAGGTGATCTTCAATGAGTAATTTTAACCGCTTTACTGTTCCTACAGGGACTGTTGATTTATTCACGATGATAGCATATCCCTCGAGCTTTTGGGCTATGGAGATCGCTGCAGCTTCGACCTGCGATAGGTCTGCCCTTCCTTCTTCACCCTCGGGAGTGCCTACTGCGATGAAGCAGGCCTCTGAGCCTTTGACTTCTTCGTAGTCTGTTGAGAATACGAGGCGTTTTTCCTTTTGGTTGCGCTCGACCAGTTCCTTGAGCCCTGGCTCATAAAAGGGGATTGTCCCTTTCTTTAGCTTTTCAATTTTGCTTTTATCGATATCAATGCATGTGACATTGTGTCCCATTTCAGCAAAACAGGTTCCTGTGACAAGGCCCACGTAGCCCACACCAACAACAATAATTTTAGTCATGCGGTGATTCCGTTAATTCTAATACTCCACCCTGCAGATTATAGATAAAGTCGCACTGCTTTGCAAGAGCATGGTTATGGGTGACAATAATGAGACCCTTTCCAAGGCTTTTTGCTTTAGAGATTAAAATGTCATGGATGCGATCAGAATTGGTATCATCGAGATTGCCTGAAGGTTCATCTGCAAGAATTAAATCGGGATTATTGCAAAGAGCACGCGCAATAGCAGCTCGTTGCTTTTCCCCGCCCGATAGTTGCTTTGCTAGGTGGTGGAGATGAGATTCCAGACCGACTTCCAAAAGCAAGCTTTTCGCTTCCTCCTCTTTGCCTCCTAATCGTCCGATGCGGCTTGGCATCAAGACATTTTCTAGGACTGAATATTCATCGAGAAGGTTGTAATTTTGAAAGACAAATCCGATATGTTGGTTACGAAGCAAAGCACCCTGGTCTCCAAGGGCATTTTGTCCGGCGATCTCAAGACTGCCCCCATTTGGCTGATCGAGTGTCCCTAATATGTGCAGTAAGGTACTTTTTCCAACCCCGGAAGGTCCCATTATTGCTACAGTTTCACCAGGGTTAACCGTGAGTGAAACTCCTTTTAAAATATCGCATTTTAGGGGACGAAAAAAGGACTTTTTTAAATCTTTTGCGACCAGAACTGCCATTATTCGGACCTCAAGATTTGTGAAGGGTGAAGTTTAGTGGCCTTTACTGCAGGAACAAGCCCAGCAAGTAACGAAATGATAGGCGTGGCGATTAGAATAAAAATCAGTGCATGGTTGCTTAATTGGTTTGGCAGAGATTTTCCATAGAAGACTACATTGAATGCATCGTGCCCCTGTAAGAGGCTTAGAAAGCTGACAACGCTGTCAATATTATGGAGAGTGAGAATCGCTGCTCCCGTTCCAATCAACGTGCTGAGGGTTCCCATGATCCCACCACACAGGGTAAAGATGAGGGCGATACTTTTTTTCGATGCTCCCATGGCGCTTAAGATTGCAATCTCTCTCTTCTTATCATTTACCAAAATGACAAGAAGAGAAATGATATTGCTACAGGCAACAATAAGGACGATTCCTCCAATCAGGGTAAAGAGGTACTTATCACTTTGAAATTGCTGCAGAAGATCCTTAGCAAAGTCGTATTCATGAAAGGTTGTGATATTCCAATAAGGGGAAAGGCCTTCTTTTTGAAAGGCTGCGTCTATCTTTTCTTTGATCTCTTTAGCACTCCCTAGCTCATCTAAATAGACTTGAATACCATTCACCATATTGGGGTCAAAGAGAGACTGGGAGGCAGCATTAATTGCGTGAACAAGCTCAGGTTGCGTTAAGATGACTTTGGCGCCAATTGCCATCACGCCGGGATCGTAAAAACCAACAACTCGCATGGGAAGGCGTTGTTCTTGCACCGAGCTGCTAGTTGCGGCTCCATATGAGAAATATCCAACATCCCCCAGCTCCACTTTGCTATTCTGAAAGTGTTTAGGGAGAACAACAGCAGGAGTGTCCCCATCAGGCAAGTATGCTTCATTCCCAATGAAATAGGGCCATGGAGGCATGACGTGTGGAGTGCTTTCAAAGCGGCTTACAATATTTGCATGCTCCACTTCGATTCCCTCCCAGGGGATTTGTCCTGCAATTTCTCTTCCTTGAAGGAGTGTCTTTACATGAAAACGAAAGTCACTCAGAGATTTCACACCTTTCTTTTCATAGGGGGAAAGAGTTGCTTCCATTGAGATCCTTCCCTCAAGATAAATAGGAACAGAAAAACTCACTGTATGGCTACTTCCGTCTTTCCCTACATAATGGAGTCGTCCTTGACTCTTTTTAATTTTTCCGTTTCCCTCTTTTGGTTTCATAGGAAAAACAATCTGGCTAATCATTCCATTTTTCATCGGAGCATAGACATCGAATTCTTCCCCTTCGGGTAGTAGCACTGCAAGGGCTTGCCATCTATGGGAGGTTGTTTTCATCCTCTGAATTTCCAAGTTGGATAGTAGAGATTCTAATCGGGATTGAAATTCGGAAACTGAAACTTGCTCAACTTCTTCAGGAGTGTCTTCACTGACTCCATTCATCGAGACATCAGCCAAGAAAAAGAGGTGGTTGAGATCTTCCATGCGTGGTGTTTCAATAAGGGTTGGAAGTAGGGGGCTTTTGCCACTGAAAGAGGAGATATATGATACCTGAGTTAAGTAACCTTGCCCGCGCTCTTGGGATTGTGAAAACAAAATTCCTTGTGGGCGGATCATTCGCAGCTTTAGGACTGCTCCTGATACTTCGTAATCCTGAGCAGTAAGTTGGAGGTCATTAATGATCCCGAAGGCTTCCTTCACCAAGTCTTTTGGAGAACCATCTTGATTGCTGAGTTTTTCAGGCCACCTGCGAGGGATGGCTTGATCTTCGTCGGGAGCATAAGGGTCCGTCAGAAGCGTTGAAGCTTTCTCTCCAATACTCTTGTAGCGGTAATCGGAAGCGTTGCTAATACTATCGACTTGATAGTAATAGGAGTGGTAATAGTCTTCTGTAGGTGTGATTCGAATCGGAGCGTTAAGGGATGTGAGCTTTTTTAGCCAATTCTTTTCGATCCCGTCTGTGACAGATAGGAAAACAAGAACAAGCCAAACAACAAGAGAGATTACACCAACAGACATGAGGGCAATTAAGGACATCGACAGCTGCCTCTTCCTTGGAATGAGGTACTTGCGAGCAATCGAAAATTCAAATATCACTTGGCTTCTTTAAAAACGACGTGGCGTCTGAGGTTTTTATCGTACTTTTTTAGCTCAATTCTGTCAGGAGTATTGCGTTTATTTTTAAAAGTCCAATAGGTTTCAGCACTCTCAGTGCTCTTAAGTCGAATCTTTTCGCGTGCGCCTTTCTTTGCCATAGTTCAAATTCCTTTGTTCCCAACAATCCTAACCGATCTTACGAAAAAAGTCTAGTCTAGATATTTTAGACTTTATGAAATATTCAGGCGAGGATAGGCATGCACTTCATTAGAAAAGTTTTTCCTTTGATAGAGGTGGAAGCCAAGTCCTGCAATCATTGCCCCATTATCAACACTCAGTCCCTTTTTAGGATAAAAGACAGGATAAGGAGATTTTTCAAATAGCTCACGGAGTCTTTGGCTTTGAGTAACCCCTCCACCACAGTATATCGCTTGACAATCGAAGGTAATGGCGGCTTTTAAGGCTTTATTCACAATGTCCCCAAGAGCTGCATCTTGAAAGCTTGCTGCAATGTGTTTTTTCTCCTCATCAGCGATTATCGAGGGAGCCCGTTTGTCACAATTTGCTCCTTTTACTGTGTATAGGACGTTTGTTTTGAGGCCGCTAAAAGAAAAGTCTATAGGGCGGCCTTTTACCTGACCTGCTCGGAAGGGGTATTTGCATGCGTCTCCATGCAAAGCAAGTTTTTCAATATGGGGTCCTCCAGGATAAGGGAATCCTAAGAGCGCTGCGACTTTATCAAATGCTTCACCAACGGCATCGTCTACTGTAGTTCCTAGAATCTTGTAACCGCAGATGCTTGTCATTTTTGCTAAGAATGTATGTCCTCCAGAAGCAACGATTCCCAGGGCGGGGAAACGGGGCTTCTCGTCCATCATAGCAGAGTAAAGATGGGCTTCAACATGGTTTACCCCAACAAGGGGCTTACCCCACCCATAGGCCAAGGCTTTAGCTCCGATCACGCCTATGAGCAGAGCCCCCATTAATCCGGGTCCATTTGCCACAGCAATCAAATCGATTTCGTGCCCCTGAATTGCCTGTTCTACTAGGGGAATCAATTGGTCAATATGGTGGCGGGAAGCAACTTCTGGATAGACTCCACCAAATTGTTGATGAACCTCCGCCTGTGATGCGATGAGGTTAATTAAAATATTCACTCCATCTTCGACAACAGCCACAGCTGTTTCATCGCAAGATGTTTCAATTCCAAGGACTTTCATGGACGAAAGTATATCAAATTCCTAGTTTTTCCACTTGTAAAATATCTCTTAAAAATGAAATAACTCTCCGTAATTCAAAATTTAGGAGTTACAGATGTCTGAAATAGATTTTGCCCTTTCGGGCCCTTCAGGTGAACATTTTACAGAGTGGGATTACGATCGGCAGTGTGAAGATGAAATTACGTTTGCGCCGGGGCAACCTTCGTTTATTGAACAAAAAAACCTTGCGCAGCGTCCTTTAAACCAACGGATTACTTACAATGCAAATGAAAAGTTTACATTTTCTCTTGTTGATAATCTTATTCAGGTAAAAAGTTTTTCAAAATCTTTTAGAGAAGTGAAGGCAGATTTTTGGCAGTCAAAGCGCCTAACGACTGGGATAATAACCCTTGTAGGGACGCCTACTTTAGGATCTTTAGCGGCAGTTGGCGGACTTTCTCCTCTTGCATCTGGAGCTGTAGGAGTCGGCGCTGTTGCGCTTCTTATTTTCGGGGCATACCGAACCTATCAAGCGCATCAACAGGTGGGGCTTTGGCAGAAAAATCTTCCTGAAGCTGTAGCAATGCAGAGAAAAGAGGCTTTCGATACAGGGCTTCTTTCGATCTATATCAAAGACGACCTAGGGGCAAAATCTCAGCCAGCCCTCTTCTCAAAGGTTTTGAGTACTGTTGAACTCAATGGACTTTATCTTGAATATCTTGATGCAGTGCAAAAAGAAATGGTGGGTGTCCACAGTGCAAAGGGTAAGACAGCTCTTCTTGAGTCTGCGGCAAAATACAGTCCTCTTGGCGAAAAAATGATGAATTTTGTAAGACTTCACCCTCAATATGGAGTGCCTCTTACTCTTTACCATCAAGAGCATGCTAAGTTCGTAAAGACCTATAACATGGTTGAAAACATGGTGAGTGATAAAATTGAGGATGTGCAGCAAAAAGCTCAGGAAAATATTGATTCTGTTTCTCAAAGTAAGCAGGCAGCTCTTGCCGTGGCTTACACGACATATGCTTTGTATAAGAGAAACGCTGAATCCAAACTTGATGAGAAGCTGCAGTCCTATCCCCTAGGAGCTCAGTATGATCATTATCAACAAACAGCTCGAAATGAATACAGAACAACTATAGAGCAAGCGCAGTCGATTCGTGATACTTCGGTGCGTCTTATTTCGCTTCCCTTTGATGCTCGAATAGATACAATTCGGGGTGAAAGAGATGATTATATCAAAGACATCAGAAGAAATCGTGATGCGCACCTTCTTCCACTGTTTAATCACATCTCAAACCTCCACAGAGAAGCTCATCTTGTAGCAACCGGGGCGCAGCCTCCAAGGCAATACTTCGACCCCGCTGGACTCTACCCTCGCTTCCCTACTTACGAGATGCAACCAGTTCCCTCAGCGCCTTCACTAGAGGAAGTTTTGAGGAATGAAAGGCAGGGGTATGATGCACGAGTTTTTGATGAAATTCTTGGAATTTATCAGAGAGAAGCAGCAAATACTTAATTGGATAAGGAATGATATGACTTGAAGCTGATTCCATCAGACAACCGGAAACGGGAGGAACAAATGGAAAAAGTAAAACCGTTTAGAATTTCCAAACACACTGTGATGGAAGCATACAAACGTGTGAAAGCAAATAAAGGAGCTGCAGGGGTTGATCGACAGTCAATTGAAGACTTTGAGATTAACCTCAAAAGTAACCTTTATAAACTTTGGAACAGAATGTCATCCGGGAGTTATTTCCCTCCACCCGTGCTTGAGGTAGAAATACCCAAGAACAATGGGGGGAAACGAAAACTGGGAATTTGGATTTAAACCAACAGCATAAGTCATAGGAGCCGTATGAATCGAGAGGTTCACGTACGGATCTGTGAGGACGTGAGGGGGAGGTTCCCTCGCGTTACTCGACTTATGCCTCCGCTCATAGCGGTTGGTTACTTTGTTTTTTTAAATCTTCGTAATTTGATTCCATTACATTAATCTCCAATTAGGTGGGGTATAAGGGAGCTTACAAGAAAAGTAAAAATCCTGCAAAAATTTATTTTGGACCAAGCAAATCTGATTCTAAATTCATATTTTCTAAACCGATATCTTTTTGTTCAATATCGTACAAATAGGCATGATTTTTAAGAGTAGATATTACTGAGTAATAAGCCATCAACTTGCCTTCTTTATATCTATCTTCCCCATGTTCTAGATTGGCTTCATTCTTTATTTCAAGAGCTTGATGTTTAATTAGATCAATCATATGTAGTATATGAGATTATCCCACTAATAAATATCTTCATATAAATAAATTTTCATATTTCCTCCCAACGAACTTTTTGCAGTCCAGGGGGTACCAGGGTTAAGTGGATCTGGAGAAAAAATCGCACTAAGGTCTTTTTCATCTTTTTGGTCCCCAGCATCCATATTTTCTTCCAAAATTTCTGTTACCCCATTGATGGTCATTGTTACTTGTCCCAAATCAGTTACCGCTGTTATGTCAGCAAACATAACTTTATGATTAACATCCCAGTCAGGTATAATACCACTACTAACTCCTTTATCAGATTTAACCTCTTCGATGATTTCTTTAAAAGTAAGTTTCTCATCTGAAATAGCAAGGACTTGAGCCATTTTAACCACTGGTTCTTGAAGCCATGTTTTGAGGTAGTTCTTAGGTGCTAAATAACCTAATCCTGAGTTTGTTTCATGAGAAGGCTCTGTTTTCTTAGATTTAAACACGTAGCTCAGCCTAATACCAATATCATAAGAGCTAGCTAAACAATATTTTCCAGCTGTATACCCTCCGAAGAAACCCGCTGTTAGTCCAGGGAAGCTCTTAGGCTTCCAATTTAACTCTCCAGAATAGTTGTTGAAAGGTTTACGAAATGATGCTTTTGTTCTTAAATCGAATGTATCTGAAAAAGGGTGGAGAAGGGAGATTCCTCCTCCAATACCACTCTTGGAAAGATGGCAACCATTTTTTATGTCATATTTCACATGATCATAACTAACATCTAATCCTACAACAGTCCTAAATCTTTTGAATTGTAAATCTGCTCCTCCTTTCCCTCCCCAGGCATTTGCCCCAGCGATTCTTCTATGATTTACAAAAATTTTATATGGATCTAATGGGTTTTTAGATAGTTTTCTGCTCCATGAATGTGAGTAATATCCATCAAGTTGGCAAGACTTAACAAATAAAGAAGACATTTCTTTTTCAAATACATGTTTGATCCCAATTCCCCCTGACGCTTGATGAACCCATTTTTTTTGTGACCCTGTATAGAAGTTGAATTTCAAATCTTGCATCAAATGCTCACCACTGATTTTGATGCCAGTTTTTTCGTTGCTTCCTAGGCAGAACCCGAAAGTAGCATTACTTCTCAATTGTTTTGGACCACCTTCAAATAAACCGGACAAAACGAATGCATAAAAATCGTGAGATAATTGAATCCTAGCGGAAGGACCCAAAAAATTATTACGGGAACCTTTAGTTTTAATTTTTTCTTCAATTTCAGTTTCAGTAAAAGTGATTGTTTCTGCACACACATTTATGGAGATTAATAAGGAAATACTAATTTGACAAATGGTGATTAATCTCATTATTATTGCATACCTCTCAAAAAAATTACCTATCTTTCTAAATAAAATTATAAGAGTTATTTTTCAACAATAAACTAGGCTCTATCCCTAAAGATAAAAATTGATTAGACTATCATGAGACTATCCCACTAATTTTCTAACCCAAAAAAACGTAATTCCCAATAACATAAATGCTTCATATACAGGTGATAGAGGTATAACCGAATGTTGTGTCTGGGAATAAATGAGCGTATCCTTGGAAAGTTGAATAAATTTTCCATAAATAAGGAGATACGCTCATGGAAAAGTATGATAAATTACCAGGATTTCAGCAAGGTTTAGAAGAGATCGTGCGAGAAGGAGCGCGAAAAATGCTTCATCAAGCAATTGAAAGTGAAGTAGAAGAGTTTATAAAGCGGTGTAGCAATGCAAAAGATAAAAATGGCTATATGACTGTGAAGACAAGCGGCTACCTTCCAGAAAGAGAAATCCAATCTTGTTTGTTCTTCATCTAGTCTTCTATTGCTCATCGAACTGATTGTTACATCTACTGACTCTATTGACATTTTTTTTTATAGAATCGAAAGACAATAGGTAACTAATTCGGCTTTTTCTTTAGAATAGGGTCGGCGGCTTCGCTATCGAGGACCCAAAGCGCTTTGTTGTGAGGTGTTCCAATGAGGGAAACTGGATAGGTGTGTGTGTGACTTTTAAGAAAAACCTGGCTTACCATTTTTGCTTTGCTTTTGCCTAGCACATAGATCGCGATGTTACGAGCAGAGTTGATGCAAGGGTAGGTGAGGGTCATGCGCCAAGTCTCTTTTTGAGGGACTTTGTTTGCAGTGGCAAGGGCGACTTTTTCTTCGAGGGCTTTAGTACCTGGGAAAAGAGAGGCTGTATGACCATCTTCGCCCATTCCAAGCATTATGAGATCAAACGGGCGGGACCCTAAGATCTCTAGAATCTTTTCTTCATAGGACTTGGCGTTCTCTGCAATATTTTCTTCTGCCTCCATTCGAAAGATGTGGGTAGGTGGAATTGATAGAGATTTTAGTCCGGCATCCATTGCCATTCGAAAGTTACTGTCGGGGTCGGTTGGAGGAACAGACCTCTCATCTCCCCAAAAAATGAAGACTTTTCCCCAGTCTATTTCTCCTGAATAAGAAGGAGAAGAAAGCATTTCAAAGATCTTTTTTGGAGTTGACCCTCCCGAGAGTGCCACAGCAAAATACTCATGAGATTTCATCGCTTCTTTGGCACAGTTAAGGAAGTGTTCAACGGCAAAAGCAAGCGTGTGGTTCCGGTCCCCAGGGTGGGCAATATCTCTTGTATCGTCCCAAGAAAAAAAATGGGAATCATCACTCATCACACAGGCTTTCATTTTTAACCTCAGATAGGAGTTGAAGCATTTTCGTATAATGAAAGCTTGTTCCTTTATGGCAAATTTCTTTGACGAGAGATTGTCCTGAGACATCCTTATCTAGGACATAGTTTACAGGAAGCGAACAAAACTCGGGACTCGATTTTTCGATCGTTACATGGTGGGGACACTTCAAATTGCGCTTAAAAGCATATTGGTACCCCCGGTCGGTCTCAATCTCAATCAAGAGAAGTCTTCCAGGTGACACCTCTTCAGAAGAGTCAGGGATAATTACAGACTCAATTTCTCCAAACTCACCTTCGTAGTAAAAGGTTAGATGCTTCCCCTTTGAGTTCACCTTTTTGATGGACCACCCAAGTTGAACTGCAATCCAGGCTTGAAGATAGACTGACTGGATGTTTGTGTGGCAGAGATAGTCGGTTTCTTTTGAATTGAAGCTGATAGAGATTTTATTTGCATGCTTTAATTTTTCGAGTTCCTCAGATGACTTGAAGACATTGGCAAAGAGTTGTCTCCATCCTTCGATACGGGCCCAATTAAGGTCTGCAACGTCAGCGCCGCATCGCAGGTCATGGGAGAGCACTGCCTTTGCAAAGGCAGGCAGGTCACATGCTGCTTCAGAATCAAAGATAATTCTGTCTGCTAAGTGTTCAAGTGTTTCAGCAATGGGGTTCTCAAATGAGGGGTCATCAGCATGAACGAGGTAAATGGGGAGATCGGGCTGGATATGGGGAAGAATCACGAAGGGGACTCGGGGATGATCCTTGCTGCAGACTTCGACTTCAATCAAATCACAAGCGATTTCATACTCTCCTTCGTCGGCAGTCATTACCGAGACGGATGTCAGCAGATCTTGGTTTGAGCAGGTGTCGTCATAAGTGATAAAGATGACGCGTGAAGGAAATTTTTCAATGACCTTCTGAGCAATTTGGTTAAGGTAGCCAATGCGCTGGCATTTCTTTGCATAAATGATCAGGTTAAAGAGACAGGCCCGCATTTTATTGGATCCCTGAAGAGAATCCCAAATCCGCTCCAATTCAGATTCGATATCAGCTGGGTGGATTGTTTGTGTCATATGAGTGCACTATACCTTGTTTCTGGGGCTCATATCAAGCGCCATTTTCGTCCATCCCGTGCTAGCATCTCATCTGAAGCTTTTGGGCCCCAGGTACCAGCTTCATAGTTAGGAAAATCTTTAGGGGTTGTATTCGCCCAGTGGTCAAGAAGGGGAGTGAAAAACTGCCAGGAATGGAAGACTTCATCCTGCCTTGCAAAAAGAGTGTTATCTCCAGCGATACAATCACAAATCAATCGCTCGTAAGCATCTGGAGGGGTGAGACCGAAGAATGCTCCATAGCGGAAGTCCATTTTTACAGGTTGAATTGGACTACTCGGTCCTGGGACTTTACAGTTAATTTTTAGTGCAATTCCTTCATTTGGCTGGATCCGAATTGCCAAAACATTGGGTTCGTGTTTTTGTCCATGCTCGTGAAACAAGATTCCGGGAGGATGTTTGAAAGTCACAGCAATTTCTGTCGCTCGTTTGGGTAACCTTTTTGCGCCTCTCAAGTAGAATGGGACACCGTCCCATCTCCAATTATCAATGAAGAATCGAACAGCCCCATAGGTTTCTATCTTTGATTTGGGGTCTACATTCTCTTCTTCTCGGTATCCTTTGACCTCTTCGCCACTGGTAAATCCTTTGCCATACTGTCCACGTACGGCTGACTTCTCAAAATCATCACCCTTGAAAGGTCGGAGGGCTTCTAATACCTTAACCTTTTCATCATGAATGGCGCTCGGGCTTAAATTCACAGGAGGTTCCATTGCGATGAGTGAAAAGAGTTGCATCATGTGGTTTTGCATGATGTCGCGAACAAGTCCTTGTTCTTCGTAGAACCTTCCTCGAGTCCCAATTCCAATATCCTCTGCAACAGTAAACTGGACATGATCGATATAGCGGTGGTTCCAAAGGTTTTCAAAAATAGAATTCCCAAAACGGAATACCAAGAGATTTTGTGCTGTTTCTTTTCCAAGGTAGTGGTCAATTCTATAGAGCTGTTCTTCACTTAGGTGTTGCATCAAGTCTTTTTGAAGCTCTAAGGCCGAATTTAAATCGTGGCCAAAGGGTTTTTCAATAATGACCCGTGACCATTTTTCCTTTTCGGTCTTATGGTCATATAGGAGTTTATGCTTCTTGAGCTTCTCAATGATGGTTGGAAAAAAGCTGGGCTGAGTTGACAGATAGTAGATCCGGTTGCCTTGAGTTCCCATCTGCGTATCGAGATCTGCTAAATGCGTGGCAAACCTTTCATATCCAGCGTCATCGTCAAATTCTGACTGGTGGTAAAAGAGTTGTGAATGGAAGGAATCCCAGAGGGTTTCTTCTAGAGGTTTTACACGAGAGTGTTCACTCACTGCTTTTTTCATTTCGTCACGAAAAACTTCATCGGTCTTTTCCCGTCTTGCAAATCCGCAGCACGCAAAGTTCGCGGGGAGTTGTCCTTCTCGCTTTAAATTATATAAGGCGGGCATGAGCTTTCGCGCTGTCAAATCACCGGTTGCGCCGAAAATAACAACAACACAAGGATCTAAACTTCTTGAGGTTTGACCTGGCTCCTCAAAGGGGTGTACTTCTTCACTTACCATTTCTTAAACTTAAGTGAAGAAACGATTTTAATCTAGGAGAATTTTAGTTCTATATTCAAGCCATGAAAACTTGAAAAAATTCATTTCTTTAACCATACTCCTCATACTAAAGGATATTGGATGATAAAAAACTGTATGAGCTTGGCGTTAACCCTGCTTTGTTCAGTGGTGTTTTGTAGTGGAAATAAAGTGATAGATGAACGACTAGAAAAAATGCATCGGTATCACGCTGGAGGGTGCTGCTCAGTTTCTTGGAAAGATAGAAACTATCATGCTGAAATATTATCAATTGAGGGGCATCAGGTTACGGTTCGCGTGCTTGATCCTTCTCTTCCCATTGATTCATGGCCTAGGCTGAGTTTTGACAGAAATGAAATTTACCCTGCCTCTTATAAAAAATGTAATTCTTTAGAAAGTCTCATTGAAAGTCTTAAATATTCTCATACGCTTGTGACTCCTATAATCGAGCAGGCTTTTAGAGAAATCGATCGTGGCTGGTTTTGCTTAGAGAACCCATACTATGACACTGCAATAGATATTGGATGTAAGATGTGCATTTCCTCACCTCATATGCATATCTGGTATTTGGAGTTAAGCAAAGACCTTATTGGAAATGCTAAGAAAATACTCGATGTTGGGACCGGGACTGGGTACCTCGCTGCAATCTTTGCTTACTTAGCACCGGATGCAGAGGTATATGGGTTAGAATACTACGATTCATTAACGCATACTGCTGCAAATACAATCCAACGGAATTTTCCTAAGGAAGCAAGTAGAATTTCATTTATAACGACTGATGGAGAAAAGGGGTATTTAGAGGGAGCTCCGTATGATATTATTACCGTAGGTTTCATGTGTGAGGGAATCCCACACCCCTTAGTTGATCAGCTTAAACCTGGGGGAAGGTTGATTCTTCCTGTAGCGGCAGAAAAAAGAAAATCTAGTTATGATGAGCGGCTTTCTAGTGGGGATTTCATGGTTATTGATAAGAAAGAAGATGGAACTGTTGCAATGCATAGGGTTTTATCTTGTTCTTTTATCCCTTCCCAAACAGCTAACTAATCAAGCCTAGACGATCGTGAACATAGCATCGACACAGCTAAGTGCTCGTGCTTGAACGGAGGGGTCGATTTCTATCACGTGTCGGGGGGATTTTAGGGACTCTAAAATCCCTTCGAGGCTATTCGATTTCATGTAGCGACACATCATGCAAGAGCCGACGAGTTTAAGGTTAGGGTGCTCGACCTGAAGGCGAGAGGCAATTCCACACTCGGTAAGAATCAAAAAGGGGTTTTCATCTTTTTGATGCTCTTTTGCATAGTTTACAATCTGACTTGTAGAGCCAACGATATCCGCTGTTTTGATAACCTCTTCTGTGCATTCTGGATGGGCGAGTACCGTGAGTTTAGGGTGAACCTTTCTAAGTGTTTCGACCTCTAAGCGGGTGAACTCTTCGTGGACATAACAACTTCCATCATAAAGCTGAATTTCTTTTTTATCACCAAGCGCATTCTTTACATTTTGTCCCATGAGCTTGTCCGGCAGAAAATAGATCTTGTCATTCGGGAGTTGCTCAATGATTAGATTTACATTTGAAGAGGTGACACAGACATCGCATTCTGCTTTTACCTCTGCTGTTGTATTGATATAGCAGACAAAAGTATGGTCTGGGTATTCTTTTCTGAGACGGCGAACATCAGCGCCTGTGATGCTGTCAGCAAGTGAGCATCCTCCGTTAGGATTGGGGTCAATTACCGTTTTTTTGGGATTTAAAATCTTGGCTGTTTCGGCCATAAAACGAACAGCAGGAAAGACAATCGTTTCCTTTGTTGTTTCTTTAGCTTTTAGAGCTAGTCCGTAAGAGTCTCCTACATGGTCGGCAACGGTATAGATAATATCTGGGTGGACATAGGAGTGTGCTAAGATAAGAGCGTCTTTTTCTTCTTTGAGCGCATTAATTTCATTGATTAGGGGGGTGAGTCTCTCACACCTCTCTATGGTATAAGCACACAGTGGATTAGCAACGTCAATGTGCTTTAATTTTTCGTAGAGTTCTTCAGCTTCCATGGGAGTTTCCATCCAGATAGTTTTGCAGAATGAGAGTTGCACTCATCGTATCGACATGTTGGGTACGCTGTTTTCTACTTACATTTCCTTCAATCAGTAGTTTTTCTACCTGCTTAGAGGTGAGACGTTCATCCCACAAAATAAGAGGGAGGCCACTCTTTTTCTCTAATATTGAGGCGAATTTTCTCACTGTTGTTGTTGTTTCACTGTCCTTTCCTGAAAGCAGGAGGGGAAGACCGAGAACGATAGTTTCGATATCATCGCATTCTTTCACAATCAGTTCGGTCGTTGCTTCAAGCGTTTTCCCAACAAGAACAGTTTTTAAAGGAGATGCGATGATCTTCATTGGGTCAGAACGAGAAAGCCCAATCCGTTTCATCCCAAAGTCTACACCGAGAACTCTACCCATGGAGCATAGCTCCTATAAAAGCAGTAAATAGAGGGTGAGGCTTTATTGGCTTTGATTTAAACTCGGGGTGGAACTGAACACCCACCATCCAAGGGTGGTTTTTGATCTCAGCAATCTCACAAAGAAAATCATTGGTTCCTGAAATAATAAGCCCTTTTTCCTCGCACTCATCTTTATAAGCATTGTTAAATTCATAGCGATGACGGTGGCGTTCCTCAATTTTTTTCTCTTTATAGGCTGCAAAGGCCTTACTTTTTGGCAAAAGAGAGCAGGGGTGACTTCCTAATCGCATTGTGCCTCCGAGGTTGGAGACATCTTCTTGTTCTGTCAATAAGGAAATAATTGGATCAGGGGTATCAGCATTCATTTCTGTTGAGTTGGCATTTTTAAGTCCAAGGACTGAGCGAGCAAACTCAACAACCAAGACTTGCATTCCTAGGCAAATCCCAAAGTAGGGGGTGTTGTTTTCTCGGCAATACTTTGCAATTTTGACTTTTCCTTCAAAGCCTCTTTCCCCGAATCCCCCGGGGACAAGGTAGCCATCGCACCCATCCACCTTTGAGTCGCTTTCAGAGTCAAAACCTTGGATTTCAACCTTCACTTCGTGAGAAATGCCCCCATGGCAGAGAGCCTCCACCACTGATTTATAAGCATCTTGGTGATGAATGTACTTTCCAACTAGCCCCACTTTGACCGTCTTTTTTGGGTTCGAAAGGATATTAACCATTTTTCCCCAATGAGAAATGTGTGTCTTTTTGCACTTAAGATTAAGAAGAGAACAGAGCTGCTTATCAAGTTTTTGATCTACCATTGTAAGAGGGAGTTCATAAACAGTTCCTGAGACGTCAACTTGTTCAACAACAGCTTCTCTTGCGACGTTACAAAAGAGGGCAATCTTGTCCTTAACCTCTTTATCAAGAGGGCTCTCGGAGCGACATAAGATGAGATCAGGGAAAATCCCTAAGCTCTGGATTGCACGAACTGAGTGTTGCGAAGGTTTTGTTTTCACCTCTCCTGCAGCTTTCAGGTAGGGGACATAGGTCATATGAATATTAATGCAATCGCTTGGGTGATCTAGGCGGAATTGACGAATAGCCTCCAGAAATGGTAGGGATTCGATATCTCCTACAGTTCCTCCAACTTCAACTAAAATGACATCAATCCCTTTTTCTTGATCAGCACATCTATGAATGCGTTTCTTGATCTCGTTAGTGACGTGGGGGATCACCTGAACGGTATTTCCGAGGTAGTCTCCATGCCTCTCCTGCTTGATCACAGTATCATAAACCTGCCCTGAGGTTGCGTTACTTGATTTGGAGAGAGGGGAATTGGTAAAACGGTAATAATGGCCGAGATCTAGGTCTGTTTCAGCGCCATCGTCGGTAACGTAGACCTCCCCATGTTGAAAGGGATTCATTGTTCCCGGGTCAACATTCAGGTAGGGGTCAAGTTTTAGCATGGCAATTTTGAGGCCTTGAGCTTCGAGAAGCATTCCAATCGATGCCGATGCAAGTCCTTTGCCTAGGGATGAAACAACACCTCCTGTCATAAAAATGTATTTTTTTGCCATTTGTTTCCTTTTCAGCTATAGGTAGATTGTATAACTAATTAGAGAAAAAAGGCAATGATTCAGCATTTAGAAAGACCGAAAAAGAGATTGGGGCTTGGAATTCTGATTATTGTGATTGCAACGGTGATGCTCGCCATTCAGGCCATGTTTGTGAAGCTCGCATCTCCATACTTGAGTACAAATTTTCTGTGTTTTGCACGGTCATTTGTTAATCTTGTTATGCTCATGCTTTGGGTCTTTATTTCTCCAACTGCACCTAAAACCAACCAGCTTTTTAAAACCAAAAATTACACTCACCATGCTGTTCGTTCTGTATGTGGAGTAGCAGCTCTTTTTTGCTTCTATTACAGTATCACAAAACTCTCTCTAGCGACTGGAACCCTTATTTTTTACTCTTTTCCTCTTTTTGTTCCTATTGCTTCCAGGCTCTGGCTCCGCGTTAAACTCGTTCACAGGCTGTGGTGGGGGCTTGGAATTGCATTTTTAGGACTTCTTTTTGTGCTTCGTCCTGGTCAGAATATATTTGATCCCTTAGTTATTATTCCGCTTGTTGGTGCGATGTTTGCAGGGACAGCTGTTGTGGCGGTCCGTACGCTAAATTATACAGAGCCTTGGGAGCGGATAACAGCCTACTATTTTGTTTTAAGTGTCATTGTAACGGCGGCAGTTCTATTCCTTTTTCCTGAACCTGACATCGTTTTTACGGATAAAAGTTTAGGTTACGCATTTCTTGCAGGTTTTTTTGCTGCAATCTTTCAAGTGCTTCTCACGATGGCTGCAAAATTTGCCCCTATGCGCTTTGTGAGCCCGTTTATCTATCTCAGCTTTATATTTGGAGCAATCATCCAATATTTTATTTGGGGAGAAGCGGTACCTCCTGGAGTAATCCTAGGCTTTTGTCTGATTGTGATTGGAACAGCGCTTCTTGTTCTCCTCTACCCAAAGAATGATCTTCAGTTCCACTCAAAGAACTCAAAGAAGAAAAGTGCAGGCAAGAGCACATAGGCAGAGCCTAGCCCGTACTATCCTAAGGTTAGGTTGAGACTTCTTTCTAGGCTCTGTCCTCAAAGTTTACACCATATGATGATCAAAGCGAACAAGAGAGCCTCTTTAAACATGCAAATTATTTTATCATAACGTGTTGCGATTCTTTGAAACTCCTTAATACGTCCAAAGAACCTTTCGACAGCATTTCGTTCTTTATACGTGTGCTCATCATATTGAATGGTATTACATTGGTCCGACCTTTTGCTCCCCAGTCATGGGTGCCAAAGCAACGTTCTCCTATTTTTGCATAACCATGAGTTCGAGGTATGTCATGCGCAAATCCACTCTCATCAATATATATAGCTAAAAATTTTTAGCTATACCGTCTTCCACGAACCAAACTCTGAAGGCAAATCCCTCCAAGGAGCTCCTGTTCTTAGTACCCAATAAATAGCTTCTAAAAACCGTCTGTCATCATTCCCATGCCTTCCTTTTGGAGCTGGTAATAAAGGGGCGATTTTTTCCCAAATCTCATGAGTAATTGATTCTCTTAACATAAAGTCAAACCTCCTTTGGCTTTACTCTATGATAGTCTAATCAATTTTTATCTTTAGGGACAGAGCCTAGTAAAATGGTGTTTAGGATTTTCTTTTTCATAACGATTCCTTTTATTAATTCTCTATATTCAATAATTTGCAATTAATTAAAAACTTATGCGCAAAAAAATATATTGTTTTTATATGAATCTCCTGTATTTATTTTTTCTAATTGAATACTAAATCAATCCTTGCAAGCATTTATTGAATTCACTAACCTTTTGTGTATGACACCACTACAAAAACATCGCCTCTCCTATCAGCCTAGCCTTCCAAAGGTATTGAAAGACCTGTCTGTTATTACCTTCAAAGGACAGGGAGAAACAACCTGTATGGCAGATGAAAAGGAGATCGAAGCCCTTTTCCCAAAAAGTTACGGGCGCCCGTTATTGACTCCTATAAAGGGAGAGGTGCCTCTTGGAAAACCGCTCAAAGTTGGAGTTGTTTTTTCTGGAGGTCAGGCTGCTGGAGGACATAATGTGATTACAGGTCTTTTCGATGCTCTCAAAACGTTTCATCCTGAGTCTCATTTAGTGGGCTTTATAAATGGTCCTTCTGGGATAATTGAAGGTGAGATTCTCGAGCTTTCTGAAGACCTATTGGGTCAGTATCGAAATCAAGGAGGCTTTGATCTTATTGGATCAGGGCGGACCAAAATTGAAACCGAGGAGCAACTCGAGAAATCGCTTGCAGTACTCGATAAACTTCAACTTGATGGGTTGATTGTCGTTGGAGGAGATGATTCCAATACCAATGCGGCAGTTCTTGCTGAAACCTGTCTGGCCAAGGAGTGCAAAACTAAGGTGATAGGTGTTCCCAAAACGATTGATGGAGATTTGAAGAATGACCTTGTTGATATTTCTTTTGGATTCCATACAGCAACGGCAATTTACTCTGAGATGATAGGCAACATTGCACGCGATGCGCTATCTGCAAAAAAGTATACTCATTTTATCAAGTTAATGGGTCGTTCCGCTTCCCATATTGCCTTGGAATGTGCCCTGAATACTCATCCTAATATTTGCCTGATAGGGGAGGAGGTAGCGGAAAAGGAAATGACCCTAAAGGCTGTAACGTCAGAGATTGCTGATGTGATTGAAAAGAGAGGAAATAACGGAAAGAACTACGGATTGATCCTCATTCCTGAAGGGCTTATTGAATTTATCCCGGAAATGAAAACCTTAATCAGTGAGCTCAATACCCTTATAGCAGAAGGGAAAGGTGAGGAGGCTTTAAGTACTGAAGCTAAAGCGACTTTTGAATTTTTACCGAAAGAGATTGCGAAGCAACTTCTTCTAGACCGCGACCCCCATGGGAATGTTCAAGTCTCTCACATTCAAACCGACCTTCTTTTTAGCCAAGCAGTTAAAGAAGAACTAAAGAGCCGTCCTTCCTATAAGGGTACATTCAGTCCGGTTCACCATTTTTTTGGATATGAGGGGCGCGCAGGGCTTCCAACAAACTTTGATGCTACCTATTGTTATTCTCTTGGTCATGTTGCAGCACTGCTTATAAGAGATGGCCACACTGGCTATATGAGCTGCGTTAGGCACCTTACCAAGCCTTCTGCTGAGTGGGATGTCTGTGGAATCCCAATCACAGCGCTTATGAATCTTGAAAAGAGGAAGGGGAAGGACAAGGCTGTGATTCGCAAAGCTCTACTTGAACTTTCAGGTGCCGCTTTTAAAACCTTTAGCAGAAATCGGATCAAATGGACAGTTGAAGATCATTATGCGTATCCTGGTCCAATTCAGTTTGATGGGGATCCTGCGATTACAGATCAAGTTCCCAAATCTTTACTCACTTGATATTAAATTTCTTAAAATTTATTTCTAAAAACCCTTTCTGAATATTTATATCTTCGGTTAAAAGAAAGTTTCGGAGGGGAGTTAATATGAAAAAGGGATATCACAAAAAGGGTCGACGTTTCGTCAATCCTCATATCGATTCAACAAAGCGGTCACTAATAGACATAGCCTTGTGGCAGTTAGGTTTTTATAATGATAAAAAAGAACGAAAACCGCGGCCTAAAACATTCAAATATCCTAACTCTAAACGGAAACTCAAAGAAAATGCTCCTAAAGTTACTTGGATCAACCACTGTACATTCCTCGTAAATGTTGGAGGATTGAATCTTTTAACCGATCCTATCTGGGAGAATCGGTGTTCGCCACTATCATTTCTGGGGCCAAAACGCAGGCACATAGCTCCATTGGCCCTGGAAAACCTACCTGAAATTGATATTGTTTTAATCAGTCATGATCATTACGACCATTTATGCCGTGAAACGGTTCTAAAGCTTCAAGAAAAAAATTCAGGAATTACATGGATTGTTCCTCTTGGGGTGAAGAAGCGACTTCAGAAACTTGGAATGCGACATATCGTTGAAATGGAGTGGTGGGAGGAAACACATATTGGAATCAAGGGACAGGAAGTCATCATTACTTCTGTACCCTCGCAGCACTATTCAGGAAGAGGCCTCTTTGATAAGAACACCACTCTTTGGGCAGGATACGTTGTTGATTTTGTACAGGAAAAAAACCAAGATAAACGGCTGTATTTCGTAGGGGATACGGGGTACAATCGAAAAGATTTCAAGAATATTGGAAAGGAGTTTGGAGAAATGGATCTCAGTCTAATTCCTATAGGAACATACGATCCTGGGGAATTTATGGGGCCAGTCCATATTTGTCCGAAAAAAGCTGTTAAAATCCATGATGAAGTGGGGTCTTTGCTTAGTGTAGGAATGCATTGGAAAACCTTTCGACTTTCCAGTGAGGGGCTTGAACAGCCTCCCTATGATCTCTTTTGTGCTTTAAAAAAGAAAGGAATTGATCCAAAAAGTTTCCGGGTCCTTGAACCTGGGCAAACCATCAACTGGTAAGATATACCGAAATGGTGTTAATGTGTGGGGATGAGACGACTACTTGACGCAATCAAATATGCCTGGATAGATCGGAAGCTTCAGAAAGAAGTCAAAGAGGAATATTACCTCGATTCAGAGTTTGCTAAAATTGATAGAGCCCTTCTTACTGCCTATATTTTTAAAAATCCCTATACAATCAGCAAGAATTATCTCAAGAAGCACTATGATAGGGAAATTCATACCTATGGGGAAACCCCTCTTAAAACATATGAAAAAATTGCAAAAGAATGTGAGTTAAAAGGGACAGACACCTTTCTTGAGTTAGGCTCTGGACGAGGGAGAGGAGCTCTATTTCTGTATCACTTTTTCCACTGCGCAGTAATTGGAATTGAACGGATCCCCCAGTTTGTAAAGCTTTCGAAGCATGTAGCGCAAAAGTATCACCTTGAAAAGGCCTCTTTTATCTGTGCCGATATGCTTCAAGCAAGCATAGCAGAAGCCTCTGTCATTTACCTCTATGGAACGTGCTTAAAAGACCAAGAAATCACGTCTCTTGTCGATCGCTTAAAGACCTTCCCAAAAGGAACAAAAATTATTAGCATTAGCTATCCTCTTACAGATTACGATGAAAATGCTTTTCGTATTGGGAAATCCTTTCCTGTTTCATTTCCGTGGGGAGAAACGGATGCTTACCTTCAAACCATTAAGGGAGACCTATGAAAGATCTTGCGCTTAGAAAATGTACACCCTGCGTCGTTGGCGCGGTACCTCTTAAGGGAGACCTACTCAAACCTTTTGCTGAACAACTTTTTGAAGGATGGTCAATCGTTGGTGAGCATCAGCTTGAAAGAACCTATACTTTCAAAAACTTCAAAGAGGCCCTTGCTTTTACGAATATTATTGGGCGTATTGCTGAGGAAGAGGGACATCATCCCAATATCTTTTTGTCATGGGCGGAGGTGACTCTTCAAATCTGGACCCATAAGATCGATGGTCTAAGCGAAAGCGATTTTATTCTTGCTGCCAAGATTGAAACCGAATTTATCTCTCACAAAGGTTAGAGTTCTAGAAGCTACCAATTAGGGAAAAATGGAAGCGGAATCCAGGACCACCCTCAGCAACACTTTTCAGTTGGAATCCGAGGTCGCCACGGAAGTTCAAATAGGGGGTGACTTCATAGCGGACACCGGGGCCAAAGCCTAACAGATATTCTGTCTTAGGAGCCTCAGGTAGGGTATGGACATCATGCCCGATCGCATAGTCTAGGAAGATCAAAAACTGAACCATATCTTTAAAGTGGCGTCTTCCAATCAAGTTTATAGAAGGAGAACGAAGCTCTACTGAGGTAAGAAAGGCGTTGTCGACGTTCACAGCGCGTTCTTTATATCCCCGCACTGTATTGTATCCACCTAGGCCATACTGCTCGCTAGCAAGGAGGTTCTGGTTGGCTCCTTGACCACGAATCGTTAGAGCAAAGGAAAAATCTCTAGGGAGGCGGATGATAGGAGCAAAGGCAAGACGGTAGTAAATGTAATCACTTTTGGCTTTGTATCGGACCTGCCTGTAATCAGAGTTGCTCTGCTTAGGAAGCCAGTCACCTGGAGAGTAAAAAAGTTCTAGAGCTATGGATGTTTTGAAGTAGTCACTATCAAAAGCTGCATTATAACCGAGAACAAATTGCGTGAGGTTCACACTGTGTTTAAAGATACGCTCGCCACCAAATTCTAAGTTGTTATCGGTTCGCTTGTAGTCAAATCCAAGGGTAAGGTCTTGAAGAACTCCCGGGGCATTGGGGAGAATAAAGTTATACCGCGTACTTGCCTGAGCGGCGTAGCCCGAGTTGTCAAGCCCCGGAGTATCCATATCCGCATGGACGTGAGAGTATCCTCCATAAAAGACCCAGATATCTCTCCAAGGGAGGGGAATTGCGTAGTGTCCTGTAATTGCCCAATAGCGATCTACATTAGGGGCACAAGTAAACTGAAGTGAGAGGACTTGATCGGTTCCAAAAACCTTTCCCCAATTCGCACCCGCAAACAGGCGTGTATTCTCGGTTTCATCAAATCCCGTGTTATCAACACCGGCATATAACCGCCACGGACGGCGATCTAATGTTAAAAGGCGAATATCAGTCGTCCCAGCAATTTCTCCAGGAGCATAAATCACATCAATCTGACGAAAGGGGTTGCGATTTATCCAGTCGAGATCAGTAATTAATGTGTTAGAGTCAATAGCCTGACCTTCTTCCAAGCGAACATAACCCTCAAGCGTACTACTATTAAAGTACTTATTTCCTTCTGCGGTGACTTTTCCAAGTTTCCCTTCGATAATGACTAATTGCAAAACGCCAGCAGTGATCTTCTGTTCAGGAATCTCAATAGTTACAACGGGGCGTTCCCATCGACGGTAATAGAGAAGAACTTCTCGTTTTAGGTCCAGCATTCCTTGCTTTGTCAAAGGGCGACTCAGAAATTCCTTGGTCAGCATTGAATTGAAGTTTTTGATTGTTCCTGGGACTTGAACGTTAATTGTTTCAGCTCCACCAACAGCTCTCATGATTTCCTCATCGGAGACTTGATCTCGCGTGTCGGTTATAATAATCCCTTTTAACTCGGGAATAATGATCTGGTCCCCATTTGAGATTTGAGGGTTCATTCCTTCGGGGCCATATGTCGCGCCCCTTTCACCTTCAAATTGGGTTGGTTCCTGGGGTTTAACGCGGTCAAAGTCAACTCCAAATAGAGAAGTAGATAAAAGTGCGGCACTAATCAAAAAACGGGAGTTCATTTTTTTCCTGTATTAAGCGTTTTTGGGAAGGTGACAAAATGGGTCATTCTTGGACTGTGATCAAAGTTCTTCTTCATGCGAAGGTAGTGTAGTTGGTCTGGGATAACTTGAAAGCTAGAAGTTGCCTTCCCATCCATTTTCGTAGACTCTAACTCAGCATAAGCTGTTTGGAACTCCAGCAGCCATCCTAAGTATTCATCATAGGGGTGAAGATCCGTAAGCATTTCGCTAATAATGACCTGGCTACGTTCAATTCTTTGAGGCGAAAGAACACCGTCTTTATAGTGGATGGTGAATGGAGAACCTGAATGATAAAAGCTGTTAGAATACCGGGAGAGCCATTTTTCAGGAGTTTGAGGTACGAAAAGGTTTCCTGGAGTAAATAACGTTTCACCAATCATTCCATGAATTTGGTTTAGCTCTTGTCTAGAAGTATAAATCTGAATAGGTCCAGTTCCATAGATCTTTGACCCTTTTGCCATAATTAGGGCTCCATTCCCATAGTCTGGGGAGTTGGACGCGCTATGGTCGACGACAATATTCATAGGGTTGCCTGATAAGTTTGAAATCGAAGACAAAGAGGATAAGTCAAGGTTTTTACCCGCAATAACAGTTAACACACCACTCTTGTTTTCAATGAAAGAGTTTTTTAAAAGTCTAAGGTGTTGTCCTGCTTTAACCGATAATAGTCCAGTGTGTGAAATATGAGCAGGGTTGTTGCATCCATTCCCAGTTAGTGTGATATCATCCGATGCATAAATTTTCGCTATTCCCTTAGATATGAAATAGGCAGGGTCACTTGCTATTAAGTCTAGATTTCCGTTTAGAATATTTACATCTAAATCGCCATTTGAGCGGACAAAGGCATGGCTACTTGCTGAAGGCTTGTTCATCCCACCGCTGAGTACTGTATCGCCATTGAGGACCGTAATACTAATAGATCCTTCAATTAAGCCGTTTTCTAATCCATTTTGAATGGAGACATTAGATACCCCATTTGGAAGGGTGCTCCCTAATAGTTGAAGTCCTTTTCCTGCAAAGATATCAATAGAGCAATGCCCTGATCCATTAGATCCAGTAATTCCTATAGCACTGTCTGCGCTTGCGTTTTCATAAGTATTTCCAAGAAGAGAGATTATTCCTCCTGATTTCACATAGACAGTTCCAATATCAGCATGGACAGTCCCATTGTGGTTTCCTGTGAAAGCGCCGATAAATGCAGGGTTAGAGCCTTGTCCTGACTGAAGGTAAATGTTTTCCCCCGACTCAACAGAGACTGACTTTGAAGTAAAGTGGTGAGTTGATTTAGTTGCAAATTCTTGACCAAATCCAATTCCAGCAAATTTTTCTCCAAGAGAGTCTGAGCCCCCAAGAATAGAAATATCTCCAGTTGTTTTTACAGAAATATCTCCTAGATATCGATCGACGAAACTGCGTGCTCGTCCGCCATGGCCAATCAATGTATAAGCACCGGTTCCTCCGGTTCCACCAATGAGCCTGAGTGAACCCTCAACATTTCGAATGTCAACATTTCCTTCAATTTGAGTTGGTCCACTTGAGTCATTATTTTTCTGATCTGAAGCGATTCCAATTTGAGCAAACATATTGTTTGAGTCGAGTGTTGAGAGAAGAATATCTCCTCCAACGGAGTCAATTGTGATATTTCCCTTAAAAGTGGTTGGCGAGATGTTACTTGTATTTGTATGGCCGATCAAAGCAAAATTATTAACGGACTGGAGGACGATATCACCCCCGACTGTCATGTTAATGTTACTTTCCATAGAAGGATTATCAAACCCAATATGAGCTTGCCCTGCAGCCCCCCCGACCATTAATATGTGGCGACCTGTTTGGATCGAAACGTTTCCCAGTTGAGACCCAAGGCGGCTAATACCGTTATTGGATCCATCCATGTGAAGATCACGCCCAACGTTGCAGATAATATTTCCACTGCCACTATTTTGAACGCTTGCCTGGATGATAAGGTCACGGTGACTTGATAAGGTAAAATCATGTTCAGTGGCATATCCTAGCCCTACGCTGCTATCCATATTTGTCGCGATAATAATATCTCCATTCCCCCCATAAGCAGAATTAGTTGTAACCTCAACAGGGCCAGAATTCAAAAGGGCTATAAGGTCATAGACGGATAGAGTACTAATAGGACCAGTAGGGGTATATGTTTTTGGGGCAAAAAATGAAATTCCTGTAGTTACTCCATCGGAAATCATCACGTCATTGGGGTCGAGAAGGAGGTTTCCAGGCGTTCCTGCTGGTGCTGGGCGTTTTGCTTCTCCTCCAGAAATATCAAGAAAGCGCTTCCCTGAAATTTCAACCGCTCCTCCGTTTCCTCTAATCTCTCCTCCTTGTGCTTGGATGAGACCATGAAAGTGAGTGGCTCCGTCAGACCAAATAACTGCAGTCCCACCATTTCCTTCTTGGTAGGAATTGACATTTACTGTTGCTCCAGGATGGATAAAAGTGTATTTTGAATTCAGAATATGAGGATCCTTCCCCTGAAATGATCCTCCGATAAGAACGCGTCCAGCTCCAAAATTACATGAGGCGTCTACAACAGAACCATCATGGAGAACAACCGTTTCTCCAAGAATACGGATTTCCCCTTTATCTGCGGCAACTTGTCCATGAACTTCAACAACACCATTTTCTGCAACAAGGAAAATTTCTCCGTTCCTTTGCTCTACCTTGGTGGCGTCGATCTTTCCCTCATGGTTGATTGCAAGTTTGTAAGGATTTCCATCAGCAAGAAGGTGGACTTTTAATGCCTCAATTTTTCCAAGATTTGTAATTCCTGTTCCCTTCTTTGTCGCATTTTCACTGAGGGCGCAGATAAAAACTCTCTCTTCTCCGTTTGGTTTGAGAAGCACTTCTTTAGCAGCTGCAAGTGAAGCCATTCCTTTTGGGGCATGAAGCTCTCCATGGTTCTCGATATAGCGGCCAATCAAAGCGATGTCACCGTCCCAAGCTTGTACCTTTCCTAAATTGACGACTTTCCCATTTGAGTTTCCGCGGAAATGGAGATCACTCCCTTTCATAAACTCGCTATCTAAAACGTCGAGAGTTGAGGCAATAAAACCATGGGTATCGATGGTTGCATCAGGACCAATAAGAATGCCATTTGGGTTTACAAGAAAAACCTTTCCATTAGCTAAAAGAGAGCCCATAATGTGACTTTCGGTTCCTGTAACGACGCGATTAAGGACGGCTGAAGAGTGACTCGGTTGAACAAATCGGGTGGTTTCACCGGGATCGATGGAAAACTCATCCCAATTGATGATCGTTTGGTCCCCGGTTACGATTTGCATGGTATGTTTTGTTGGGTGTGCAAAAGTTGCATCTCCTTGAACAACATCAGGTCCCAAAGATTTTGCCATCAATACGATGGGGAGAAGTGTAAGTGCAAGTAAAGAGCGTTTAGACATGATACCCCAATAAAATTTAGCTTGACTATCCGTTATAAATTAAAATAAGAAATTAAGGCAATCATTTTTGAAATAAAATTCTTGTGAGTTGTGAGGTTAATGAAAATTTTAATTCTTGAAATCATTTTTATAGTTTACTAGCCTTTTCAAAAAAAATTACGAGGTAATAAAAGATGGATCCAATAATACCTGTTACTCAACGGGATTCTATAAATTTCTCTAACCTACTTTTAGAGTATTCGCTAGCAGCAATCAAGAAAGCATGGGCACCCATCCACCCTCGTCTAAACTATGATCAATACAAGAAAGAGGAATCATTGCTTCTTAAACAAAGGGCAAGTTGTGGGTTTTCTAACTTTCCCAACATTGGAGGAAACCCTGCGACTCGTCTAAAAACCCAAGCGCCTAAATCAGAAGAGGATGTTTTTTGGAAGCAAACTGGATGGCAGATGACAAGATAGCCACAGGATATCCGAGCATTGGTAAGATGGCAAACAGCTATTGGTATTGTCTAGAGAAGCTTACTGAAACTTATTCAGTTATTATTGTTAATCTAATGGCCTCTAAGGACGTCAATGCGCTATATGGCATGTTTTTGCCAACAAAAGGAGGGCACATTGTAGGTGAGAAGGGTTTGTTAACAGACAAAGCTCATGAAGAGTAGACAAGGAAGGTGTCGCTTGTTAAGGAAACGAGCCATGGCCATTGGAGTCATCTAGAAATTAAGATTGAGGGTTCCAAAATCAGTGGATATCATTTCGCCACATGGAAGGATCAAAATGAAGCGGAAGTTGAGATTGTTTCTACGATGATTGAAACAATTCTTATAGAAATGCAAGGAAAGTCTAACCCCCTTATTGTAAGCAATTTTAGAGCTGGTGTTGGTAGAACGGGGACATTGCTAAAGGCGCTCCACTTTTATCAAATGATTCAGAGAGGAGAAAAAGACCCTAGTAAATATACTTTGGAGGCAATTGTTGTCGTGGTTAATGAGTTTCGAGAAAAACGGGGAGAAGCACAGTTTGTTCAAACAGAGAAGCAGTTTATCATGCTCTGGAGTTTGATCCAAAAATTTTATAATCAGAAGTTTTCTTGACGCTTGTCTCTTTTATGGAGTATTCTATGTCCCATGAAGTACTTAGAATCGGTGTACCAGACTAAACGGCGCAGGACTCGCGAAGTCATGGTTGGTCCTGTTGGAGTGGGAGGGGACAACCCCATCCGCATCCAATCAATGACGAATTCCAATACCCGCGATGTCGATGCTACGGTTGACCAGATTATCCGTCTTGCGGATAGCGGATGCGAGATTGCGCGAGTTACCGTCCAGGGAAAGAAAGAAGCGGAAGCATGCGAGGGGATTAAAAGTGCCCTCATCCAAAAGGGATACACCATCCCCGTTGTTGCAGATATTCACTTTTACCCTCCGGCTGCGATGCTTGTTGCAGAGTTTGTCGATAAGGTTCGGGTGAACTCTGGCAACTTTGTAGACAGGCGTGCGACGTTCAAAACGATTGATTATGACGATAAGACCTATGCTGCTGAGCTCTATAAAATTCGGGATACGTTTGGCCCTTTAGTCGAAAAATGCAAGAAGTTGAAAAGAGCTATGAGAATTGGAACGAATTATGGTTCTTTATCGGACCGGATTATGAATCGTTATGGCGATTCTCCCCTTGGAATGGTCGAGTCAGCCCTTGAGTTTGCCCGTGTTTGCCGTGAGTATAACTACCATGATTTTATGTTCTCTATGAAAGCAAGCAATCCTCTTTTAATGATTCAGTCCTATCGCCTTTTGGTGGCTGAAATGATGAAGCTAGGGTGGGATTACCCCCTACATTTGGGAGTGACGGAGGCTGGCAATGGAGAAGATGGTCGTGTTAAATCTGCTATTGGAACCGGTTCTCTACTTCTAGAAGGTATTGGGGATACTATTCGTGTTTCCCTTACAGAAGACCCATGGCTTGAGATTGACCCATGCAAACGACTCATTGATTTTTCAAATAGTTATCAAGGAAAAGGGACAATTCCGTTTATCGAAACTAAGCGAGATATCCGCGAGATTAAAAGGCGCTATACGCGCCATGTTGCTCCTCTTCATCGTGATGGTTCTGTGATCCTGTGGGGAGAAAAAGACGATCAGTTCAATGTTGACGCATTTTTCAACGGAGAGGGGATTTTTTATGAAGATGAGATGCTTCCAGTTGTCTCAGTAGACGATCTTGATAGAGAGAAGGCTGTTGTTTATATCAAAGATGGCGATCCTACCGTCTGGTCAAAGCTACTTGAAAAGAGCGTTGAGTTTATCATGTTAGAGTTTACTGAATCGGTGATTCATCAAGGGCGCTACTTTTTTGAATGGATCCAAGAAGCAAAGCTCGATCTTCCAGTTATTCTTGTCGGCAACTATTCTCTTTCTGAGGAAGATACAGTCATTCACGCTTCGGCAGAGATTGGGGCCCTTCTTGCAGATGGGCTTGGGGAAGGGGTCCTTCTCAAAACTAAACTCAGTCCAGAAAAAGCTGCTTCACTCTCATTTAATATCCTTCAAGGATGTCGAATGAGAGCGACAAAAACCGAATTTATTGCATGCCCAAGCTGTGGAAGGACTCTGTTTGATCTGCAAGCGGTTACACAAAAAATTCGTGCTCAGACGGCGCATCTTCCCGGTGTTAAAATTGCCATCATGGGATGTATCGTTAATGGTCCTGGGGAAATGGCTGACGCGGACTTTGGCTATGTCGGTTCGGGACGAGAGAAGATCGATCTCTATGTTGGCAAAATGTGTGTTAAGCGGGGGATTCATTATACTGAAGCCGTTCATCAACTGATTCAGCTTATAAAAGATCATGATCGTTGGGTTGAACCCAAAATAGAAGAACTGATACCCATAGGAACGGAGTCATGAAAAAACAATGGTTAACTCTGGAAGTGTAATTTTATAGGTGTACAAATATCCTAACCTTGCGATAAGACGAGTCTTTAATATGACACAAGGAGAAAAAGATGCGCAAAGGTTTCAGGATCACATTTGAATCGTTTGACTTAGATAATCCAGGTGATGTTATCGATGAATCTCTCCTTATCAAGGGTGAAATTACTAAGCCAACAAACTGTCTAGACTTTTCAATTTCTCATGAAGGCCAGATAGAATTGATCCAAAAGGCCTTGGACAAAATTATCGCCGAAAAAACCGCTTTGATCAATGAATCTTCCGATAAAACGCTTGAGATGCAGCAAGTGTAGTTACGAACCACCATCAACAGTAAGAACGATTTTAGGAACAACACTGTCCGGGCAGTTAGCTAAAATACAGTCAGAATTAGGAGCTAAACACACGTTTAGGGAGGGCGAGGAATTATTTGACATGTTCTCAGTAAAACTCAGGAAGGTAAACAATCACAATCGAATCAAGCTTGTGACAGAAGAAGTTGGGAAAACACTTCAAGCTGTCAGCGAAGCTGAAAAAAAGATGGTCCAAATAGAAAATGCTGAAGAGCTTATTTTAAATATTGATGGTGGTCATGTTAAATCAAGAGATCCTGACACTTGGAGTTTTGAGGTATTGACTTCTGTAGTTTATCGCCCAGAGTCGCTTCAAGCTAATAGCACAAACACGAGGAACTATTTGTCTAGTAAGAGCTGAGCTGCATCTGCGCGAGAGGATGGCCAGTCGGAACTTGTTGAAGACACGATCATTGCGGCGGTCAAAGAAGGAATAACTCCTAAAACTCATATCACAGTTCTCTGTGATGGAGCTCAAAACCGTTGGAATCTTACTGAAAGTTTAAAGCCTCTATGCAAAAGCATGACTTCCGTTTTAGACTGGTTTTACCTGTCCATGAAAATGGAAAATATCTCATTGCCAGAAAAACTAAAAAGCAAATTCTTAAGAATCAAATGGCACTTGTGGCGAGGCAATATAGAAGCAGCAATAATCAGGATAAAATCATAAATTATCGAGAGCGGAAAAAGAATAGATTGGTTTTCACAAGTAATCTTGCTGAATCTACCGTAGAAAGCTTGATCAATCAACGTTGCAAAGGACAACAGCACATGAAATGGTCTAGAGAAGGGCTTAATCTAATTTTGCAACTAAGAGCTAAAATAAATAGTCAAGATTGGGAGAGCAAGTGGAGAACAGTAATGCTAAATTACGCTGAATAACACCTACAATATTACACTTCCTGGTTACATTGTTAGGCCTGCTCTTTATTCAGGGCCTTAGGTTCATCCCACTGTAAGGATGGTCTTTTCTACTGAGAGACAACTCACTGCGTCAGCTTCTTGTCGCATTCGATTTTAAGTTGCGGTAAACAATTTAAGAGAAAATTTGAATCAAAAGCAAAAATAGAGTACCCTATAGGATGAAAAAAATGAGTTGAAAAAGTGTAAAAAGAGGATACTCAAATTCGAGAGTATTGACATGGAAGTTAATCAAAATAAATTGTTCCCATGGGCTAATGTAGATGGGTTATTCTATAATACTATAGTTGGAGGCATTACGGGAATTGGGATTTATAAAATAGACGAATATTATTTAAAAAACATGAATTCTATACCTTTTTTTAAAGATTGTGAACCACAGAAAACATACCAAAATATCTTAGAATCAAAAAAAAATTCATCGATGCTAAAGTTTAAAGTGGTATGTTTCCACCCTATTTTAGAAGAAGCCGTTTTTAGGGGGCTTTTTCGCCAAAAACAAATTGAGTCAAATGAAAAAGTAGAAAATATTTTATCTAAAATAAATAGATATGTTTTAAATTCTGCAGTCTTTGGAATTAGTCACTATGATTTTCATCGTTCTTTTAGATCAAATATAAAAATTTCCCCCCCTATTTTTCTTTCAGGAATGGTCTTTAATGCCCTTATGGATACAACAGAATGCATTGCAGCTCCTACTGCAGCACATTCTGTCGCTAATCTTCTAAGTTATAAGAGAACAATAGCTTAACTTTGGAGTGTAATCTAAACTGTGTAAACGGTCATTAGGCCTCAACTCCTTTTGAGATCCTATCTTCGTAAGCTATCCCAAAATATGAGATGGCTTCTTTCCAGCCCCTTATAGCTAAAATATTTCGTTTTAGTTATAATTTTTTTGAATGACATATTCGCTAGATTTTAGAAAAAAAGTTCTATCGATCCGGAGCAAAGAAAAATTAAGCTTTGCCCAAGTAGCAAGACGCTTTGGAGTAAGTGTAAATAGTGTGTTTCTCTGGTCTAAGAGGTTAGAGCCGAGGCGCACTAAAATCAGACCTGCAATAAAGATTGATAGAGAGATCTTGATGGAGGATATCAAGAAATACCCTGATGCCTTCAACTATGAACGAGCACGTCGTCTCAAAGTAAGCACTTCAGGCATTCGGTGTGCCATGAAGAGGTTAAGAATTAGCTATAAAAAAAACGCTCAACCATCCCAAGGCCTGCGAAACAAAAAGACAAATCTTTCAAGGAAAAATCGCAGAATATAAACGTTTGGGAAAGCCAATTGTATATATTGATGAAAGCGGGTTTGCCCATGATATGCCCCGCACCCACGGTTACTCCAAAATAGGACAGCGATGTTTTGGCACTCATGATTGGGGAGCAAAAGGAAGAACAAATGCAATAGGGGCATTACTTGGAACAAGCCTCCTTACACTTGCGTTATTCGAGTGCAATATTAGATAGTGTCGTCAAGAAATTTTGAATTTGATATACTTTGCTGTCTTATACCAATGCAACAAAGGAATTTTCTATGGGAAAAGCATCGCATCGTCGCCACGATATTTCAGATAAAGTCTGGGAATTGTTAGCTCCTTACCTGCCAGGTCGAAAAGGGGGTTGGGGCGCCGTAGCAAAAGATAACCGTCTGTTCATTAACGCTGTTTTCTGGATTCTTCGAACAGGCTCTCCTTGGAGAGACTTACCACCTGATTATGGAGATTGGAAAAACACTCACCGTCGCTTTTGTCGTTGGCGGGATGCTAGAATTTGGGAAGCGTTCCTTGAATGTTTAGTGGAAGATCCTGACTATGAATGTCTCATGATAGATGCGAGCCATATTAAGGTGCACCCTCATGCATCGGGAGCTAAAGGCGGTAATCAAGACATGAGTCGGACAAAAGGGGGCTTAACACAAAAATACATTTGGCCGTGGATACGCATGGTATGCCAGTCCGAATTGTTGTTATGCAAGGTACCACTCATGACAGCACTCAAGCAAGTTTCTTGATCCAAGGTATTTCAGCAGAGCATTTGCTCGCCGATAAAGCTTATGATAGTGACGCAATTATATTGCAAGCCGAGAGTCAGGGCATAAATCCAGTCATTCCTCTGAGGTCAAATCGCAAAAAATGGAGAGAATTTGATAAAGAACTATATAAGCTTCGACACCTTGTAGAAAATGCTTTTCTCCACCTAAAATGATGGCGTGGAATAGCCACTCGATATGCCAAAAACACAGCTTCATTCATAGCTGCAGTGCAAATTCGTTGTATCGCTCTTTGGGCTTCTATCTCATGACGACACTATCTAGGAAATCTTTATGTCTTTGACTTTATGATGTTTCTTTCTTGACTTTCTCTACGCATTCAATCCATTCTCCCCATGAAGCAGGGTCACCTGTTGACCCGTCTTGCCAGATATCAAAAGAAAGTTCCCCAAGAAGAGAGCCAACATCATCAGAACTTGTCTCTTCGTAATATTTCTCCAGAAAGCTTTGCATTGCAACAAACGCTTCTCTATAGGTAAGCATATTTTTCATTCAAACCACCTCGTTCATCTCTGCTTTGGTTTTTCGCTACTAGAAAGGCCGGTCTCTTTGTGGAAATTCTGCACTTTTTTGTTTACTCCAGCATCCCTGATCTCTCCATTTCTCGATATTGACCAGACTTGTGTGCCATCTTTTTGTATTTTAGCATGCCATGAGTTTCTATGTTTATCCACACCTAAAAAGTTTTTGGAGTCTCCAGCTACTTCCAGGATTAACTTTCTATTTGCTTGCGTATCAATTAAATGCCCAGGTTTACTTCTGAAAATATGATTTATATTTTTCTCATAAAACTTTGAAGACGATTTTACCCCACCACCAGGAGGAGGCAGCATTCCAGTAGTCAGCTGATCTCTGGATTCCTTTGCCTCGTCAGTATACATATTAGCATGTTCTGTTCCAAAAACCGCATCAATTTTCTCATGCCCTGCAGAGATGCTTTCTTGGAACGATTCTCTCGGATCTTTCTCAAAAGGACTAATATTGCTGAAGTATTCCGACGCATTATTAAGTTTTTCCGAGATGTATCCTGTTGCTCCAGATATAACTTGAAGCTGATCTGTAACTCCGTCATATACTTCATGAACAACATAAGAGCCTACTTCCCTCGCTTTATCAGCTGCTTGAGACCAGAGTGTAGGTTGTTCTTCCCCTGGAATATTCAAGCTATCTGAAGCTATTACAGGCTCTTGACTGAGTTCTTCTTTAAGGGTGGTGTTTTGTCTTTCGATAGTCTCTATTAGCAGAGTACTTCTATCCAGTGTTGGCTCTAGCTGTGGAGTTGTTCCTGGTATTAGAGCTTCTATTTCTTTTGGCCGATCAAAGTCACAATGGCTTGGATAATGCGTGCTACTAGTCTGATTCTCATGATTATTACCGTCATATGGTTCGTAAATCTCCCCGGGCTTATTTACGGGTGTTCTAGGCTTGGATGTTCCTTTTGGCTTTAAATCTCCATTTCCCTCAGAATCCGCAGACGCAGCAACGGCTCCTCCAACGACAGCAGGCATAGCAGCACCACTCGTAGCGACGATCACGACAGTAGCAGCAACTACAACAACTGCTGCGATGATGACTTCTTTTTTATGTTTTTTAACGAACTTTTTTGTGGCTTTCCAGCTTTCAGAGATCCATCCGCAGTTGAGGATTCTTGGAGATTGATTTCCGTAAAGCGCAGCTGGAGTAACCTTAGCTCCGTAGTTTTCATATCCCTTTAAGGAGGTATTCCACCACCAATTTCCAGCTTCACTGCGTTCGTCATCGTCATCATCAAGAGCAAGCGTTGAATTATTGGGTTCGCCTCTTAACCACTTAATGTCTTCTTCGAGTGCAGATTTGCCTTCTATGTCGTCGTCTTGCAGACCATTTCTAGCTAAGAAAATCACGAAGTTCATGACTTGATTAGCTTGTGCGGAGCTGAGGTTTTTCTCAAGAGTGTCTCCGTATGCTATTTCCCAGAGAAAGTCTGTGATTCTTTGATAGGACAACGTATCGTAGTTGAGCAAATCCCAAGGTGAGAAATTTGTGTAATCTGCGGCCTGTGGTTGCGTTTGTTTAGCGGGGAGAGTAACTTCTGCATTCAAGGGCACATGCCAAATGATCGCTGGAAGACAGAGTACCATGAGCACGGATTTGAAAACTGCGAAGAATCGAAGGCGCATTGCGTTATCCTTTAACTGTTAATCCTCTTCATGGCCTTAAGGTATCTGCTAAAATGAGATTTTTGAAGATAATTCAAAAGCTTTCTTCTTTCAAAAACATATTTCACCAGCTGTTTTCTCATGCCTACAAATTCGGAAGACTCCCGTGGAGTAGCTCTCATATCCATTTCTAACCTTTGAATCTTTTCGGTATAGACTCCAATTTCTACATCACTGGAAGAATTATCCTGCGGGGAGGTTCTCCATTTTTTGATGACGTCGCGCATTTCAACTACGTCAATGCTAGAAACTGTGCTTGATTTACTCGAAAGTGACTTTCCCCTATGGACTTTGCTTGGGGGAGTGAAGTTGCGAATCTTTTCCTCGCAGTAGAAATTCCTACCGCTAACTGTCTTGCTTGGACGAAGAGCCCCTCTAGAAATGTAGCCTTTGAGTGAATCTACAGAACAACCGATGATCTGTGCGGCTTGTTTTGTGCTGATTAGATGGCTTGTTAATGGCGATTGTGTATGTGCTGACAAACTTTCTTTTCTCCTTTATAAAAAGAGAGATGTTTCCATAAATCACGGTTTAGGAACAAGCTTTTCGTAAGCAGTCTTCGCAGCTATTTGTTCTGCTTGCTTCTTAGATGTGCTTTCTCCTGTAGAAATATCGTCACCATTCAGGGTCAGGTTTACTTTGAATATTGGAGCATGATCAGGACCGTTTCGTTCTGCGAGAGAGAAGATTAACTGCCCCATACGGTTCTTTTGTGCCCATTCATTTAAGAGGCTCTTCCAATTCTTTTCAGCAAATTCTAAAGAATCCTCCAGCTCAATATTGAATTTATCAACAAACATACCATGTATCGGCTCTAGAGACTTCCCAGCATCGAGATATACAGCAGTGAGTATCGCCTAAAGCATTTTCCTTTGAAGGGCGCTATCTGTGCATCTGGGTTTATCAAGCCATGGGGGCATTGATACAGGTAGTGATTGAATACCTGGAGCTTATCTAGATATTTAATGCAGGCGTCGTTGCTAATGTGATTATTTAACATGGTATTTTTTGTGGCCTTGTCAGCTGCATGGTGGTTCGCCTCTATGGAATCTGCAACCACAAGCTGCAAGATGTAATTTCCACGCCATACGAAATCTTCATTGGTTTCTCCGTCGTCGCTGACCATCCCAACTAATGGAAAGCTTGAGTCCATAAATGCTCTCATGAGTAGGTCTGTGTTTTTAAATTTATGTGAAAGCGATTCTTCAATATTGGAGATGTTTTTCTGCAGGCTTGAGACCATTTGCATTGCTAGATTTGTCATAAGAAGAGGCCTTTTCGTGTTGTTTTGAGGAAAAGACTAGCATAACGGAAAATTTTGGGTAGGCTCAAGAAAAACAAGGCCTAGAATTGCGCTGGGCTGTGCTTATGGAAAGCGATGCATTTAAGAAGCTTAAGAGAAGGAAAAACGTCTGAAAAAAGAGAAAATCACGCTTATTTTTGATTGGTCAAATTTTAGCCGAAATCAGCTTGTCATAGGCGCTTTTTGCCTCTTCATAGCTCAAAACGTCTAATTGACTAAAACATTCTAAACTCTCTTCACTTTTCACCATCAAAGACATTTGACCTCCTTACCTTTAGGTATATTGGTAAAGAGACTACTTGATCTTAGTTAAATTTTTTCTTTCCTTTTAAAGAGGGGGGGGGGTAAATTAACATTCTATTAATAAATTAACCACAGGAGAAAAAGATGTCTGTTTCAATGCAAAATATGCCAAAGCTACCAGAAGAATACTCTTTTTCAATGCCGAGTCAATCACCAGAAAAAACTGTTCTAATTGACCAGAGTGTAGGTGGTCTGAGAGTAAGTATTCAAACATCATCTGGTACAGAACAGCAAATCCCAAGATACATGCTTCAAGGACTTCCAAAAGTGGATAAGGTACCACAGGAATTCTTTATGCAATGTCATGCTACCGTTAGTGATCATTCTGTAAGGTTTAACGGGAGACTGCTTGGGGGGACTTTACCAGGGTTACAAACAATTCAAAACTGGGTAGATGATTATGTTAGCGCTAATAGAATAGATGGTTTCGAAAGAATTGTTTTACATGGAACAACGCGTGAATATCGTAATATGGCAGATAAACATCTACTTAATTTTAGTGACTTAAGAGAAAAATTTTCACACAGGATATCTACACCATCTGATAGATCAGAAGTAAGAAAAAGAGTATACAGTTTAGCTGAGGATGTTCGAACAGATTTAAAGAAACTTGGAGTTTTCCATGCACACCTTTCATTACAAATAAAACAAGCTTTAGAAAACCATCACATTGATTTATGGCAAGCAGAGGTGTATTCCCATATTTCAAATTTAAATAATGAAGCTAAGCATAAAACTACAGAGGAGAGTGGCGTCGATTATTCCTATTAAAAATACTAAATAAAAATAGCTTTTATGAGACTATCCCACTAATTTTCTAACCCAAAAGAAGGTTCTGGTGCAAACTTGGATTTTTTGAAATTTTTGATTTTGTAAGCCTTTAAAAATCAGTATCGAAGTTTTTCAAAAATCATGATTTTCCAAAGTTTGCACCAGACTCAAAATGCGGACAATATACCACGTTTTTAAATTTTTTATTCGCGCGCAGATCAGAGACATTAAAGATTTAAAAAGAATGCTTTTTTGGGGGCACCCCCCTTTAGGCTCGATCTGTGAGGTTTTGGGTCCCTTTGACTTTGATGGGGGCCTTAAGTATTATCGCAGCACATTAACGCTTTAATAGAAGGTAGATCTTATGATTACCCCCAATAGTGATCAAAACATCCCAGGATTCGAGCAAACTGAAGAAGACCTCTACGAGCCAGCCAATTCGGAAGATACTTCAACAGATTCGAATGTTGATGACTACAAAGACATGCAGCTCGAAATACATCGCTTTGTAAAGAGACAAAAGTCTTTATACAACTGGGATAATCTTAAGTAGCCTGATCAGCAAGATATCTATAGATGCTTGGCTTCGACAGGTTATACTCTTTCATGAGGTCTTTGATTAAGACACCATGAGCTCTCTTATCTTTTACTTCCTGGACTTGCTTGTCAGTGATCGTTCTTTTCCTCCCAAATCTCACTCCATTCTCTCTTGCTTTCAGAATCCCCTCTGCCTGTCTCTCTGCTCTTATCTCTGTTTCGAACTGCCCGATAGCTCCAAGCATGTTAAATAATAATCTACCAGATGAAGTATCCGTATCAATCTGCTGGTCTCTTACAACAAGAGTAACACCTTTCTTTTGAAGAAGCTCAGCGATTTGACATAAGTGCAGTGTTGATCGTGCCAGGCGATCTAATCTTGTCACAATAAGCACATCACCTTCTCTAACATAATCAAGGCATTCTCTAAGCTGCTGCCTATTTCCATCAAGTCCACTAGATTTCTCTTCGAAGAGTTTACCGCAGTCTTTTAGTTTACTGCGTTGTACAGACAAGCTTTGTCCAATTGAACTGACTCTTGCGTATTGACCTTGCCCCGAAAAAGTGGACGGATATGATATAGACTTTTCAAGAAAATGAGGAGTTTAAAAGAATGAAGAAATTTGACGAAGAATTCAAAGCCAATGCAGTTCGTTTAGTCAGAGAAGAAAGGATGAAAATCAAAGACGTGGCACATGATTTAGGAATTGGTAAATCAACGCTTAGCTACTGGTTAGGACTCAATCGAAAGGGAGAGCTTATCAAAACGGCAAGTCAAAAAAAAGAAGATGAAGATATGAGAAAACTCAGAAAAGAGAATCGCATCTTAAAAGAGGAAAGAGACATCCTAAAAAAAGCCATGGGCATCTTCTCATCAATGTCAAAAGCAGATACAGAATTATGAAAAAGCTAAGGAACCAGCATTCCATAGAGAAGATGTCCAAGGTATTCAGGGTGTCAAAAAGCGGCTATTACCGCTTTTTGACTTCCTCCCATGGTAAAAGAGCCCAAGAAGAAAAGATCTTAGAAGGAGAAATTGAAGTACTTTTCCATGAACATAAATCAAGAGCAGGCAGCCCGAAAATATGGGTAGATCTTAAAGAAAAAGGATACGCATGTGGCAGAAAAAGAGTGGCTAAGATCATGAAAAAGAAGGGGTTGTCAGCAAAAGTTCCTAAGAAATGGAAGGGAGTAAAAAGAGTTGTGGATCAAAAGAAACCCAACCTTCTTAAGCAGGATTTTCATGCCTCATCACAAAACTATAAGTGGGTCAGCGATATCACCTATATCCGCACAGGGAAAGGATGGGCATACTTGTGTGCGATCATGGACCTTTACTCCAGAAAAATCGTAAGTCACAATGTGAAATCACACATGAGACAAGAGGTTGTTGTTCAGGCATTAGAACAAGCAATGGTAAGAAGAAAAGGTTCAAAAAAAGGACTAATTTTTCATTCAGACCAAGGAGTACAATATGGGTCACAATCAGTTGAAAAGCTTCTTGAGCACAACGGAATCATAGGAAGTATGAGCAGCAAAGGAAGCTGCTATGACAATGCTGCAATGGAGAGTTTCTTTAGCACCTTGAAGAGAGAGTGTGTAAGAGGCAAGATTTACAAGGATGTGAAAGATGCTGAAAATGAAATATTTAACTACATAGAGTGTTATTACAATACTAAAAGAAGACACTCAACATTGGGATACGTAAGCCCAACAAAATTTGAAGAAAAGTGCCAAAAAAGCCTATATTAAAACCGTCCACAAAATCGGGGCAAGGTCATATCCTACTTTTGTCATATCGTGCTCCTTATTCTTTTGTCTCATAATTCTTAAGACCATGTAAGAAGCGCCATTATGAGACATAGAGTAATACGCAGTCAAGTGATAGTTAACAAAAGTATACTTTTTGAGACTCTATGGGGGTAAAGCTTGATTCTGACGTTTCTGTATAAAAACATTGAACGTATTCGAACCGCTAATCTATAGTGTTGGTCCCTTTACGAAATTAAACAAAGGTCTTTGTTATGTCTATGGATGTTGGAAGTATAAACACAGTAAATAAATTCTTTGTTATGAATGGAGTTGCTAACAATGATCCTTCTAGAGGAACCTTAGCTGATCAACTACAGTCCTCTCTGGACCTCCAATCAGACGCAGAAATTTCTATACGAAACATTATAGATGTTATCCCAAACGACACAGCAACATTAGAAAGAATGGCTGCTGATGCACTACTTACTGGAGCGGCAGTTCTTGGTGGATTATACACACTAAAAAAGGAATCTGAGGAAGACGCAGATAAGTTCAAAAGTAGGGCTATTGGCGTTTTGAGTACTGCTGCGGGATTGGGAGCTGCATATGACTATGTTCAGATCCAAAAAGAAAAAAACGATCTTGCAGATGCATTAGCACAAAAAGTGTCAAATTTTCTGAATAACGAACAACATTCAGGAAATGCTGTCTTAGTTTTACATAGTCAAGCTGCAGATATAGGGTACCGTGCTCTACAAAACCTCAGATCACTTAAAGATCGAATACATGTTGTCACTTTGGGGGGTATGGTGACAGTTCCCGATGAATTTGCTAATAGCGTTATAAATTTTCAGTTCAAAGAGGATTTAGTTACTAATGTGGTAGCAAAACCATTTGATTGGATGGTAAGACAAATCGATAGAGATCTCCCCAGAACCATTAATCATTCACACGGTGGTGAACATTCTGTTAGAGCTTATTTGGACCATAATGACGTAAAATCACATTTGCAATCTCTTCGATCATAGATAAAAACATCTATTTTAGGAGCTCTACCTCAGGGCTCCTTTTCTTTTACAACACTCCCAATAATAACACCAACACAATATCATTTTGATGCCAGTTTTTCTGATATTATCTGCAATATCCATGTCTTCCTAGAAACGGAGCCAACCTGATCTTTTCTAATCTTTGACCTTGTCCCGAAAAAGTGGACGGATATGATATAGACTTTTCAAGAAAATGAGGAGTTTAAAAGAATGAAGAAATTTGACGAAGAATTCAAAGCCAATGCAGTTCGTTTAGTCAGAGAAGAAAGGATGAAAATCAAAGACGTGGCACATGATTTAGGAATTGGTAAATCAACGCTTAGCTACTGGTTAGGACTCAATCGAAAGGGAGAGCTTATCAAAACGGCAAGTCAAAAAAAAGAAGATGAAGATATGAGAAAACTCAGAAAAGAGAATCGCATCTTAAAAGAGGAAAGAGACATCCTAAAAAAAGCCATGGGCATCTTCTCAACAATGTCAAAAGCAGATACAGAATTATGAAAAAGCTAAGGAACCAGCATTCCATAGAGAAGATGTCCAAGGTATTCAGGGTGTCAAAAAGCGGCTATTACCGCTTTTTGACTTCCTCCCATGGTAAAAGAGCCCAAGAAGAAAAGATCTTAGAAGGAGAAATCGAAGTACTTTTTCATGAACATAAATCAAGAGCAGGCAGCCCGAAAATATGGGTAGATCTCAAAGAAAAAGGATACGCATGTGGCAGAAAAAGAGTGTCTAAAATCATGAAAAAGAAGGGGTTGTCAGCAAAAGTTCCTAAGAAATGGAAGGGAGTAAAAAGAGTTGTGGATCAAAAGAAACCCAACCTTCTTAAGCAGGATTTTCATGCCTCATCACAAAACTATAAGTGGGTCAGCGATATCACCTATATCCGCACAGGGAAAGGATGGGCATACTTGTGTGCGATCATGGACCTTTACTCCAGAAAAATCGTAAGTCACAATGTGAAATCACACATGAGACAAGAGGTTGTTGTTCAGGCATTAGAACAAGCAATGGTAAGAAGAAAAGGTTCAAAAAAAGGACTAATTTTTCATTCAGACCAAGGAGTACAATATGGGTCACAATCAGTTGAAAAGCTTCTTGAGCACAACGGAATCATAGGAAGTATGAGCAGCAAAGGAAGCTGCTATGACAATGCTGCAATGGAGAGTTTTTTTAGCACCTTGAAGAGAGAGTGTGTAAGAGGCTAGATTTACAAGGATGTGAAAGATGCTGAAAATGAAATATTTAACTACATAGAGTGTTATTACAATACTAAAAGAAGACACTCAACATTGGGATACGTAAGCCCAACAAAATTTGAAGAAAAGTACCAAAAAAGCCTATATTAAAACCGTCCACAAAATCGGGGCAAGGTCACTTATCAATCTCTTCGATCATATTTCTTGGAAGTCTTAATGTAAAACGGATCTCTTCATCGGATTTTTTAATCTCTTGTTTCTTAGAGGGCCTTGAAGTCCAACGGTACGAAAAGTTCCGCCAAGCCTATTTCACCAATGGATCATGAAGTAGATTTCTCGGCTCTTTTGCAAAAAATAGTCGTGTATTCCGCATACTAAAGTAGATATAGCTAAAATATTTCGTTTTAGTTATAATTTTTTGAATGACATATTCGCTAGATTTTAGAAAAAAAGTTCTATTGATCCGGAGCAAAGAAAAATTAAGCTTTGCCAAAGTAGCAAGACGCTTTGGAATAAGTGTAAATAGTGTGTTTCTCTGGTCTAAGAGGTTAGAGCCGAGGCGCACTAAAATCAGACCTGCAATAAAGATTGATAGAGAGATCTTGATAGAGGATATCAAGAAATACCCTGATGCCTTCAACTATGAACGAGCACATCGTCTCAAAGTAAGCACTTCAGGCATTCGGTGTGCCATGAAGAGGTTAAGAATTAGCTATAAAAAAAACGCTCAACCATCCCAAGGCCTGCGAAACAAAAAGACAAATCTTTCAAGGAAAAATCGCAGAATATAAACGTTTGGGAAAGCCAATTGTATATATTGATGAAAGCGGGTTTGCCCATGATATGCCTCGCACCCACGGTTACTCCAAAATAGGACAACGATGTTTTGGCACTCATGATTGGGGAGCAAAAGGAAGAACAAATGCAATAGGGGCATTACTTGGAACAAGCCTCCTTACACTTGCGTTATTCGAGTGCAATATTAATACAGATGCCTTTTCCATTTGGGCAGAGGAGGACTTGCTACCGAAACTTCCCTCTGAAAGTATTCTGGTTATGGATAATGCTTCATTCCATAAAAGCAAATCTATGCAAGAGAAGATCCACGCTGCAGGCCATACCTTGGAATATCTTCCTCCCTATTCCCCTGATCTAAACCCTATTGAACACAAGTGGGCACAGGCAAAGTCTAAGCGAAGAAAATATCAATGTGGAATAGACGAACTTTTCAAGGAGCACTGCCTATAACTAATTTAAGTCACTTTATTTATAACATTTTTTCATTTACACAGTTATTCTTACAGCCTCCTTAACTTTGGTCTCTATTTTGAATTCGTATTTTTGCTCTTTGAGCTAGTTCTTCAGGACTGGATGCCATTTCTTTCACAAAAAGATCTATAGCTGGAATTGGCTCTTCTGGGCTAACTTCTGCCCACTCTTTTTTCATTTTTTGAATATCATTTTTTTCCGATTCAGATAGTGTAGAAGAACTTCTAATTTGATCTAGAAAAAGCTCCATTTCTTTTGTTCTGGGAAGATGATCAAGAGAAACAGGCCCCCTCTTAAAGCTTGTAATATTTTGATCATGATCCAATTTAGCAATAAACAAAAATTGAGAGGGTTGAATAGATGTAGAAACTATTTCTCTTTGTTCTAGGTCATCATCATCTCTTTCCATATGAGCGGCTGTTGAAAAGGAATTAGTTTTATCGGCAGAAATTCCATATATATAACTGTTGCTAGCAAAACATTTTGCAACTGTTGGATTTAATGATTGTGATACTGCTCCTCCTGTAATTCCACCGGTATAATCTTCAGATCCTGGGGCACCTTTATCGGTCACAAAAGCCTGATTAAACAGAAACCCTTTATTCCACCTAGAGTATGACAGCATAGGAGGAAAAAAACCAGAAGACTCTGCTTTCCAAGTATCTCCTCTGAAAGTTGGCAATTTTTCATACTTGCCAAAAAATGAATGCCCTAATTCGACAGCAGAGGGGCCTTGTTTTAACTGGTTTTTATTTTTTTCCTCTAAACAACGAACATATTCCCACCCAAGCCTAGGAAATTGATCAACACCTTTTTGTATCAAAGAATTAGCATTCCATTTTAATGACTGAAAAGCTTGCCTAGAAATTTCACCTACTTTGTAGTCAATCGGATCAACTGGATTTTCTAAATCAAGCTTGTCCGCAACAAGGCAAGCTCCAAAAGATCCTGTACATAATAATCCGCAAGATCTAAATATAGCCCTCATAATATATCTCCTACTTTATTAAGATATATCTATTATACAAAAATAAACATAATAAATAAAGTATTATATAAAAATAAATTTATATAATAATATTTATCTTTCTGATTATAAGTGTATTATTGGTTTTTATGCGCGTTTTTTTTAAGTCTGAAGTCCATCTAATAAAGCGGTTCTGGTGCAAACTTTATAAAATCATGGTTTTTGAAAAATTTCGATACTGATTTAGAATGACTTACAAAATCAAAAATTATAAAAAATGCTTATCTTCTGTAAAATTGAATTTTTAATGCGTCAGGTGAGAGGTCAAAATGAGAGATTCTTATGTCGAAGAGGAAATGTAATATTGTAGGTGTTATTTAGCGTAATTTAGCATTACTGTTCTCCACTTGCTCTCCCAATCTTGGCGGACAATCCTGAAATTCATGAGCGAATCAATCAAGTTATAGAGCTTTCTTCAAGTGCTCACCCACTCGAATTGCATTTGCGATGATAGTCAGTCCTGGATTCACTCCTGAAATAGAGGGAAAGAAGGACCCATCGACAATATAGAGGTTATCGAGATCATGAGCTTTGCAGTTGGTATCCAGAACCGAAGAGCTTGAGTCAGTTCCAAAGCAGCAGGTTCCAACTTGATGGGCAACTGCAGCTAGAGGAATTTTCTTGGATAGATAGACACTGCTAGGGAAGATATGGGTATGGGTCCCGCAGGACTCGAGCATTTTTTTCAGTTTTTTCAGCAGACGCTCGTGGGCCTCCATATTATTCTGAGTGTAGTGCAGAACGATTTGTCCTTCAGGGGAAATTTCGACGCGGTTCTCCGTATCAGGGAGATCCTCCGATGTGATCCACCATCCGATTGCATGATCTGCCATTTCCTCAAGGGCTATGCCCGGTGTTAGAGCGGGCGCATCCCCTTCAAGCATCTCTTTTTTCACTTTTCCAAGGAGTTGGATATGTCCCAAGGGATACTCTGAATCATCTGCGCCAAAATAATAATCATTGACTGCGAGAGTTTTTTGGAAATGCGTGGGGTTTTTCTTGGTCGAAATTGCGACGATTGCGGAATTGTTATGGCACATGTAATTACGGCCAACAAGGCCAGAACTATTTGCGAGTCCGTTGGGATGTTCATTGTTTTTTGATTTTAAAAGGATCGCAGAAGAGTTAATGGCGCCACAGGAAAGGACGATTAGATTTCCCTCCAATGTGATGGGCTTGCCACTCTCCTCGCCTTCGATTGCTGTGATTTTTCTCCCTGAAGTCAGGAGGCGATTAATCTTTACCCCAGTTTTTAGAGTGACATTTTCATGTTCTAGGGCTTTGCGGATACAGGTTGTATGGGCATCGGCTTTGGCGTCCACCAAGCAGGGAAATCCATCACAGGTATCACATCTGACACACTGACTCTTTTCTCGGTTTTTCTCGTTGAGGCGAATTCCAACGGGGAGGGGAAAAGGCTTATGACCGCTTTGTTTAATTTGATCAAAGATCTCTTGAATACGGGGTTCATGAGATAGGGGCGGATTGAAGTAGGGGGAGTTCTCAGGAGGTTCTGTAGGGTCTTCACCTCTAAGGCCATGGACGGAGTATAGCTCCTCGGCTTTAAGGTAGTAGGGTTGGAAGTCCTCATAGGTTAATGGCCACTTTGGAGAAACTCCATCATAGTGTTTTAATTCTTCGAAATCTTCCTTTCGGAGGCGAATAAGAGCCGCGCCATAAAATTTGGTATTTCCACCAACAAAATAGTGGGTCCCTGGGGTGAAGCTTTTTCCATTTTTATCGAGCCATTCTTCACCAGGATTGTACCGGCCCTCAATAAAGACAGAGTGGGGCTCCCAGTTTTCTTTTTCTCGGGGAAGAAAATCGCCCCGCTCAACAATAAGAATTTTTTTGCCCGTTTCAGCAAGCGTATAGGCAAGGGTCCCGCCCCCCGCACCTGAGCCAATAATGATCACATCAAATTTTTCCATACTTTCTGTTCTAACAACTCTGAAAACACAAATCAACAAAAATATTATTATTTCCTTTAATTAAATAAAATTAACTACTATTTGTTGATTCAGGAATAACAACGGATTGATTTATGAAAATAAGGCAAATTATTAGATTTAATCGTATATTTTTTATTGCGAATCTTTGTGTCTTTATTGCGATGATCGGTTTTTTTGCTTACGTAGGACCCAATCTTTTTCAATCGGATGGAACTTTAGAAGCACGTCGGATTGTACTAAAAGGGACAAATGGGATCCCTAATATTATTCTGCAGGGCGACGACGAAAATACCCTGCTAACTTTAAATGATGGAGAGGGGAACATTCGCCTCCAATTACAAGGAGGAGCATTTCCTGCGATGATCATGAAAAACGAACAGCAGGAAATCGTTGGGACTTTTTTCCCCTTAAAAGACGGGGGAGCCGCGGTCGGGTTAGGAGATCGGGAAGGAAATATGGCCACATTCATTCGAGGAGGGTCTTCTCCCATGATGAACTTTTACCATGAATCTAGTGAGCCAAATATTGCGATGGGGATCGCAAACGAGCTTCCCCATTTCGTTATTGTTCCCACAAAGGGACAGGAAGGGATGTTAATTCATGGAAATGCTCCTACAAGCCTTCTTTTTATCGATGAGCAGGGGAAGATTCCAGTTTCTCTTTCTCGTCATGGTCTGTATCAGATGGGAGAAAATAAAGAACAATCTGAGGAAAAAGGTGGTGCGGGAAAAGTCCTTTCTTCGGAGATAGAAGAGCTTCTCAAGGGGGCTCAATGAGCGAAGCATTGTTTTTTCCAAAAAAGCCAGCAGAGCCTATTGATACAAAGCACCTTGAAGCCGAAGTGCATAAAGCCTACCATGTTATGCATGCTTACTTGCACACACGGGCAAATGATGGTGGAGTAAAAACAAAGCTGCATGATCAATTAATCTGGCTTCAATATCAAATCAAGTATTTCACTCATTCTCATGATGTTGAGCACCTACTAGAAAATTTCAACTGGGTCGTTGCCAACTTTAATAACGATCTTTCATTATCTGAAGGTCAAAGTTTTATGAATTATATTAAATAAACGACTTAATTAATTAATCGCTTCCGTGCTAAATTAAGTGTAGAACGACACGCCAAACAAATAGCTTGCTGAGTGGCGAGCGGGAGGTTAATAAATCTCATCAACAGTTTTGGCAAAAGCTAGAACCTTAGGGTTCTAGGGAGGTTGCAGCCTCAGGTCGAGAGCGTTGCTCTCAGAGATCCGCTTGAAGCGGTCATTTCCTGGGCAACTCTGGTCATCATGTCTCTTATAGAGGCGACAGGTTAGATTGAGGCTACGGCTTCTCAACCTGGACTTAGCTAGAGGATCAACGCAGCTTCGGACCTTCAATGCGACTGTGTGCTTGATAGGAGACGAAAGGATTCTAGCGGGCCGCGGGAGCTTGAAGGTTTTTTTATAGTCTTAAGGAATGCGCTCTAATTGCGACGAGCACTTCTAGATTTTTCTAATTCACAAAAGTAGGTTGTTAGTGAGACAGACATTACTGGCCACTTCCAGTTCACAGATATGATATGGCGAGAAACTAAATAGGTGATTCCCATATTTGCAACGGCGCGGATAAATCTATGCGAGCGCTGATGTGCTTTTTCTTCGGATTGGAAATAAAGATGATCTGAAATAGCTAGGGAGTATGCGGACAAAATGGAGGTTGCTCCAATCAATCCCGGTTTTAGAACTTTTTGACCAATTAGATAAGCTGCTACCACATGAGTAAAGAAGGCCATCCCTGTCTCGCTATACACGCGGCCGACAATTTTACATCCATTTGTTCTATCAAACATTTGGTTTAGAGTTGGCTTATCAAAAACACACTTGGTCATAAGGTTTTCTCCGATTTCGCATAGAGTGTATGAAATATTGGAGAAAAAATAAAGGATTAAAATAACTACTTTATATAAGTCTTAGTTAGCTAGAATTAAGCATTTTACGCAAGTTTTCAAAAAATACACACCGCCTTTCCATCTCTCTTTCAAATCCTCTCTTTACGGGGCTGTAGTACGTTTGACGCTCGATCTCTTCAGGAAAGTAGTTTTGTCCTGAAAAAGCATGGGGATAATCGTGGTCATATTGATAGTTTTGTCCATACCCCTGCTTTTTCATCAGCTTGGTAGGAGCGTTCAGGATTGCCTTAGGCGGATCTAGATGGGAGCTTTCGCTAGCTGATTTTTGAGCTTTTTTGAGCGCTTGATATGCAGCATTGCTTTTTGGGGCAAGGGAGAGGTAAAGGATCATTTCAGCAAGAGCAAGCTCTCCTTCAGGAGAACCTAGTCTTTCATAAGTTTGCCATGCTGCAAGAGATAGAGGCAGAGCTTGGGGGTCAGCTAATCCTATATCTTCAACTGCCATCCGAACAATACGTCGGGCAAGGTAGTTAGGGTCTTCTCCTCCCTCTAGCATTCGTGCGAAATAATAGAGTGCCGCATTAGGGTCAGATCCTCGAACAGACTTATGCAGGGCAGAGATTAAATTAAAATGACCATCATCATGACGGTCATAGGCTGCAGGTTTTTTTTGAACTAGAGCGCAAAGAGTATTTAAATCTACCTCTCCCTCTTGAAGGGTTTGCAGGTTTTCTAGTGTATTGAGAAGGTGGCGTCCGTCACCATGAGAAAATCCAATCAATGCACTTTTAGCTTCAGGCGTAAGGGAGATTTTTTTTGAGTCTTCTTCAAAGCGTGCAATGATTTTGGTGAGGGCTTTTGGTTCCAAGTTTACTAGAGTCAAAACGCGGAGGCGAGAGAGAAGGGCATTATTGATTGTGAAGGAGGGGTTTTCTGTTGTTGCCCCGATCAAAATTACAGTTCCATCTTCAATACAGGGAAGAAATACATCTTGCTGTGCTTTATTGAAACGGTGAATCTCATCGATAAAAAGGATGGGCTGCCCGTGTGTTAGAGGGCGGGACTTTGCTTCTTGTATTGCTTTCTTAATATCGGCAATTCCATTCATTACACCTGTAAAAGGAATGAAAGGACGGTTAAATGCCTTTGCATAGAGACGTGCAATGGTTGTTTTTCCGCATCCTGGGGGTCCCCATAATAAAATAGACAGGGGACGGCCCTTTTCAATAATTTTCAAAAGGAGGGCGACAAGGGCGTCCTGCCCTACAACCTCATCAAAGGATTGTGGCCTTAACTGTTCAGCGAGTGGAATAGACATAGCACGAGTATATCACTTTCGGTGTTTTTCAGGGACCCATGAAGGTTTCCGAAGCTGATAAATAATAAGAGGGATGGCAACCATAACGAGTAGGCTGATGATGAGTAGCGATTCATAAGCAAAGAGGTTTCCGATTTCGAATCCAAGGGGGGGAACAAATCCAATAAAAATCGCAAACAAGGATGCTAGGATTCCAATGCATGAGACAAGCCAAATTCCCCTATGAGGATGGGGAATACGGTAGACCCTGGGAACATGAGGGTGTGTGTAGCGTAATCGGATCGCGGAAATAAACATGAAGACATACATAATAAGATACATCTGTGCTGATAAGGCACTTAAAATCCAATAGGCTGTACTCACTGTTGGCATATATACAATAATGAATGATGAAATGGTAACAATAATTGCCTGAAATAAGAGAAGGTGAGTGGGCATTCCATGCTTATTAAGGTTTTGAAAAAATGGAGGGAGATTTCCATGAACAGAAGTAGTATGAAGCGCTTTTACAGGCCCCATAATCCATGAGTTCACCTCAGCAACGGCGCCTATAACAAGGAGCCCTGCAAGCACTGGTAGTAGCCAGCTTAGACCATAGCTTGCTAAATACAACTTCATCGCTTCCATAAGACCAGCAACTAAGCTCATTTTATCCCTTGGAATCACAATTCCAATCGAAAGGGCACCTAGCACAACAAGGAAAAAAGTGACAATTGCTGCAATAATGATGGCTCTAGGAAAGTTCTTTTGAGGATTTTTGACTTCGCCTGCATAACCCGCAGCAACTTCAAAACCTGCAAATGAGAGAAAAAGGCCAGCAAGAAAGACAAGGCTCCCAAGCTCTCTAAAATTAGGAAGGAGCTTATCTGCTTGGAAGGGGATTTCAATGGGTTTTCCTAGAGCAACCCAAGTCACACCCAATCCGATAATAAATAGCCCGGGGATGATTGTCCCGATGATGACTCCAACGGTACTGACAATCGTCGAGGTTTCCACTCCAAAGTAGTTGATGAGAGTCATACCCCAGAAAACAATGAGAACAATTGCTTGAATATAGATCTTATTAGCCGCGAGCTCTGGGTTGATGATATAGGTGAGAGTAGCAGCCACAAAGGCAAGAATTGCTGGATACCACGTTACATTATGGACCCACTGCATCCAAATTGAGAAAAACCCCCATCGATCCCCAAGAGCTTCTCGAACCCAAACATAGATTCCCCCCGATTTTGTCCAGCCTGTTGCTAGCTCAGCTGAAACAAGGGCACAAGGAATGAGGAAGACAGCAGCTACTACGACGAAGAAAAAAAGCATTCCCCATCCCAACTCTGAGAGAAGTGGAAGATTTCGGAGACTTGCCATCATTGAGATATTCAACATCGCAAGGACAAAGACAGAAATCACTCTTTTTGGATTTGAGGGGCCTATCATGCTAATAGATCCTTCTTATCGTTTAACCAATCGATGATATCTTGAGATTCATAGAGAGGTTTGCCATCAATAAATAGACAGGGAGTTTGGGATTTGCCGCCTAGATGAAGGAGTTCTTCGGTAGACTTTGGATCTTCATCTATGTTTTTCAAAGGGATTTCTATCCCTTGTTTTTCAATAAACTCAAGAACCTTCTTCGAATAAAGGCAAGTTGGCATATAATAGAGAACCACGATCGGTCGATGTTCATCGTCCATTGAGAACCTTGAAATTTTTAAGTGCTTTCTAAAACATTAAGACATATAATTTTTCGTACTATAAGTAAAGGACTTTTCATGTTTTCTATTGACGGGCTTACGATGATTTATGGGGATAGGATCCTCTTTCAAGGTGTTTCATTTCATTTTTCTTCTAAAAGACGGTATGGCCTTGTTGGAGCTAATGGTGCGGGGAAGACAACCTTTTTGAAAATCGTCAGCGGATCTTTAGAACCTAGCAGAGGAAACGTCCAAATTCCCAAAGAAGCACGCGTTGGAATACTTGACCAAGATTACTACCGCTTTGGCGCTGAGCCGGTTCTAGACGTAGTAATGATGGGGGATACAGAGCTCTGGAAGGTTCTTAAGAGGAAAGAGGTTCTTTTAGGCAAGGAAAAACTCACAGATAGAGAAACAGAGGAGATAAGCGAAATTGAATCGAAACTTTCGATGCAGGGAGGGTATCGCGCAGAGGCAAAAGCAGCTCAGCTTCTCAGCGGGCTTGGAATCGAAACCAAAAGACATGGGATGGCACTCGATACCTTATCGGGTGGTTATAAACTACGCGTTCTTCTTGCCCAAGTTCTCTTTGTTCAACCAGAAATCCTTTTGCTTGATGAACCAACCAACTACCTTGACCTCTTTTCGATTCGATGGCTCGAGAGATATCTGATTGATTATCCCGGAACGGTCATCCTAAGCTCACACGATCGATTTTTCCTCAATCGTGTTTGTCAGGAGATTTTAGATATCGATTATGCAGAAATGAGACGCTACATTGGGAATTTTGATCACTTCCTGCAGGAAAAATCAAAAGGAATTGTGGCAAAAGAGTCTCAACTTGAATCTTTTGCAAAAAGAAAGAAAGATATTCAGCGCTTTATAACGCGTTTTAAGGCTAAGGCTTCTAAAGCGCGCCAAGCAGGCTCCAGAGAAAGGATGATCGAAAAGCTCGAAGAAGAAGAAAAAGAGTATCAACTTCTCCCTTCAACAAGGCAATATCCCCACTTTCAATTTACTTATGCCCGCCCTTCAGGTCAAAGGGCTCTGGTGGCAAAAGACCTGACAAAGTCATTTGGAGAGCATTCTGTATTAAAAGGAGTTTCTTTTGAAGTCGAAAGGTTTGAAAAAGTAGCGATTGTTGGGCCTAATGGGATGGGGAAATCGACATTAATTGAAATGCTTACCAATAATATCGCTTCTGATCAAGGAGGGTCTCGATGGGGACCTCACGTTAAGTGGGGATACTTTCCTCAAAACTTCCACCGCATTTTGAGTAAAGACATGACACTATATGATTGGATTAGTGGAGTTTCAAAGGGGGTTTCGGATCAAAAAGTGAGGCAAATCTTAGGGCAAATGCTTTTTGACGAGCATGCGGTTCGAAAAAAAATCGGGGCACTCAGTGGAGGGGAAGGGGCTCGGCTTGTCTTTGCACACCTCATGTTGTCTGAGCAAAATTTTCTTATTTTGGATGAACCAACTAATCATCTTGATATGGAAAGTGTCGATGCATTGATTCAAGCTCTCAAGGAGTATAAAGGGACTCTTGTTATGGTGAGTCATAATCGCTATTTCATTTCAGAAGTGGCTAATCGAATCATCGAGCTCAGGCCAACAGGTCTAGTTGATTTCCAGGGAGGATATCAGGAATTTGTAGAAGAACACGAAAGAGATTATTTAGATCAAATCGCTCCAAAAACTGAAGGAAAGCAAAAGAACTATGAAGAGAAGAAAGAAGAGAGAAAGGAAAGAAACCGATTAAAGCGAGATATCGAAAGACTCGAAAAGGAAATTGCAAATTCAGAAGCAAAGATCGAAAAAGTAAACGAACAATTGGCTGCGCCTGGATTTTACGAACAAACACCACCATCAAAGCAGCAAGAAGTGATCAATCAGAAGGATGTGCTTGAAAGAAAACGAGAGTGTGATCTTAATTCTTGGGAAGATAAGATGGGTGAGTTTTCCATAAAATACTTGAAATAACCAAATTAAGAAAAGATGTTTTCAATAATTACTATTCAACATATACAAGAGTTTTGGTATTAAATATTACAAAAATTCGCAATGATTAAGAAACAAAATATTAGACCAACAACAAAAAATCCCCTTAAAGAGAAGCTAAAAGCGAAACGGCTGCGTCGTTTTTCTAATGTTCGTCGTCATCTAGTTCGTCAACTATTAAATAGTTGCAAATAATTGTAGTTCAGATTCTTTTGGGTTTTTAAAAAGTCTTTAAGGCGTTAATCTTAAAAAACTTCAGTTTTAGTCTTTTTTTATTCATAACTTTCGTGTTTTTTTCATTTGTTTATAAAACTTTCAATTTTTTTTTAAATTTCTTTTCTTTCCAAAATCGTATTCAGAGTAGTTTCAGAGCTGTTTTTTAGTAAAACTAAAAATATAAATTTAATTAAATATTAAAAATAATTTTTATTTTTTATTACAAAAATTGTATATTAAAGTTTGTAGGACAAAGTAAGGTTTTTTAAAGCATTTGCAAATTCTAGCTTTAAATCACCAAAAAGGAATTCCAAATAAGGAGCACAATACATGCCTGCTAAGCGAAGAAAAAAAGCAGCTTCTTCTAGAAAAAAGACAACTAGAAAAAAAGCTGTTAGAAAAACCACTAAGCGTAAAGCTGCTAAGAGAACAACTCGACGCAAAAAAACTACAGCTAAAAAAGCTACTAAGCGTAAGACTACCAAGCGTAAAGCTGCTAAGAAAACCACTCGACGCAAAAAAACTACAGCTAAAAAAACTACAGCTAAAAAAACTACAGCTAAAAAAACTACAGCTAAAAAAGCTACTAAGCGTAAGTCTGCGAAGAAAACTACTCGACGCAAAAAAACTACAGCTAAAAAAGCTACTAAGCGTAAGACTACCAAGCGCAAAGCTGCGAAGAAAACCACTCGACGCAAAAAGCACAAAACTACTGCTAAGAAAACTGCAGCTAAGCCAGTTCGCAGAAGACGCAGAAGAAAAACTGCAGCTTAAGTTTTAAGCTTCGTTAGTATCCGTATAAAAGCTAAGTGGGCATTGCCCACTTAGCTTTTTTTATTTAGATTGATGATAAGTTCTTTAAGGGGTTTGCGAGATGAGGGAGTCTCTTTCCCCTGGATATCTTGAGGAAGGTCTTCTGTCTTTCCAGGTTTTCCTATAGCAATCATCGCTTCAATAGCATAATCATGGTGCAGTTCACAAACACATTTAGCTTTTTTATAATCAAAACCTTGCATTCCATGAACTACAAGGTTACGAGCAGCCCCTTCAAGGGCAAGATTTCCCCACGCAGCTCCCGTATCAAAGCTATGGGTTAGTGAAGGCTTTCCACTACTTTCAAAAACAGTATGCGACGCAATGACAACCAAAACGGAAGCATTGGCAACCCAAGACTGATTAAAAGGGACGAGGAGCTTAAATAAAGCCCGCCAAGCCCCTGTTTCTCTTTTTGCGTATATAAATCGCCATGGTTGCGCATTATGCGATGAGGGGGCCCATCTCGCGGCTTCGAAAAGGGGGAAAAGCTCATCATCTGAAAGAGGTTCGCCCGACATTGCTCGAGGTGACCACCTGTTTAGGATGAGAGGTTCAATAGGATAATCAGGTTGTCTCATAAGAGGAGCTCCTTGTAATGGAATTGATAAAATGATGAACCCCACCTGCAATCACTAGAGAAATGGCTGCAGTTCCAATAATATCACTAGCGAAGTGACCTAAAAGGAAAATACGGCTCGTTGTCAATAGAGTTGCGACGGAGAAGAAATAGACGCGAAATCGGGGAAAGAGGAGAGCTAAAGAGCTGGCTAAGGTAAAAGCAGTCATCGAATGCCCAGAAGGAAATGAGTGAAAGTGATGATCCCACTCAAAGCCGTAAAAGCCGTAGACTCCCTTCTTCAGGAAAATATCGGGGCGTGCTCGGCCAATTAGAATTTTGAAAACCCTAGCAAAAGCGATAGAGAGACATTGAGCGACCAATATTTCAAAAAAGGGGAGGCTCCAGCTGCTTTTTTTCAGACGAGCTATAACAAATCCACCTGCTGATAGAGCTAAATAGAGGGGAGGAAAGATTAATAGAGTGCATCCTTTAAAGACAATTCGATAAGTTTTTGCATAGGGAGATACCAGTAGCGTCATCTGTTGGTCGATGAAGAAATATGAGGCGCATCCAATGAGAAGCAAAAAAAAAGATTTGCGAACATTTACGTTATTCATAGAATATGAAAATTTAACAAGTTAACCCATTCAACGCAAGGGATACGATATGAAAGTAGGTATTGTCGGATGTGGGGTGATGGGAAGTGCCATGGCCCGAATCATCAAAGATCATGAAGAAGTTTTTCTCTATACAAGGCACCCAGACAATATCAAAGATTTGGCCAAAGAGAAGGGGGTGACACTTTGCGCTTCTTTTGAAGAAATTGGAAACTCCTGTGATGTTGTAATTTTAGCAGTAAAGCCTAAGGATCTTGAAGAAGTTGCAGAAGAACTTGATCCAGTTTTAGAAAAGGGAGTATTTCTTCTCAGTATTCTTGTAGGAACCTCTCTATCGCGATTGAGAAGCCTTTTTTCCAATCCTAAAGTCTTTCGGCTTCTTCCAAATATCCCCCTCCTTTGTGGAATGGGGCTGATTGGAGTAGCAGATGAGGATGAGGCGTTAATAGAAGACAAGACAAAAGTCGATCAGGTTTTAAAGGTTTTGGGGACGACAGTTTGGCTTGATGAGAGGTTAATGAATCCTTTTGCGGCTCTCACGGGTTCAAGTCCTGCATTTATTTATCTAATCATTGAAGCTATGATTCAGGCCGGGATCACTGTTGGATTCAAGAATGGAGAGGCGAAGGAACTTGTTTTAAGAACCATTGAAGGGTCTGTTGCTTTGCTTAGACATACAGGTGCAGAGGTGAGTGAGGCTCGGAATGCTGTCTCTTCACCGGGGGGGACCACAATAGCGGGTCTAAACGAGATGGAGAGACTAAGCGTCCGACATGGCGTGATTTCTGGGATCCTACAGACTCTTGAGAAGGGGAAAGAGATGGAAGGATAGCTTCCATTTTCTCTGGGCTGAGAGACCAGCTTGGCAGGACACTTTCGTACTCATAATCAAGAGGGTTCACGACTTTCTGTCGGAATTTTTGCTGCTTTATCTCAGGTTTTGGTTCTTCCCAGATTCTCTTTCGAATAAGTTCAGGAACACATTTCTTCGGTTCAAAGGTCCATCCACGAGAGTCGAGAGATCCAGAGTAGACAAAGACCCTTGCTAAGGCAAAAATTGTTGCAATTCCGACCAATAAGAAGGGAAGAAATGCAGGACAAGTGACACACATTGTTACTAGAGATGCAGCTGCGAATAGAAGAGCTAGAATTCCTAAGATATGAGCGATCTTCTTTTTCTTAGACTGACTATGAATATCGTCTGCAAGACGAAGGCCTTCCTTTATCGCTTTGCTATCGTTTTTTATGACTCCACTAAGAATAGGGGAAACTGTTTCACTCGCTTCACTAACCATCCAAGGGCGGATGCGTCGCGCAAGGCGCTTCTTTTTAATCACTAATTCTTCTCTCAACTTCTTGATAGTAATCTCTTGAAGCTCTTCTAGGCTCTTCTCTTGGTTCTTCTGAAGAACCTTAGAGTGAATTTTGACGACTTCCTCTGGGTTAAGCTGCAAGAATTCTTTTTCTAAATGCTTTAGATCTTTCATGACAGCAAGATGCGCAATTTTCTCAAGAGGAGAGGCATATTTCTTAAGGATGAGATCTGCGTCATAAGGGTTTTCTTCAAGCTCCTCATTCATTTGATTAAAGAGGTTCTTGACGTTCTCAAACTGCTCTCCATAAAGCTGTTTAAGGCTCTCAGGATCCTTATTCACTAATTCAGCCATATCTTCGATGGCTTCAGATCTTTTTGAGGAGTCGAAATCACTCACCATATAGCGGAGGTTCGAGAGAAAATCAAAATCAAACTGACTTTCAAACTTGTGTTGTCGATTTAAAGACCAGGCATCTACTGCTCCTTCAATTATACAAAGGGCGATTCCTGCACCATAGGCAATGGGAAGAAGCAAAAGGACACTTGCTGGAATAATTCCAAACCTGATCCCATAACTCACAAGAAACCCGGCTGCACTTACGAAATTTGCAGGTACACCTAGCAATCGAGCTGAGGTGTCACAAATCTCTTCTGTGTCTCCATGGTCAATTGAATGGCCTAGTGATTTAAGAGTATAATAGATATCGATAGGTAAATATAGAAGGTTTGAGCCTCCAGGGTAATTAGGAAATCCAGCGACCTCATAGGGTGCAATTTTGTCTGGATCAGTCACATGATGACGAAAAACATTTGCAATTTTGAAATGGTTTTTATGCGTAGAGGTACCGTTCCCTTCGGCGGGGATAAGATGAGGAACCAAGACAAAGCTATGGCTGGAACCACTTATCGAAGTATTAGCTTCCATTATTTATCACCTAATCGATACTTTTTAATAAATATATTATAACAAAAATATAAGTTTTAGTAAACTGTTTCTATTAAGTAACATAATAATTAAAATTTTAGTTTGAATATATTAAATTTTTTTAAATTTACCTATTCTTTGTTTTTTTCGGATCTCTTTTTGGCAGGAGCTATCAAATTAAAAAATTTCCCTTACTTACTAGGGAAATTGGATGGAATCAATGATTCGGTGCTCGAAATGCACTTTATGCTCTATCAAGGGTACATCAAAAACACCAACGCCTTGGCTCAGTCTCTCAAAAGATGGATGAAAAAACGATTGCCTACGGCGCTTTAAAAAGACGCTTTGGCTGGGAGTTCGATGGGATGGTTCTTCATGAGCTTTATTTCGAGAACCTTGGGGGGAAACAGCCCTTGTCACCCAAGAGCAGGCTTTATCGCAAAATTGTAGAGAACTTTGCTTCCTTTGAAAATTGGAGACAAAACTTCTTTGCTACAGAAATAATCCGGGGAATTGGCTGGGTGATTCTTTATCAAGATCCTGCGGATGGGCAGCTCCATAATATTTGGGTAGATGAACACAATATCATGAGGCACACTTCTTCCTATCATGGATGTGTGGGAGCATGCTTATCTTACAGAGTATGGTCTCAATCGCGGAGGGTATATTGAGGCCTTTTACAAGAATATTGACTGGGGTGTTGTTGAGCGTCGGTTCCAGAAATAGTATAAATCCATCCCAAACAGCGTCATTTTAGGCTGCTTCAAAAGCTCAACTTGGCCTTTCTGTATCGGTTGTCTAGAACTTTATAGTGGTTTGCTGCTGAATATAATATGTGGTAAGATTCAACAGTTATGCGAAGTTTTATATTAGCAATTAGTATTTTGTGGGTGCTGGGTTTAAGTGGAACGGAAATTGTAATTGTCACCGTTCCCAAGCCCGGGACTCATCTGATAAAAAAGCTCCTAGAGTTAGTGGACGAGGAAGGGCACTACCCGACTTATTACACCGATGAGTTTTATGCGTCCGAAGAATTAATGGAGTGTTACCAGAAAAGGGTTCTTCTGGTGCGAGATCCACGCGATGTCTGTCTGTCATGGATTCGATATGTCGCGTCTGGGCAAGCAGATGGAATAGATGAAGATATTCGCAATTTGCCAAACGAAGCAAAGACCCATTTTCGAGAGCTTGGGATAGGCAGGCAAATAGAGTACGTGATTCGAGGGTATAGTTAACAATCAGAGGTTTCTGGAATCCACCCAACCTTAATTTACTTTCCTCTCAGCCCGTATGAGGCAGCAGCAAAACATGCATACAATCCTGAAACCTTTACCTGTCGGTTTGAAAACCTCACTGGACCGAAGGGAGGAGGGACTCTAGTGCTCAACGAATAGAGATAAAAAAACTTCTAACTTTTTTGGGGATTCAGATTAGTGATGAAATGTTTGAAAAGGTCATTGAGGAGCTCTTTGGAGGGACGAAGACGTTTAACAAGGGACAGGTAGGGCGGTGGAAGCAAGACTTTAATCGAAAAAACAAAAAGCTTTTTCAAAAGAGACGTTCACATCTGCTTACGACTTTTGGCTACGGGTCCTAATTTTTTGAGAATAAACATTAAAAAAACAAGGGTCGCGGTCGTGAGAAGGAGCATTGCTCCAGCAGGAAAAAGTGTCTGAGTAATGACAAATCGATAAGAGAAGAATGCGTCGAGAAGAAGAATTAGCACGATTGCAGTCATTAATCCCCACCGATGAAAGGTCATAATTTTAACACTTAAATAAAGAAGTGATAGACCAAATAGGCTCCCCATGACTAAAGATGGGATGCTTTGCTTCATTGCAAAACCCATAACGCCTCCTGAGAATACAAAGAGTGCATAAATGAGGACAACTAATCCAATTTTTTTTAATGCTTGTTTTTCCATTCCCCCATTGTAACCATTTTTTGGGAAATTGCAAGAGAAAGTACAAAATCAATCAGGGGTTGTATTTAAATTGTAAAATGGTAATAATGCTTTGACTAAATTGTTAGTGAATGGGAACACATGTACACCGAATACTTTGGACCGGTAAATCGCGAGGATCTTGGGTGCTCTTCGGCTAAGCTTGAGAGTGCAGCACGAAAACTGCAGCAGGGGGGGCTTGTTGCTTTTCCTTCTGAAACTGTTTATGGGCTCGGGGCGACAGTCTTAAATGAAGGAGCTTTGAAGAGACTTTATCAGGTTAAGGAGCGCCCTCAAGACCGCTCACTTTCGGTTCATATTGCCAACTTTAGTCAGCTCCAATTTGTTGCAGCAGATATCCCTCTAGAGGCTCATGCTCTTGCTAAAGAGTTTCTTCCTGGCCCACTCACTCTCATTTTGAAAAAGAGTCCGAACCTATCGAGTCTCATTACTGGCGGAAAGAAGACTATTGCAGTCCGAATTTCTTCGGACCCTATTGCCCGCCGGTTGATTGAATTAACAGGTTGTCCCCTTGCAGCTCCTTCTGCTAACCAGTCAGGGAAACCGAGTCCTACTAGGGCTAGCCATGTGCTTGAAGATTTTAATGGGAAAATTGAAGGTTTGGTTGATGGAGGGCAAACGAGATTTGGAATGGAATCAACTTTAATCTCTTTAGAAGATCCAGCGTGTCCAACTCTGTATCGTTTTGGCGTGATTCCTCAGAAAGAAATTGAGCGAGTGCTCAATAGAAAAGTGCCGGTTCATCCCCTGGCTTTGGTTTTAAATGGGAACTCAAATCTTACCAAAATGCGTAGTGCCGTTCGCCTTTTCTCTTCGTGGGAAGAAATGAAGATTTATCTTAAGCTCAGTTCAAAAAGTAAGCGATTGATTATGAGCGATGAACCGTCTTTGGTAAGTGATGGAGTTCACTTTCAGTTAAAGTCTACTAATCTGTACGAAGGACTTCGTATTGCTGAGCGTGATGGTTACGCAGAGGTGCTTGTCTTATGCACTCCAAAGTTGAAGCAAAATATCCTTCTTCTTAATCGTTTGAAGCAAATCGCTAGGACTTAGAAGCGCTATCTAGTTCGTCAGTAATCTCGTCGAGGACGTGAAAAAGAGGAACCTTCTTGCGGTGTCCATACTGGATGAAGGCAGAGAGAAGATGTTTAAGTGGAGAATCGGAATTCTTTGAGTCGTAGCTGCGGGCAGCATCGATAAGTGTTGTTTCTCCAATAAAGGGGGCACCCCAAGGAGTTGAAAGAGCAAAGTGAACCACTTCAGCCTGCTCTTTTAATTTTGTTGCTTTAAGTGCAATAGTCGCATCGGTATCGAGCCTTTGAATATCAGCAGCAATTTTCTCAAGAAATTTTGGGTCATTTGCGATAATATCTTGAGAAAGGAGCATCTCCCAATCGTCATGAAGGGCACGGAGATCTGCACGTAATTTGTCTATAATTTCTTGTTTCATTTGCTCTTCCTATTATAGTGAGATGTGTCGTTCCAAAGCTTTAAGGCTCGTTTAGTATGTTCATATCCTAAAATAGAAAGTGATGCTGTGGCAAGGGAAAAACGTCTTGAACTATCGATTGGAAGTTCAAGCCACTGGGTAACAAAGGCACGTGAAAAATGACCACTAGTAAAGACAGCGATTTTTCCTTCTAATCCCTCTATTTTTTTTATGAATTTATTTGCACGGGCTAGGAGTGCTTCAATAGACTCTCCATTTGGTGCACCATAAGTAAAGACATTCCACTTTGGGTTTGTTTCATGAATTTCCTTGGAAGTCAGTCCTTCGTAAGCACCATAGTCTACTTCTACAAGGTCTTTATCAATTTGAGGATCAAATCCGCAGATTTTGCAGGTGTCAAGTGCTCGTTTAAGAGGGCTTGAAAAAATGTGGCTAAACTTAATAGACTCTATGCGTCTCCCTAAAGAGGCAGCCTGGTATTCCCCCGTGTCTGTAAGAGGAATATCGGTTAGGCCCGTATGTTTTCCATCTCGAGCCCACTCCGTTTCTCCATGACGAATGATATAGATTTCTCTCACTGAGCTTCTTCAAACTCCACTTCATACTTTTCCCAATCGTTATCAAGAAGAATGACATCAGAGAAAAGCCCTTTTATGGAATCCATAACACCTCCTCTTGAATCACTTGGGTCCAGGACACCTTCAAGCATATTTTGAAGACCTTCTTTACTGAAGATATTGCGAAGTGTTTCTTGCATGACGATATTCATGATTTGTGAGGTGGGAATGCCGCCTTCGCTACTAATATTTGTCAGCTCGATCCGATCAATGGGTCGCAGCTTTTGGTTGGCTTTTCCAGCAGCCTTATAGGCAAGCTCGATCTTAAGATCTGTAATAATGAGCTTTTTAATAAGGACCGAAGTTGATTTTCCACTCTTCTTTGCCTTAGCTTTTTCGTCACTAGTAGACTTGCTCATATTATTCATAATTATTGTCCAGTTCCCATTCTTACTTCTGGAAGAATCAAACGCTAGACCCACATAAACATCATCCATTGTCATTTCATCAATTACAATATTATCATCAAAGAAGCGAGTGAGAGGGACATTGATACCCAATTCATCTACTGAAAGAGCGCGAGGCGTCTTTTTATATTCAGGTGGGTTTCCCACTCGAATTGAGTCAACTCGAACGCTAGATGGGCTAACTTGAATGTCTCCAATCGTAACAGATACTCCTGCTTCTTTCGATAATTTGTGAGAAATAATTGTAGGAAGCATATTCCACACAAGGATTCCTCCAAGAATTAAAACAACAATAATTCCGAAAATAATAATGAGAGCCTTTTTCATGCGCAGCACCATATAATTAGTCTTTATTCGGACTATTTCTGATTAAGAATTATTTGACCAGGGCTTTTTGCGTAGAGACCGGCATCACTCTTTAAAAATTGAAGGTGGCTCGTGTTGTCAGACCGTGTAGAGCGACAAGGCCCGTGTCTAGCCACGTCTGTTTTGCTTGGTCGGCAGGTGCACTTGTCGAGCGGAAGACTTCTTGAAGATTGCTCCAGATTGACATTTTATACCCAGTAAAAACCTCCATTCTCCACGAAGTAAAGCTCTTCTGATAAGAAGGACCGAGAAGAAACTGCAGTGTATAGGAGACTCTGTAGTCATCGTAGCGTACGTCTCGAATAGGGACTGCTGGGTTGTCTCCAGGCTGAGGGATCACACTGGTTTCTTGTTTGGCATGGTTTTGATAGTGCCCGACGACAAGAGCAGTGGTCATTTTTCCGGTAGCGTAGAAGTCACGTCCCCAAAACCAATCGAAGCTAAGTCCTCCGCGCAGTCCAAATCCCCAGTATTTCCATCGATTATTAATCATCGTATTATTGAGCTCTGCGTCGAAATAACGTACCTTCCATCCCTGATGGAGCCATACTCCCGTCAAGCCTCCAAGAAGATTCATGCGCAGGTGCGGGTTACCAAAAGGGTGAAAGACTCGGTGAGCCATGAGTTCTGCCATTTTGTAATGGAGGTAAATATGACTTGTTGTATGATCCACAGGGGCTGGAAAAACCTGAGGGTAGGTTCCTGTAATGAATCGGTTCTCATTTACTGGTGGGCGCTCGGCCCTGTTATGCCCCTCCAGATGGATATAGGTCTACTCAAAATCGACTTCCCAAAAATTAAGGGCGCGGTAATAACCAACAGCAAAGCGGTAGCCTGGTTCCCAATTAAACTTTGCTCGCTCGATATTTCCCTGAGCATATGAATCGCTTTGCCCCCATGATGGCGTGTCCATCCGAATCGCGTAGTCTAGTGCTCCTTCACTCACAGTTCAATAGAGGAATTCCCCAGAAACAAGAATTGTTTCATCATTTTTGTAGCAAGAGTTGTTTTTCCAGCCCCTGAAGCTCCTGCAATCCTAATTGCAATTGAGGAAGCAAAAAGGAGGGGCTTAAAAAACATAAGAGAAATAAAAGCTTAAGCTTCAAAATCGCGATCCATGACAGTTTTTCTCCCATCAGCTTGAGCGTTGCTCACTGCTTTTTCACACGCGCTGTGAACAATTTGGGTTAGAGCCTCCATTGCAGATGCAGAGGTGTTCATTCCAGATTTTTCTTTAATCATTTTTTTGACTTTAGAGACTACAACGAGGACTTCCATAATTGGTTCCTTGGGGTTAAAGTTTAGATCTATATCCTTATATCTAATTTTTTATTTAGCGACAAATCAAACTTCCATTATACTTCTAAAAGGTGTTACACTCTTTACATGAAGAAAGAAGATTTGATCGGAAAGTGGAAGATCCAGCGAGAGATTTCAGCCTTGGATGGAACGCCTAAAGGGAGAATGTGGGGGAGTGGATTCTTCGATATTTATGAAGGAAATCAACTCCTATATCAGGAACAAATGTGTCATGAAACGCAGCACGAAGAACTTCTGTTTGCCACAAAGTTTTACCGGTATCATTTTAAGCCAGAGCAGGTTTTGATTTATTTTTATCAAGAGGAAGATAGGCGTCTTTTTATGACGCTCCCTATTATTGATGGGGAACTCAAAGGGCATGCTGAGTGCAAAAGCGACTCGTATTTCCTTCAGTGGAATTGGGTTAATTCGAATAGCTTTTTGACGCGCTACTCGATTTCAGGACCGAAGAAAAATATCATTATTGAAAGTGAGTTTAGGCGATGAGAATAATTATGGGAAAACATGCCATAGAAGAAGTGGCGAAGAGGAACCCTGAGCGACTGATTAGAGTCTATTCCTATAAAAAAGAGAATCACTTAGGAATTGATGTAACCGTTGTTTCAAAACAAAAGCTTAGTGCGATGGCAGGTTCAGAATCCCATCAAGGGATTATTGCAGAAGTGAAGGAAAGAGAGTTTTTACTTCCTAAAGAGTTTCTAAAAACGGCGCCTGAGAAGAGCATTGTTTTGATGGTCGACTCGATCAATGATCCACAGAATTTTGGAACGATCCTTCGCGCTGCCGAATGTTTTGGTGTAGACGCGGTGATTTATTCTAAGAACCGCAACGTAGCTCTGACCCCTGTGGTGAGTAAAGCAAGCGTAGGTGCTTCTGAAATCGTTCCTTTAATGCCAGTATCGAACCTAGCTGATACTCTAAAGAAATTCCAGACGGGAGGCTATTTTTCGGTAGCAGCGGAAGTTGCCCCTGGTGCTCATTCTCTTTCTTCTTTTGAGTTTCCGATTCAAACCTTATTAATCATGGGGGCTGAGGGAAGTGGAATACAGCCTCTTCTCTCAAAAAATTCAGATTTCCACGTGATGATTCCGATGCAAGGATCGATTGACTCCCTTAATGTTTCACAAGCAACGGCAGTGTTCTTGTCTAAATTCCTCTGATGAGGCCACTATCGCAGGCAATGGCTTGACCGGTGATATAGGTGGCAGGTTCGAAAGCAAGAAAAGTCGCCAGGGCAGCGAAATTCTTCGGGCGTGTCGAGTCGTTTAGCGGGAACCAGCTCTGCAAGTTCTTCGATTGGAACTTTTAACTCCTCCATTCGGCGCGTATGGATGGATCCAGGCATAATGGCATTCACTGTGATGCTATCGCTAGCAACTTCCGCTGCAACAGTTTTCATGACTCCTAAAAGGCCAGGTCGGTAGGCATTTGAGATCGTAAGCTCAGGAATTGGTTGTTTTGATGAAGAGGACGTAGAGAGGATGATGCGTCCCCACTTCTGTTTTTGCATGTGAGGAAGGGCCGTGTGGATCGCTTGAATAGCTGACATCCAGAGATTATGATATCCATTTTCCCAATCAGAGGAGCTCAATTCGAGGAAATTCTTTTTAGGGGGACCTCCTGCATTTGTGACAAGGATATCAATGGGGCCAACGCTTTCAACAATAGTCTTCCCGGCATCTTTTGCCAAAAGATCACATGCATAAGGTGTGGCGTTAGGGAGTTTATCTGCGGCTTCTTTGGCTCAAGAAAATTCATGAGAGGTAATGGCAACATGGACGCCTTCTTCTGAAAGGGCTTTTGCAATGGCAAAGCCAAGACCTGTAGACGACCCTAGAATGAGGGCTTTTTTATTTTTGATTTTCAAATCCATCAAGGAGCTCCATAAGTTTTAAAGCAACACCGTTGGTCCAACCAAATCCTTGTTGCAGTTCATACTCTCCACGAGAGACATTAGCTGTGCATTCACGGACGTTATATTTTTCAAGAAGAGTTTCTTTTTCGTTGAAGATCTTTTCATTGAGTGCAAGCCAGCGGCGGGCACCTTCTAGTGCTAAGTCTGTGTAGCCATAGTTGAGAAGTCCCTTGATGGTAATCCACTCAAGGGGAGCCCAACCATTCGGCATATCCCACTGATGCGTACCTTCGGTAAGGGAGGTGACAAAGCCGCCATCCAAAAGAAAATCTTTTTCAAGTTTTTTGGCAACGGCGCTTGCCTGATCCTCTGTCGCAACCTTGACAAAGAGAGGGGTTGCTGCGGCAAGGGAATAGGTAGGAGTATGCTCTTGCAAAGGGAAATGATAGTCAAAGTAGAATCCATCCTTCCAAAAAATTCTCTGAATGGCAGTTTTTCTAAGTGCTGCAGCTTTTGAATAGCCCGTTTGCTCTATGTGAAGGTCTGCCGAAAAACGGATAAGGGTTTCTTCCATGTGATAAAGGAGGCAATTCAGATCAATGGGAAGAATATCGAGAGCCCAAATACTGGAGAATTCTTGTTGATTTCCTAGCCAACGGGAACTGAAATCCCAACCCGAAGCGCAAGCAGCACGAAGATTGCGGAAGAACTCGGGGTGATTTGAGGTTTTTGAAAGCTCAGTCTCCCTCTTGTAGGCTTCAGGGCGAGGAATATTAAGGGCATCAAAGTAGTGGTTGAGGCGTGTCCCATCTTTCAAGGTATGTGCATGCTCCATCCAGTAGCGGTATTCCTTCTCCAGATAAGGATAGTAGGATAGAGCGAATTCTTTTTCCCCAGCATCGTAGAGAAGAGTCAAAAGAAAGGAAAAGTATGGGGGTTGCGATCGAGAAGCAAAATAGACCCTGTTTCCATTTGGAATGAAGCCAAGCTCTTGAATCAAGAAGGCGAAATTCTCAACCATATCTTTGATCAAAGACACCTGTCCACTGACTAGGAGTCCCAGGGCTGTGAAATAACTATCCCAATAGAAGCATTCGCGGAATCGACCTCCGGGAACAATATGAGGATTAGGGAGTGAGATAAGCGAGCTATAGGGAGACGGGGCTTTCATTTCTTTTAGCAAGACGTCCCACATTTTCCAGATATAATCCTTCATATTCGAGGCTTTGGGAATGGATTCTTCAACTTCCTTCGGCAGGGAAAAGTGGGTTGTTACAAAGGATTTAAGATTGAAATTATCTTTATCTTTTTCATTGTTAAAGGTTTTGAGAATTAGCTTAGGGTCAGACTTAGGAGTGGCATCGACAAAAGTCTTTGCGTCTTTAAAGAGCGCCTCTTTTTGAACTTTTTCAAACAAAGGTCCTGAAGTCTGAATATATTTTTCAAGGTTCATTCTGTTCAACATAAGTAAAAATAAATAAAAAGCAATTGACAAAGTGAGTAGGTTTTGCCAGAAGGAGGATATAGGCGAGAAAATAAAAGTGGTCGGGGTAATCAATGGAAGGGGGAAAGTCTTCCAATTCTTTTTGGCAAAAAGCATTACTGATTAACCCATATTATTTTGCTCTTCTGCTTTTTGGAATGCTTAGTCTCAATGTATATCATGTGATCTCTCTCGAGCATGAGTGGACGGTTTCTCCTATTTTCTTTTTGTGTTATGCTTTGATTGAGAACATGTTAGAGGTTTTGACCTTAGTCTTTATTGGAAATGTAATCAAAACGTATCTTCCAAAAGTCTTTTACTACGGATTTGTAAGCCTGTGCTTTTTGTTTCTAGCTCTTCATTTAGTGGACTTTGTTTTACTTCGGTTTATGGATATTTCGGTTTTTTACGGGATTTTCTGGGTGCTTGGTGAAAGCATGGAGAATTTTATTGAACTTCTTCATATCACAGGGATTACAATCCAAACATGGCTTTTTTTGGCTGCAGGAGTTGTGATAATTATCCCATTGCTTGCCATGATTTTATATGGGCTAACGGGAAAACTGGCTAAAAAGCCCATGAAAATCACCCATAGAGGTCTGATGAAGACCCTTTTTTGCTTGCCGATTGGTCTTTTGGCGCTGGATTTAACAATTACACCCCAAATAGACACCCACGAATATCATTACTATCAACGAATTCTTCCATGGAAATCGACATTAATTTCTCAAGATGCACTCATCCTTCACATGGAGAAACCTCTAAAATCACTGATGGGAGAGGCTGAACTGTTGAAGAAAGTCCACTCTGTTCCCATGAGTGTGAGGGATAAACCTAATATCTACCTGTTTGTTGTAGAAAGTCTTAGAGAAGATTTCATGACTGAAGAGACTGCTAAAAACATTCACGAGTTTCGAAAGGAAAATATTGTATTTGGAAAAACCTATTCAAATGCCAATTGTACGCAAGATTCCTGGTATTCGATTTTTAGTGGAAATTATCCCTTCCATTGGGCGGAAGCAAAGGAAACACGGCAGTCTGGGAGCATTCCCCTGCAGGTATTGAAAAAACTGGGATATCACATCCATATCTATTCAGCCGCACAACTCAACTATTATGGGATGGCTCCTGTGATGTTTGGAAAGAATCATTACTTGGCGGACTCCTACAATGTCTATCCTCACTACTATCCTGTAGAAGCATGTGATTCGGATCAGAAGGCTGTAGAAAAGTTTTTGGTGGATTCTGATAAAAAATGGGCAAAAGAGGGGAATGTCTTTATTTTTTTTATCGAATCCACCCACTTTAATTATAGCTGGCCAAAAGATTACTTCACCCCCTTTATGCCGTTCAGCTCAGAAAAAACCCATCTGAGAATGTCGAATTCAATAAAGAACATTGAACTCATTAAAAACCGTTATCGCAATTCAATTCACTATATGGATTCTCTCTTCGGTCGGGTTATAGAAAAATTGAAAGAGCGGGATCTTTATAATGAAGGTGTAATCCTTTTTACTGGAGATCATGGTGAGGAGTTTTTCGAGGAAGGACAGCTATTTCATGCCTCTCACCTAAGTAGTATGCAGACTGAGCCTCCTATTTATATGAAGCTTGGAAATAATCAGAGGGCTTCAGATCTCGATCTTGATCAATTGAAAGTCTCTCAGGTTGATATGCTGCCTACAGTTCTAGACTACTTATTAGGGGATCAACCTTTTGATATATTCGATGGAGAGTCTATTTTCAAAGAAGAGCGGAAACCTTACATCGTATCAGCGCGGTTTAATGGAGCACGTGCACCTCAAGAGTTCTTCATTCTTGATGATAAGCATAAGTGTACCTTTCGATTTCAAGGGAGTGATGCACTAGAGCTTTGGGAAACAAAAGACCTATCTGGCCAGGTTATTGAGGTGAAAAAAGAGGATATTCAAAAGCATCTTTCCCCAATACTTAAGTCTCTATTTCATTAATAATAAAAAGGTTGAGTTTTTCTATTGACCTGTAATTTTTGTAATGTTGTACCATTACAATTATGAGGCTGTTTAGAACCAAAGAGACTCAGAAGTTTCAGGATGTAAAACTTTTGAGTTCGAAAAAACAGGTGCTTTTTGATAGGTTTTGTAGTTTGTAAGTGTTTAGAAATGGAAAATTCCGTCCATTTGGACAGACCTCTCCCTAGGAGAGACACAAATTTGGGGGATCTAGAACCGCTAGCTGATTCCTCTCGATCAGATTGCAGTAGTGGAACAGCATATGGATAGTCCATACACCTATGAAATTACATTCAAAAGTCCTTTAGTTGGTTCAACAGATTCGGTTACTAAAGGAGGCTGGGGAGATATGGCCTATTCGAGAATGTTTATGGGAACGAAGCTTACAGTGTGCTTTAACCCGCTTAAGAATTTGATGAGTTTTCCAAAGGATGGATTTCAGATGGGGCTTCATTTGGAAGATTTCAGTTTCTTGTACAACAAAATGAGCTCTGTGGAAGGGACAGCTTTATCGACATTCTTAAAATATCATGGCTATATGTCAATTCTTGGATCTTTGAATCATCCGATGCATTTAGCAACCACAGTCAATAGCTTTAGAGTTTCGGGTGATGATGAGTTAAGCTTAGGGATTGCAATTCATGATACGGGTGATATTCCTCTCCCCCGTGCTGGGCAATATCCTAAGGGTGAATGCTTATCCAATCTTCAGAACAATTTGGATTCAGTTGAATTGACTACTCCGGAGATAGAAAAGACATTTAGGCATATGGAGTGGAGAGCTGCGTCACAATAAAGCTGCGCAAGAAGGTTTTATAGAGTTTGTCATCATAGTAAGCGGGAAAATGAGACAGGTCGGTTTCGGTCAGGATCGTTTCTACAATATTGAAGGCTCCCTCGACTTGATCTTCCTTACCTAAGCCTTCATAGGACAAGACATAGGTGACGGCATAGCGGGTTGCTTGTGAGAGGTTTTCCCATGTTAATCCTGCTTCTTCAAACCGCATTTTGATCTGCTGCGCGTAATCCACTAAAAGTTCTTTTGTGAGAGCCTCGCGGCGAGAAGGTTTAATAAGAGCTTTCTCTGTAGGGAAAGCAAGAGCTACTTCTATGTAAGGGACTAAGAGTTCTTCAAAGAAAGGGTCTGTTGCTTTTTCAGGAAGGTAGAGCGCATCCAGGCTTACCATCAAATAATGAACAGTATCTACTGCGGCCTTTCGCTTGTCTTTCAAACACATTTCAGTGTTAGATCCCACAAATACTCGGATAGACTCTATGATATGAGGGAGTTCTGCCCATGTGAATCCTTTTTCGTATTTTCGGTGTAGGAAATGGGCTAGATTAAAGAGATCTTTCTCTTCTAGTTTTGCCGTGGGGGGAGTAGGTGTTTCTAAAACCTGAAACTCCAAATCATCCTGCGTGACACTGCCATGATTGCCTTGTTCTAATGGAATCACAACTTCATAGTCTGGTGGTTGTTGTGGTAGATCTTGCATTGGGGAGAAGTCTACAATAAGTAGGGATTTTGCACAATCACTCTAGGGCGATAGAAAGCGCATTTTGGTATTTGGGGTGGAAACGAAGGTGGTTATGTGTTCCGTTTTCAATGGAGATAAGTGAAGTATCCTGTTTATCTTTAATAAGCCGAAGGAGTCGGATGCTCGAGTCATAGGGGATAAGTTCATCCTTTGTACCGTGGAAAATAAGAATAGGCGCATCAACACGGACAATCCACTGATCGGTTCTGAAGTGGTATTTCAGAAGCGGTGGGATAAGGAACCTGGGAACGTAGGGGATTTGCCGCGGTGTAAGATCAAGAATACTGAAATAGGGAGCTTCAAGAACAAGGGTTTTGGGGTCGTGATGAGAAGCGACATAGGTAGCAATTCCAGTGCCAAGCGAGCGCCCATAAATGATGATTTGGTCTTCTCGATAGAGATTATTGAGGTAGTTATAGCAATAATCTGCGTCATGGCAGAGGGCCTTTTCGCTTAGTTTTCCCTTGCTTTTTCCAAAACCACGGTAATCCATTACGAAGAGATCGTAGCCACGTGAGGTGAATTCTTGTGAGACCTTGCCCCAGTTTCCGGAAAGGTTGCCTCCACGTCCATGGAAGTAAAGGACAACCCCTTTCGGGTTTTGGGTTTTAAAATAGAGGGCATTGATACGAGCGCCTTCAGCGGTATCAAGAAATAATTCTTCAAAAAGCTCTTCGAAGTTGAAGACATAATCCTCCGAAAGCGTGGCTTTTTGGAATAGCATATCTTCCTGGTGGTAGTAGATGTGACCAATTGCAGCCACTGCCAAGATCAAACAGGAAGAAATTGTAATAAGAAGTTTTTTTCTCATACAGAATAGGGTACCAAAAAACTTAATTTATAAGGTGGAAAACATGGTTCTGGTTCAAAAATTTTCTACGAAGAAAGGTTTACTCAAGGCTGCTTCCGTTTCAGTGAGATCAGGCGGTTCTGGTGCAAAAAACGCTTGTCTTCTGTAAAATTGAATTTTTCATGTGTCAGGTGAGAGGTCAAAATAAGAGATTCTTATATCGAGGATAACCCATTCAAATGGAAGCATTTTTTCTGTTTGTCACACAACAATTATGAGGTGGATTCATCAATATGCTGTGGAGTTTAAGAAACGGCTTAAGAAATTTCTGAAACCATCCGATGATTTTTACAGAGTATAGAACAACTTTTCCAGGAGCATTGCTTATAATTAAAATAAAAAAATTCATCTATAGGAATGAAAGATATAGCTAAAGTGACTTAAATTAGTTATAGGCAGTGCTCCTTGAAAAGTTCGTCTATTCCACATTGATATTTTCTTCGCTTAGACTTTGCCTGTGCCCACTTGTGTTCAATAGGGTTTAGATCAGGAGAATAGGGAGGAAGATACTCCAAGGTATGGCCTGCAGCCTGGATCTTCTCTTGCATAGATTTGCTTTTATGGAATGAAGCATTATCCATAACCAGAATACTTTCAGAGGGAAGTTTCGGTAGCAAGTCCTCCTCTGCCCAAATGGAAAAGGCCTCTGTATTAATATTGCACTCGAATAACGCAAGTGTAAGGAGGCTTGTTCCAAGTAATGCCCCTATTGCATTTGTTCTTCCTTTTGCTCCCCAATCATGAGTGCCAAAACATCGCTGTCCTATTTTGGAGTAACCGTGGGTGCGGGGCATATCATGGGCAAACCCGCTTTCATCAATATATACAATTGGCTTTCCCAAACGTTTATATTCTGCGATTTTTCCTTGAAAGATTTGTCTTTTTGTTTCGCAGGCCTTGGGATGGTTGAGCGTTTTTTTTATAGCTAATTCTTAACCTCTTCATGGCACACCGAATGCCTGAAGTGCTTACGTTGAGACGATGTGCTCGTTCATAGTTGAAGGCATCAGGGTATTTCTTGATATCCTCCATCAAGATCTCTCTATCAATCTTTATTGCAGGTCTGATTTTAGTGCGCCTCGGCTCTAACCTCTTAGACCAGAGAAACACACTATTTACACTTACTCCAAAGCGTCTTGCTACTTGGGCAAAGCTTAATTTTTCTTTGCTTCGGATTGATAGAACTTTTTTTCTAAAATCTAGCGAATATGTCATTCAAAAAATTATAACTAAAACGAAATATTTTAGCTATACTTTATCTAAAAAAATATTTATAGAGGATCTTTTTGGGATAGCAGCTTGATCTCACTGAAACGGAAGCAGCCTTGAGTAAACCTTTCCCCATAGAAAATTTTTGCACCAGAACCCTCTTGTTCGCTTCGATCATCATATGGTGTAAACTTCGAGGACAGAGCCTAGGTAGAATTGAAGTTGGATATTCCTCTTAGCTTATTACAGTAGATAGATCAAAGCGACAATTATAAGAAATTACCGCAGCCTATCTAGGCTTCTAGCTGATCGGTCTTTTTCTTGCGGCCTATGTGGAATTTTTGTCGCATTCCTTCGAGATAGGTGAAGATAATGGGGGTGAAGTAAAGCGTTAGGATCTGAGAGATAATCAGTCCTCCGACGACAACCATTCCAAGGGGGCGACGTGATTGCGCGGTGGATCCTCCAATTCCAAGAGCAATAGGAACGGCTCCCATCATAGCGGCAAAGGTTGTCATTAGGATGGGTCTGAAACGGGCACAGCAGGCTTCATAGATGGCGGTATGGATATCCTTTCCTTCACGAATTCCTTCATTCGCAAAGTCGACAAGCATAATTCCATTTTTTAGGACGATTCCAAGTAGCATGATGATACCGATAAAGGCATAGAGGGAGAGGGGCTGTCCAAAGATGATGAGAGTGATGATTGCGCCAAGGGCAGCAGGAGGAATTGCAGACATAACTGTGAGGGGGTGGATGAAATTTTCATAGAGGATCCCAAGGATGACATAGATTGCAAAGATGGTAATCACAAAAAGAAACTTTAGGCTTGCAAAGGACTGTTGAAAGATTTGACTCGAACCGATTTGGATGGCATGGACATCGCTAGAAAGTGTGCTGTCTGCAATTGTATTGAGGTTAGAGAGCGCAGTTCCTAAAGGAACACCTTTTCCTAGATCGTATGAGATGGTAACGGCGGGGAGTGTATTGATATGAGCGACACTTAAAGGACCAACGGTTTCTTTCCACGAGGCGACTGCGGAAAGGGGGACTTGAGTAGGGAATTTTGTTCCGACGTTGTTGTTGGCATTCCGATCGCTAATGGCGGTATTGGTAGAGGCAGAGACGTAGAGTTTATCTAGAACAGTGGGGTTTTTGTAGGCACTTGGTACGGTTTCAATAATGACGTAGTATTGGTCTTCAGTACCATTGATAAGAGAGAGTCTTCCTCCTGAATAAGCGTATTCGAATGTTGATTCAATCGCATTGGCTGAAACGTTGAGCTCATAGGCTCGGTCCCGATCAATATGCACATCGAGATAAGGGGCTTTGTTGTGCATATTGCTGATTACTTGTGTGAAATCGGAGGATTGCCGCATTTCATTGAGGATTTTTTCTACATCTTCGTAGAGAGCGTCAGTATTGGTAGATTGAAGAGTGTACTGATAGTTCCCCATACTCATAGAGGTTCCGACATCAAGATTAATCAGAGGAAGAGGACGGAGAAATGCGCTGACTCCTGGAACTTCCTGAAGCTTTGGCAAAAGCTCCTGGATACATTTAGTCATGCTGGCTCTATCTTTAAAAGGTTTCAAACGGATGAACATGAGGGATTGGTTAGGATTTGGAATGGCAGCGACGGCAACGTGATCTTGAACATTGGGGTCATTTTTGATGATTTCCGAGAGTTTATTTTGATAATCGATCATCTTATAGGGGGATGTGGGATCGGATGCAACGGCAAATCCATTGACAAACCCTAGGTCATCTCCGGGGATAAAATCTGTTGGGAGAGAGGCTCCTAGATAAATGGTGGCAGCAACGGAAGCACAGCCGGCAAGGACAGTCATAAACCGGTGTTTAAAAACAATATTGAGACCTTTTTTATACAGGTTAAGAAGAGATGTAGTGAGTTTGTCGGAGATTCTTTCGATCCAGTTTTTCTTCTTATCATGGGAGCTTTGAGAAACAAAGCGGCTACAGAGCATGGGAGTTAAGGATAGGGAGATAAATCCCGAAATAAGAACAGCTGTTACGATGGTAATTGCAAACTCTCGAAACATTCTTCCCATGATTCCATCCATAAATACTAAGGGGATAAATACGCAAGCAAGGGAGAGGGTCATGGAAAGGATCGTAAAGCTGATCTGTTTGGAGCCATTAAGAGAGGCTTCCCATGTCGTTTTTCCCATTTCAACATGGCGATGGATATTTTCAAGAACGACAATGGCGTCATCAACAAGGAACCCTATTGATAGGGTGAGGGCAAGAAGTGACAAGATATCGATACTGAATCCATAGACAAACATTAAGGCAAAGGTTCCTACGACCGACATGGGAAGGGCTAGAATTGGAATGACAGTATCTAGAAATTTTCCAAGGTAGAAGAGGACAACTAAAACAACGAGGATGAAGGCTACAATCAAAGTGAGCTCAACATCATGGACAGATTCCATAATAAAGGCCGATTGATCAAAAAGATATTCAAGCTTAACAGAGGTAGGGAGCTCCCATTTGATCTCTTCAAGCATGTCTTTAACACCTTCGATGACCTTAATAGTGTTGGCTCCAGCTTCTTTTACGATCGCAATGACAACGCAAGGAACCTCCCCTTCTTTGGTGATGTAGTTGAGAGCATACTTATCATTTTGCAAAGAATTGATCGCATTCCCAAGGTTTTTGACTTTTAAAAGAGCTTGATTATTGTTTCGGACAATCAGTTCATTATAGCCAGCCGCAGTTTCCATCTGTCCGTCAACCTGAATTGTGTATTCTGTATCAGGGCCATAGAGATTTCCTACAGGGAGCTCTGGGTTGCTATTGACAATTGAATTGGCAACTTCATTGATCCCAATTTGATGGGCGGATAAATAGTCGGGATCGACTTGAACACGAACGGCAAAGGGTGATCCATAGACATCAACATCGGAGACTCCATTGACCATTCCTAGTCGACGGCCCATCAATGCATAGGCGTAATCATAAAGGTCACCAAGAGACATAAGATCAGAGGAAACAGAGAGGAAAAGAACGGGGGTTTGTGAGGGATTGGTTTTTTTATAAGTGGGGTAGTTTGGCAAGTCAGCGGGAAGATTCGGTTGAGCCTGGTTAATTGCTGATTGAACGTCTGTTGCAGCAGCATCAATATCTTTGTCGAGATTAAACTGAAGGACGATTGTTGAGCTTCCGTTTGTGCTGGAAGAGGCGATAGTTTCGATTCCTTCGATACTTGTAAATTGCCGCTCTAGAGGGGAAGTTACAGTGTCGGCCATGGCTTGAGGTCCAGCACCAGGATAACTTGTTGTGACTTCAATTGTGGGATACTCGACATCAGGGAGGTCGCTGACTGGAAGGCCTTGATAGGCAAGCATTCCTAGAAATAGGATTGAGGCCATGACGAGTGTCGTCATTACAGGGCGGCGGATAAAGGGTTCGGAAAGGCTCACAGCTCATCCTCGCTCTGTTTCACGGTTACTTTGGCTCCGGGATAGAGATTCACTTGCCCTACAGTAATTACCTTTTCGTCTGCCCTCAACCCTTTCGTTACAACGATGGTATTGTCTTCTTGCATTTGGCCAACAGTCACATCTCTTAGCTCGACTGTTTGGTTTCCTTTAAGGACATAGATATATTTTCCCTTTGGGCTGGTTTGAACCGATTCGAAAGGGACAATGACTGCATTTTCAAGAACATCCAGAACTAGCTTCACTTTGACATACTGATTCGGCCATAGGATTTTATCATTATTTGTGTGACTTGCCTTTAACTTGATCATTCCTGTTGAAATATCGACACCGTTATCAATAAAGGTGAGAATTCCTTCGTAGGTTGGCGACTCTGGATCATCTACTGTGATATAGACTTTTAAATCGTTGTACTTTGCTTTGTATCTCTGGACAGATGGAAGATCTTTTTCGTTGATGAAGAAGACTGAATAGATGGGTGTGATTTGGTTCAGAGTGACAAGAGTCGTTTCTTGATTTTCTAAAATAAGGTTTCCATCGTAGATTTGAGTTTCCCCAGCACGTGCGTCAAGAGGCGAATAGATCGTTGTATACCCCAGGTTGATTTTTGCATTTTCTACTGCAGCTTGGTTTTGTTTAACCGTAGCATCATCGGCCATGACTGTTGTAACTAAACTATCAAATTGATCTTGCGAAATATATTCATCCTTTACGAGCTGCGAGTTTCTCTCAGCGGTTCTCTCAGCATATCCGAGATTTGCAATGCTTTTTTCTAGTGCTCCCTCTGCTTTTTCAAGGTCTGCTATATAGGGGCGTTGATCTATGAGATATAGAAGATCGCCTTGTTTCACATCTGCTCCGTCTGTGAAGTAGGTTTTCATAAGGTATCCATCAACTTGAGCCATTACGTTGACGACCTGGTAAGCTTCCATATGCCCTATTGTTGAAATATACTTGGGCACATCTCTGGCAATAGATTTAGCGGCGTGAACAGGAATGGCCTTTGGTTCATGCGGGGCTTGTTTTTTTGAACACCCTACAAGAGCTAGCATGAGCGCTGCGCTAAAAAGAAGGCTTTTCATGGCGACTTTCCTTATCTTCTATAAGTTGTAAATAGGGGGTTTGTTCCTGATCGACTGGACGGAATAGGGTTCCGGTTGCATAGGCAAGATTGGCAACTGACGTGTACCAACTATTTTGAGCTTGCGCGAGTTGAGATCGAGCATCGGACACCGAAGTTTGGGCATTGATTAAATCAATAATCGTTCCGGTTCCTACGCGGTACTTCTTTAGGTTGACTTTGAAATCTTCTTCAGCTGATTCTAGATAAGATTTTGCATATTCAATAGACTCTTTAGAATATCCCACATCACTTCTATAGTTGGAAACCTCTTGAATAATGCTTAGACGGACAAGATCTAATGAAGCTTCAGATTCCTCAATCGTAGCTCGTGCTTTTTTGATGCTATTCTCAATGAAAAACCCCTGAAAAAGCGGGAATGTGAGGTTTACTTGCGCAGTGAAATCATAGCGGTCATTGACCCCATGTTGGAAGTACTTTCTTCCAATGTCAAACTCACCAGTAACGACAGGCATCTTTTCTAAACGAGCAGCATTATAGCTTGCGATGCTGGATTTTACTTCTGCCTCAGCAGCAAGAAGGTCTGGACGGTTTTCATTAGCTTTGAGAATAAGTTTATCTAGTGTTTCTAGCTCAAAAAAGACAATTTCATCTGGGTAGTTTTGAAAATAGATAGCTCCATCAGAGGGGAGTCCCATGTCGTTGAGCAACTGAGTATAGGATGTGTGAAGGCTCTGCTTTTGATTGACGACGGCAAGCTTATTGGACAGGTACTGCGTTCTGGCTTGAACGATATCTGAAGTGTCAGCAAGTCCTTGCCGGAATTTCCCCTCTGTAGCATCTAAAGAAACTTTGGCGTTGATCACATCTTGCTCTGTCGAGAAGAGAAGCTGTTTTTGGTACAGATAGTTGTAATAGTCTGTCATGACGATCTGAATCGTTTGCTGAACCTGGCTATTGTGGGACCAATCGGCATTGAAAAGAGATTGAAGAGCTGCTTCACTCGTCATTCGTGTCTGTCCAAAATCAAGAATTGTATAGGTGAGCTCTAGTTCTCCACCATATTGGGTTTCATAGACAATAGAGCGCGTTGATCCTATAAATTGAGCAAAGCGTGTTCGCGTATAGTTGCCTGCTCCTTCCGCAAGTAGGAAATAATCTTGAAGAGATTGCCCATATTCGGCCGCACTCACACGAGCTGCAGCCCAACTCTGTTTGGTATCTGGATTTCTGGAAAGGGCGATATCGATAATTTCAGCAAGAGTAATTGGAGCTTCTTTTGAAAACTTGTGATAGTCCTCACCCTCTTTAGCGAGATCCTCCATATTTGGAAGGCGTTTTTGAGCTTTTTTAGGAGGTTGCCAAATGGAATCAGGACTATGAGGGGCGTAGGAGTAGGGATCGTTGGCTCCCTTGATGTCACATCCCTGAGTCATCAAAAGTAATGAAAAGAAAATAGAAAAAGCAAATGCACGTAGCATTAAAAAAAACCTAGTTCGACTTCCTTTTTTATTTATTTAAAAGAAGGTTTTTAATCAAACTAGTTTTATTCACCCCAAGCTTTTTTTGCGTTTAGGGTGTGTCTTCAGGAACCCATTTTGTATGCTTTCACATCTTGAAACAGCGCTAGTTGTCTATCACTGCTAGAGGGATGGGAATGAAATAAGGACTGAATTTTTTGGGAAGATTCGGGCAAGAAAGAATGGATACCTTTGGACTCCTGTTTCAAAATCTCTTGCAAGAAAAGGGCTCCAGCTGGGTTATAACCAGCTGCTACGGCCATTTTTGTTCCATATTTATCCGCTTCTAGTTCGTGGCTGTGACTTCCTGCTAAGAAATAGAGTTGAATTCCTAGGTGTGTTAGGCATCCAAAAGCAACACTATGGATATTTCTCCAAGCTCGGATTTTTTGCTTTTCGTCTCTGACATCTTCGGGATCGGTAGAGCGGTTAGATTCTCGGGTGGCAAGATCCACTTCCCAGTTGTCAAGGATGCTTTTAGTGTATTTATTTAGCCCAAATATTGCAGCCTGAGCAAGGAAACTCATTTCAAGGCTCCGTGCTGAATGGCGGGCGTCTGCATGTGTCATCTCATGACCTAAAAGAGCAGCAATAACGTCTCTTTTTTTGACATCAGCATAGCTAATGAATTCGCCAGATTCAGGATGGGTATAGCCATTTATACCAAGCTTATCTTTATTGTGGACGTAGAAATCGATTTTTTCAAGGAGCGTTTTGTATACAGCGACCTTTCCACCTGGTAAACACCAAGCGTTAACCTGGTTGTTATTTAGAACAGAAACTTCATAGTTGAACTCTCTTTTGGAGTGGACTGCAAGTTCTTGCATGATTTTGCGACATGTTTCAGAAAATAAGTGCTCTGTTTCTCCGCCTTGATTAGCCTTCATGATGGGATACATGATGCGTCCCATTAAATTTTCAAGAGATTTTGGTAGGTACCAAAGCTGGCGACTTCCAGTCACTAGATTTTTAGGAGCAATAAAGTCGAGAGCTGCAATAAATGGTGTTGCAAATGCATGCACAGCCTTACTTAGAAAACTTGCTGCTTCTTCGCGATCCTGAGAGGTGACTTCAATGACAACATCTCCTGAACCTATCTCACTAATTTCTGACATAACTTCACCTCCGCATGTCGTTTAATAGCAATAGTAAATAAAATTCCCTTAAATAAATAGAGAAGATTGAAAACTATCGCTTCTGCTTACGATTTCATTAAGGCTTTAACAGTCTCAAATAGAGCAATTTGTCTCTTGGTACACGTGGGATGCGTTCTGCTATTTATCAAACACTCTTTCACTGAGGTAGGCATTGAGCTCAGTTGTTTTTCAAGCTCAATTTTAGCAACCTCAAGAAAGAAAAGAGCAGCCTCAGGTCTAAATCCACTTTTAGCAGCTAGCTGGAGCCCATATTTATCCGCCTCAAATTCAAGCTCTCTTCTGTCTCGAATAAGTCTCAGGAAGATGCCCCGCTCGAACATATATCCTTGGTGACGTGCATCAGCATGGGTCATCTCATGTCCTAATATAGCAGCAATTAGATCGCTTTTTGTGAGATCTTTGTAACTAATGGTTTCTCCAGTATGAGGATGAACATACTTTGTTAGTCCTAGTTCCTCTCTATGAGCTAAGTAATATTCCATTTTGTCAAGAAGGTGTCCATGAATGCCAATATATCCACCGGCCGAGCACCATGCTGACAAAATCTTATTTTGTAGAATGGTGACTTGGAACGGAAGCGTTCGATTACTTTGAGTTGCTAGTTTTGAGACAATACTTTCGCAGAGCTCTTTATCTTTATGGCTGAGCTCACCCCATCCTTTAAGGTATTTTGCTACGATAAAGCTAAATTTCCCGAGATTTATTTCAATAGATTGAGGAATAATCCAAAACTGCCAGTTTCCTGTTACGGGATTCGGACAGTAAAAGTGTGAAAAGTAATTCTTAGCGAACGAGTGCGCTTTTTCAGAAAAAGACTCTTCTCTTTCTTCTCTAAGATTGGCTCCAAGTAGATCACTTGGACACGACTCATCAACAGGTGTCATAACTCTCTCCTTATCCTTAAGTTTTATAGAGGAGAGTAGTTAAAACTTTGATTTAAAACAAGTTATGATATTTTTTTAATGATTAATTCTTTAACAACATCTGGAGACGCCTTACCCTTAGAGAGTTTCATGACCTGCCCCACCAAGAAGTTAAAGGCTTTATCCTTCCCATTTCTAAAATCTTCTATAGATTGCTGATTAGCACCGAGGACTTCATCGACGAAGGGTTCGATAGCAGAGGTATCATGAACCGCCTGAAAATTGGGATTTTCCTTGATGATGATCTCGGGGTCTCTTCCTGGGGTCTTTGCCATGATATCGGCGACTTCTTTAGCAATACGTCCCGTGATTTTCTTTGAGTCAATAAAGGAGACGAGCGCTGCGATGTGCTCCGGATGAATACCTGACTTGTAAAGGGGAGTGCCGCTATCTTTAAAGCGACCAACAAATTCTACAGTTACCCAGTTGCAAAGAGCGCTTGCATTTTTGCACACTTTGAGAGCTTCTTCATAATAGTCAGAAAGCTGCTTATCGTTGACCAAAATAGAAGCGTTGTATTCTGTTAACTTGAGATCGCTGATATAACGCTTAAATCTTTCGTGGGGGAGTTCAGGAAGATCGCGTTTCACCTTTTCGATATATTCCTTTGTCAGGATAATGGGAGGTAGATCGGGCTCAGGGAAGTAACGGTAGTCTCGTGCTTCCTCTTTAGAGCGCATGAGAATCGTCTCTTTTTTATCAAGATCCAGACGAACAGTACTACTTGGAACGACAATATTAGGGTCCTCGTGGGGACGTTCAGTATAGGCACGAATCTGTCTACGAATCTCTGATTTAATTCCCATTTCCATATAGCTAAATGAATTGAGGTTTTTAATTTCGACTTTGTTTCGAAGTGTTTTATCTCCCTTGGGTCGAACTGAAACATTGGTATCGATTCGCATCGACCCTTCTTCCATATTGCAGTCAGACACATCGAGATATTCCATAATAGCCTTTAGTGTTGTCGCAAACGCTGTTGCATCGGCTGGGGAGGACATACAGGGCTCAGAAACAATCTCTAAGAGGGGAACGCCTGCTCGGTTATAATCAACTCCAGCAAAGTCTGAAAAGTGTTTCAGCATGCCTGCATCATCTTCAAGGTGGGCATGGTGAATTGCAAATGTTTTTGATTTTCCCTCAACATCTGCTATGACTTCTCCTCCAATAACAATGGGCATATCGAATTGAGTGATTTGGAAGTTTCGAGGAGAGTCAGGGTAGAAATAGGATTTTCGGTCAAATTTACTAAATTCAGCAATCTGAGCATTAACAGCACATCCAAAACGCACTGCGATCTCCACAGCCTCTTTATTCAGAACAGGTAGAGCACCAGGCTGCCCGGTATCAACGACCTCAATATTTGTATTGGGTTCATCACCGAATCGGTTGGGAGAACGGGCAAATATTTTCGAACGAGTCTTTAGTTGCGCATGAACTTCAAGGCCAATAACGGGTTCCCATTCTTCATAAGAGATATGACTCATACTGCAGACTCCTTGTCAAAAAGGGGAGGGATGAATCCCGTTAAGTTAAGCGCTTTTTCAAATTGATAGGCAAAGTGCATGACTTTTCCATCAGACATTTGTGGCCCTAGAAACTGTAGACCATGAGGGAGGTCATTGCCATTTTTTCCCGAAGGAACACTAATTGCTGGCAATCCTGCCAAATTTGCTCCAACTGTATAGAGGTCTTGCAAATACATTTCTAGAGGATCACGAATTCCGGCAATTTCAAAAGCTGGCGAAGGGGTGACTGGCATTGCTATAACGTCACAAATCTCAAAGGCTTTCTTGTACTCTTGAATCATCAGTGTTCGAATCTTCTGGGCCTTTTTATAATAGGCATCTTGAAATCCTGAAGAGAGGACAAAAGTTCCAAGAAGGATCCTTTGCTTCACCTCCGGCCCGAACCCTTCTTCCCGAGATAAATCGTAGATTTCATCCAGATTTTTTGCACTTTCAGAGCGTTTTCCAAAACGGATGCCATCAAATCGGGCAAGGTTTGTTGAAGCCTCTGCGGTTGACAAGATGTAGTAAATTGGAATCGAGTACTTTAATTTGGTGAGCTTGATTTCAACAAGTTTTACGCCGGTTTTTTTTAGGACATCTAAGGCCTCTTCAAAGACTTTTCTGGCGCCATCAGATAGTTCATCTAGAAAGCCCCACGGTACACCGACAGTCTTTCCCTGGATCGAGGTTTCTAAGTGGTCAAGATAGTTTTCTGGAGTCTTTTTCACATTCGTTGCATCAAAGTCGCAAGGACGACCCATCACTTCCATCATCAAAGCGATGTCTTTTACGGAGTTTGCAAATGGACCAATTTGGTCGAGTGAGGAGCCAAAGGCAACGAGGCCATGACGGGAGACTCGTCCGTAGGTGGGTTTGAATCCTACGGTTCCTGTAAACGCAGCAGGCTGACGAATCGATCCACCCGTGTCACTGCCGAGAGCTATTGGGGCAAGCCTTCCGCCAACGGCTGCAGCAGATCCTCCTGAGGATCCTCCTGGAGCACAGGAAAGATTCCATGGGTTTCTCGTCGTTTGATATGCTGAATGTTCTGTTGATGAGCCCATCGCAAACTCATCCATATTGGTTTTGCCAATCACAAGACCATCCTGCTCTTCAATCAAGCGGACTGCTGTTGCATCAAATGGAGCGACATAGTTTGATAAGAACTTGGAACCACATGTTGTGACTTCTCTTTTAATCTGAATGTTGTCTTTAATAGCTATAGGAATCCCAGCTAATTTTCCAACAGGAGCTCCGGTTGCACGTTTTACATCAAGTTCTTCAGCTTTTGCCATAGCGCGGTCAGAGAAAACATTTATGAATGATTCAAGGTCCGAATCCAATGTTTGGATACGTTGTAGATAATAGGACGTGATTTCAGAGGCGGTGAGCTCTCCTTTTACAAAGGCATCATGAAGTTGTAGGGCAGATTTAAGATACATGGCTACTCAAAATTTAATGACAGTTGGAACGCGGATCATTCCGCCAACATGAGAAGGACTATTATCGAGGAATGTTTTCCTATCGAGAGATTGATCTGGCTCATCTTCTCGAGTAACCGACTCCATTTCTTCACTGACATGGTTACACACAGGGACGCCTTCGGTATCAACCTCTTCCATTTGGTCGATATAACCTAGGATAGACTGGAGGTTGTTAAGAAGCGTTTCTAACTCTTCTTCGCTGCAGTTGATCCGACACAGCTTGGTCAGATCGATAAGTGTTTCTTTGTCTAATTTCGTCACAATGCAAAATGGTAATTGAATTCTTCTATAAAGTCAACAACGGAAGCGCCCTAAGGAGCTTCCGTTGTCATAGAGAAGGTTTCAACCACTAGTAGTGGTTTTGATTTCCCAGTCCCCAGTTACATTCGGGAAAAGGTGTTCCGTTAGGAATAGTGGTGAAATCATGTAGGACAATATTGTTAACAGGGCTTACCCAGTTCCCATCAAAATTCTTGAAGGTAAGTTGTTCCAAAAATCCAAACCGGAGTTTTGAGTTGTTATGGGGGGAGCTTAGGAAATCAAGGAAGTTTTGTAGATTCCAGTTTCCAAAAAAGCGAGACTCCTTAGCTTCAAAATCAGTAGCTTCAAAATCAGTGCTAAATACGTAGTAGATTTTAGTGCGTATGAAATTTGAGAGTTGGGGAGAACCCCAGGCTACAGGTGTTGCTGTAATGTAATACTCAACTTTTTCAATAGTCTCAGTTGTACTAAATGTTGAGGTAAGCTTTAAGGCTTTGTTATTTTCGGGCTGAGCTGCGATAGTCTTTCGAATTCTCCTAGCAGCAGCAGGAGGACGCACCTCGATGAACCCTCCCTCGACAAACTGCCCTTGCTTATAATTTCCTCCACCAGTTCTGAAGAAAGTATACAGACCAGAAACGTCTGAGGACCCTCTAATATTAGAAATTTTTCCAGGGCCTACACAAAAAGGAGTCCCTCTAAAATTTCTTCCAAGATCTTCAATCAATGCTTTAACGGCTTCTCGATTGGGTTCAGCTGGATCTGGCAAAATGGAATGGTTTTGGTAGATGGATTCCACAAGGCGTTTATCAGCCATCTTCAAGTAAACAGTGTCGAGTAGGGGGCTGTTGATATCGCTGCGCCATTCTGGAGCCAAATAAGAGGTTCCCTCAGATGGAAAGTTTTCTGGAGGGGTTACTCCAATGCCATCTGGCGTTTGACCATGCAGGTCTGTTCTTAATGGGAAACGCCCTAGATTGCAAAGTGCCATGTTTTTTTGATCTAGCCCCAGATAAACAGCCATTCGCACGTCTGAATAAGGGTTTTTGGGAAGGTCTTCAGACGCGTTGTATTTGTATTGATCGAGGGTATTGATGATCAGCTGCAAGGCTTCGTCTTCAAGGTTCTTCGGATCAATTGTAATTCCTCGTACCAAGTACTTCACTTTGCCAGAAGGATCAGACATCTCGTTCAAAAATGAAACCCAAGCAAGTTTTTGTTTTAAATTTCTGAAACCTCCAAGAGGTCTTTCGATTCTTAGCCAGGTAGCTGCATATCCAAGGATTCGGTCTGTCCAAGACTGAGTTCCGATATCAAACACTTCTGTATCAAAAACCGCTTCAATTTCCGCATGTTGACTTAGTTGCAATGCCCAATAGTAGAAGTTGTCATCACGAGTAGCATCGTAGTTTTCAGTATTAAAGAAATCAAATTCGGCAGGATTTAGAACTCTGACAAGAACACGTCTTGCATTGTAGGTCTCTGCAAATTTGACTTTATCTTCGAATAGTTTCTGTAGTTTGTCGGTTTTCTCTTCTTGAGAAAGTCCATCAAACTTCATTCCTGAATAGTCAGTCCAAACACTAAAATTGAACCGTTTAAGGGGATTTGCCTCAGCGCTTGCTGTCAACGCAAGAGCTAGACAAATCATTGAGATGAATGATTTAAATATTTTCATAAGCTGCTATTTGCTCCTTCTTGTTATGGAATCTCCTCTAAGGAAATGAAAAACTTTATTTGTCATTCCATTAAACGTCAAAACATTTTTACAAACCATGTGAAAAATAGCTAGCAAAATTGAAATTTTTTAGATACATTAAGTGAATAGGAGAGGAGGTACCACCTATGAAGGTAATTAACTTTATTGCGCTGATTCTTATTCTTGTAGGAGCCATTAATTGGGGTCTCTGGGGGTTTTTTCAGTTTGACTTAATCGCATGGCTTTTTGGCGGCGATGCCTCTTGGCTTTCTCGTTTAGCTTATGCCATTGTTGGGCTTGCGGGTCTCTGGGGACTTAGTTTTTTAGGGAAGTGTAAGACTCTATGTTGCAGTTCCTGCAAGAAAGGCTAGCCACATAAGGCGCAATTTCTTAAGGGCTTGCGCTTTTTATTTTCAACTTGCGTTAATCTATATTTATATCTATAATATCCGCAAAAACATTAACGTAAGGATGGTACGATATGAAAGATTATTTTTTAAACATCCAGGATGCTTATAGACAGCCAATCGAGCAATTTAGGCAGGCCAGAGAGAGCACTGTTAAAGTAAAAGAAGGATTAAATGTTGAAAAGAACTCAGCTTTCGAGGTCTACACAAAAGCGTTTTCAGAGGCACAAGCTAGAGAAGCAGATGTATATCGCGTTGGAACGACGACTCTGAAAGTTAGCGCGCTTCCATGGCTTGCAGTATCTGCATATATCGTCGGAAAGGTTGCTTATACTAGGCAGTTTTCTTACAAAGGGCTTCTTCTAGCTGGAACGGCATTTTCAATAGGACACGATCTATCGAAAGTGGGGCATAATCTTCAAAGAGTGCATGTTATGTCTGAAAAAGATGTTAGCGCTGAAGATGTACGCAGAAAGTTGAACCACAGCCCGTTACCGAAACAGTCAGAATTTCTGCTAAATGTTCTTGTTTGGGTTGTTTCAAAGCCTATCGAACTTAAAGTTGGTGTTGAAACTATGAGTCAGAAAATTGAGATTTTATCAGAATCTTCTCTAGATGGCCGTATTCAGGAGGATGTAACTGCAGCTCTTAAAGGAACTGTTGCTAAAGACATCGAAATTGCTGTTCAAGCCAACATAGCTTCTGCACACGAATGGATGTTCGGATAAGAATCATTTTGCATTAAATCCTAGGGTCTTGTAATAATTGCTAGGGCAATGGCAGGGTCCTATGATTAAAAAGACAAAGATTTGCTTTCGGTCGCTAATCAACAGATCATCTGAAGAGATCTATGATTGGCATCTCAGAAAAAGGGTGGTGGAAAGATGTATTCCCCCTTCAGAAAAAATTGATGTCGTTTGTTCTAAGGGGAGACCCAATAATCCAGGTTCAAAGATTGCTGTTCGCTTTAAGGTTTTAAACCTTTTCTGGGTCAGGCAAGTTCTACAGCACGATGCGCACAAAGACAATGAGTCATTTTCTCTTCATCAGACCGAAGGGATTTTTGATGAATATAAATATGAAACAGTCATTACGCCTCAAAGTACGCACACATCCGAAATAATTGGTAAATTCGAGTTTACCCACCGCTTGCCTAGATTTCTCAATCCGATTATTAATCATTACATGAAGCAAAGGATAGGTAAACTCCTTTCCTATAAACATGCGTTGATCGATCACGATATCGGGATGGTTCAGAAATATCCGTTTGAAAAACCCTTCAAGATATTGATCAGCGGCTCTCATGGATTTATTGGGAAAAATCTTGCGTATCTTATGGAATTTATGGGTTATGAGGTTTGGCATCTCTCTCGGAAGAGTTCGGGGGAAGAAAAAACTGTGATTTGGAATCCCAAAACGGGGGAGTGCAATCTTTCCGAATTTGAAGGTTTTGATGTTGTGATTCACCTGGCGGGAGAAAGTATTGGCAAAGGCTGGTGGACTAGGCGGAAGAAGAGACGGGTTTTAAAAAGTCGAGTCAAAGGGACTGAGCTCCTTGTTGAAGTGATTAAAAAGTTGTCTCATCCACCTCAGGCTTTTATCTCAGCCTCCGCTGTTGGCTATTATGGCAATTGTGGAACTAAAGTGGTAAACGAAGAATCAGGCCCTGGAAAGGGCCTTTTCCTTTCCGAAGTATGTCAGCAATGGGAACGTGCTGGAAAAGATCTGGAGGAAAAGGGGGTGCGTGTTGTGTATACCCGTTTTGGAATGGTTCTAAGTTCTGAAGGAGGAGCTCTCAAGCAGATGCTGCGCCTCTTCAAATGGGGGCTTGGTGGCAGAATCGGGAGTGGTCACCAATATATGAGCTGGATTGCAATTGATGATGTCGTTGGGGCCCTTTACCATATAATGATGACGCCTAACTTAAGTGGTGCTGTGAATGTTGTAGCTCCTCATCCTGTGCCAAATGATGTTTTTACAAAAAAACTCGCTCAGGTTCTTAATCGGTGGTTGGGACCACCTTTTCCTGAGTTTGCTGTGCGCCTTCTCATGGGGCAAAAAGGGGAAGAACTTCTTCTATCAAGCACTCGAGTTGAGCCTAGGCGCCTTTGTGAGAGTGGTTATAATTTTCATTATCCAAACCTTTGCCAAGCTTTAGAGCATGTAATATAACTCTTGCGTCAAATTTTTTCGTGTTGTATACTCCGCGGTGTTATGGAAACAGTAAAAAATGTACAACTTATTTCCTCTCGAATAATTATTGTGCGCCTTTAGGCGCATGTAAGTCCCTCCCCCCCCATTCAGAATCTAGTACTATTAATTCGAAAATTAAGGAAAAAAGTGAATAAATTAAAAAGCACATCATTATCAACAGGCCTCGCGATGTTCTCCATGTTTTTTGGAGCAGGAAATATTACATTTCCTCTGATCATTGGGCAGACTGTTGAAGGGGGGTTGATATGGGCCCTACTCGGTCTTGTTTTGACAGCTGTATTGATTCCATTTAGTGGTTTACTCTCTATCAGTCTCTATGAAGGAGACTATGAAAGTTTCTTCAGCCGGATTGGCAAAGGACCTGGCCTTTTTGTCACCATACTCTTGCTTGCTATGATTGGTCCTTTCGGGGGAATTCCCCGGTGTATTACGCTGACCTATTCAACGCTTAAGGTCTACTTTACTGGGATGCATCTCCTAACCTTTAGTTTAATTAGCTGTTTGATTGTCTTTCTCTGCTCATGGAAAAAAAACAGAATTTTAGATCTTATTGGTTACGTTCTATCTCCTATACTTGTCCTCTTTCTGGTTGTGATCATCATCAAAGGAGTCTTTTTCTCAAATTCAGATCCTGTGGGATCATCTCACGTAGCACACCCTTTCTTTTATGGGTTAAGAGAGGGGTATAATACAATGGATCTTTTAGCTGCTTTCTTCTTCTCCTCTCTGGTTTATAATAAGCTTAAGGAGCAGCAAGGGGAGCGAAAAAGCGTTTTGATCCCGGTATTCAAGGCTAGTCTGATTGGTGCAGGGCTCTTGAGCATGATCTATATTGGATTTAGTTATGTTGCGGCTCATCATAGTATGGCTCTTGATGGCACAGGGGCTGATCAGCTTCTTGGTCGTATTGGTCAAATCGTTTTAGGGCAACATGCAGGCCTTGTTGTATGCATGTCGATTGCACTAACGTGTCTAACCACAGCGATTGCATTAACGGTTGTCTGTGCTGAGTTTTTGCAAAGGTGTATTACAAAGAAACGACTGTCCTATGAGTGGTCTCTTGTAACTGTTTTGGCTGTAACCGTTCTTGTTTCAACGCTTGAATTTACGGGGATTGTTAAACTCTTGGCTCCTGTTTTGGAAGTTGTTTATCCCTCAATACTAGTTCTTTGTGTGATGAATATTTTTCATAAACTCCTAAACTATCAGCCAGTCAAAGTTCCAGTTTTTGTTACACTTTCATTAGTGCTCTATTTCCAGTACTTTGTATAAATCACTAGGGGGCAGCTGCGGCTGCCTCCGTCTTTTATGCGGAAAATATTTCCTCTTGTGCAATTAATTTTTTCGATCTAGATTTAAAGATGAGGGCGGCAAATTGAGCAGGAGACTTGATTTTTGCCTCCCATCAATGGAGGAGGGGAAATGAAAGAGAAATTAGGACTCAATCCTTGGCTCAGTATCTGGGCTAAGCCTAGAAAGACAATACGAGCGCTTATCGATTATGATGTGAGTTTTCGCTTCATCGTGATGTGTGCAATTTATGGCTTCCTGTATATGCTGCAAATAAGTCAGTTTCTAGCACTTGGGAGATCATCCTCCTTACTGGTTATTATTATCCTATCAGCGGTTTTAGCGATTCCAGCGGGGTATATTGTTTTCAATGTATCGAGCTTTTTTGCATTCCTGCTCGGAAAACTTATTAAGGGAAAGGGGTCATTTAAACAAATCCGTGCGGCAACCTATTGGTCTACAGTTCCTATGGTTGTGACACTTTTGTTTTGGGTTTTTTGTATTGTTATCAATGGCAACAGCTTGTTTGTTCCAGGCTACGAAAAAAGTCTTGTTGGATCAGCTGCGGTCATTAATCTTGTCATAGGCATTGCTCAGTTTGTTTTGGCGATCTGGGGATTAATTATTTATTTACATGCATTAGGGGAAGTGCAAGGGTTTTCAGCATGGATGGCGCTGCTAAATGCTTTTTTAGCAGGGCTTTCGATCTTTATCCTTCTTTTCCTCGTTAGTTGGGGCGTTGCTGCTCTAATACACGTAACTTAAACGAAAAGAAGAAGAGAGGGGGAAAAAGATGCTGAGTTTATTTAAAAAGAAGGCGTTTGCAGCGCTGGGAGCAATTTTACTAACGGCAGGGGGCGGTCCTGCATTTATTGGGGGAGCACCCGTGAAAATGGCTGTTCAATCAAAGGCAACGATTCAAACTGCAGAGGGGTGGAAGAAATTCCATTCTGTACATGGAAAATGTATGGTTTCCCTTCCTGAGTCTCCTGAGCATGTAAAACAGATCATGCCCTTTCCTGAGGAAGGGTATAACCTTCGCTATGATGTGTATGTTTCTGCACATGAAAAGAAAGCGATCTACATGATGCTGATTGCGCAGTATCCTCCGTTTATTAATGAGTCTCATGCTGAGATGAGCCTTGAAAGCTTTCTCAACGGACTGGTAACGCAAAACCATGACAATGAGCTGATATTTGCTGATTTAGTCGTTATTGATGGACATAAAGCGCTTGATTTCTTCATCCAAGCGAAAGGGACTTACTTTAAAGGACGTGCTATCATGGCTGAAAATCATCTCTATCTTTTAGCAATGGAGTGCGAAGTAACGAACTACCTTGAAGGGCATTTTGACCACTTTATTAACTCATTTGAGCTGGTTAAATAATACAAGGTGTTTTGGATCTGATCTATCGGGAGATTAAGAAGGGGTTTGTGGAGTATGAGCGTGCCCATATTAGGCGGGCAGCGCTTTTGATCGGCCCCATTATGCTTATCGAAGTGATTACTGCGATACTCCTCATCGGAGTGTCAACAGAAGGGACTCTAACGAAGCTTGCGGGAGCCAATCTGATCCTCTTGATCTTGATTTGGCTCTCGACCTTTCTCTTTCAACTAAATCAACACCAAAAACTTAGCGTTCGGTTCTCGCTTAAAATTGTGCAACGACTTATCCACTGTAATTGGATCCGCACTCTTCTCTGGACCCTTAAGGGCTTGGTTATGGTATCTTTCTGCTATCACCTCTTTCATTTAGGCACTATTGCTAGAAAGTTCTTTAACATGTAATACCGACATATGCTACTTAGTGCGGTAAGGGGAGCTTACATCCATGCATGGTCCAGTCCTTCCAGATGTGAAAATGGTTAATATCAACCACCGAGAGTCGTGGGAGGGAGCGGTTTCGCGTCACTTTCGCTCCCAATTTAAAGCAAGTTCACTTAAAAACTTATGTTTTTCAATTATTACTTTTGGTGTTTATCCTTACAAAAAATACAAGCAATCAAAGAGATCGGTTGCTCAAGCTCTTTCTGCACGTAAGCTCTTTTTTTTCAAAGCTCTTCAAGAACATATTGAAGAGCGTCGCAAGCAGCAGACTCACTCTGATCCCAGGCAGGCCCTCAATGCAATTTTTATGAGTGTTCAGTCTGAAAAAGTAGATGAAACAGAGGAAGCCTTAGAGTTTAAAGCGATCTATTACCCCAATGAACTCCTTCTATTTATCACCAATCCTATTCGTGACAACCGCAGCATCCGGCTTCATCGTCACAAGTCACGTAAGCATCTTGATTACTTAAGGATGTGGCATGAACTCAAGAAAAAGGCGCGTATTAATCAATACCGGCAGATTCAGAATATCAACTATTGTAGCCGGATGTTAAAAGAAGAATACTGTTTGGCTCCCTCTGGAATTCATGACCGACTGACACGCACCTCTGTTTGTCGGAAAAATATTTACCTCACAACAAAGTTTCGTGAGCTTGGAAAGGCTTTCCAAGAAATTGTTCTTGCGTATCAAGATTTTGATGAGCTGAAGGAGACGAATGCTGATCTCTTTTACCTTCTCGAAACTCTTTCTAAAACGTCCCAAAAGGATATTGAAACTCTTCAAACTTACCTTGCTAGCTGCTATCTTCCTCGAGATCTTCCACTTGAAAACCGAAAGCAACTGATTCAGCTCGCAAACCAGCAAGAAGTTCTCTATCATATGAGTGATGAGCAGCAGTTTTGCATATGTGCTCTGATTCTCAACAAATATCAATGGGAATTCCTCCTCTCCATTCAAGAAGTTTCTCAAGTGACTTTAAGTCTTCTTGACTGGGCTTTCGAGGAGTGTCCCTCAGAGATCCAAAAGGAACTTTCATTTGTAGAACAAATTTATGAGGGGATCGATAAGAAGGTAAAGGGTGATGTTGAAGCATTCCCTACCTTGAATGAGAAGATAACTGAAGACGAAACGCTTGGCTTTATGACAATTGATTTTGCAAAAGAGCTTAACCGAGAATGGCCCTCTCTCTATCTTTATGATCATGATAAACTTCTCTTTCATGCAGACAAGACCGATTCTTTTTCAGTGGAAAAGCTTGTTAAAACTTACAAGGCTATGCAAGCATTATGTCCTGAAGACGAGAAGCTATTCTCCCTCTTGCAGCAAGCTTTTTCTCAAGTGGGAAGACAGGCTTTTAGATCGGCAATCGAGGATGGAGTATTGAAGCTTCTGGGTGCAAAACCACAGTACTTTCTTCCGATCCTTTCTAACACTGACATCACAGTGGTTAAAGAAGACGGAAACTACCTTAAAATTCGGTACACTTTTGAGCAGCTTATTACCAAAAAAGGGGAAGTACAACACCCCTTTAAAAAGGAAAAATATATGGTGATTACGCAGCCTCTTATTAAGCATGATGGTCGCTGGTTTTCTCCAGAAGCACAGAAGAAAATTGCAGCAAAGAAGAGGTCTGAATGAGAAAAGTCCTGCGGAGCGTTACACCTCCTTTGGTGAGTCTTGTTATTGTGATGTTAGGAAATGGATTTTTTACAACATTTACAAGTTTGCGCCTTGCGGTTGCTGATTATCCCAACTGGATTATTGGATTGATTAATGCCTTTTATTACGCTGGGATTATGCTCGGGTCTATCTATGTCGAGAGGCTTATTAACAGGATTGGTCATATCCGGACCTTTGTGATTGTGGCGTCAGTTAACTCTATTTTGATTGTCTTGCAAGGGGGGATGATTGGCGTCATCTCGTGGTCAATATTCCGTTTTCTGATGGGGTTCTGTGTCTCGGGGTTTTTTATTGCAATTGAGAGTTGGCTTCTCCTTTCTACAGGAGTCAAAAGCAGAGGGAGAATTCTCTCATTTTATATGCTTACTCTCTATATGGCTCAAGGGTTTGGACAGTTTATTCTGAATTTTTCACAGATCGATAGCCTACTGCCTTTTGTCATCACAGTTATTCTAAGCTCTCTTTCTGTAATTCCTGTGTGCATGATGAAGAGCAGCGGCCCGCTGCTTTTAGATTCCTCCATTACCAACATCTTCCAAATTATGCGAAAGGCACCTCTTGGCCCTATCGGATGTTTTGTCTCGGGGATGATTCTAAGCTCCTTTTATTCCCTTGCACCGATTTTTGCTAAAGAGATCAATCTCTCAGTGATGCAAATTTCTCAAATCATGGGTTTCACCATTCTAGGGGGGCTCATTCTTCAGTGGCCCATCGGCCACCTTTCTGATATCTTTAATCGCCGAAAAGTCATCATAGGTGTTTCCCTAGTTTTAATGTGTCTAACATTTGCGCTCTACCATAGCCTTCACTTCCACTATTACCTTCTCCTTGGATTGACGATCCTATTTGGGGGGATTTCATTTACCCTGTATCCTCTTTCAATTACCTATACATGTGATCATTTTTCAGATAAAAAAATCGTAGGAATTACCTGTGCCCTTTTGGTGATTTATGGGGTTGGGTGTATCATCGGACCTCTTGTTTCCCCCTTTTTTATGACACTCTTTGGTCCAAGCGGCCTCTTCCTCTATATGAGTGTTCTCTGTGGTGGTTTTGTCCTTATTTGTCTATGGAGGGTATTTCATGCCAAATCCCGCGGCGATGAGGAACAGAGCGATTATCTCCCGCTTCCTAGAGCAACGTCTCTAGCTTTTTATATCGACCCTCGAAGCGATCTTGGTGATGAGGATGAGCTGGATGATGAGGATGAAGATCTCTACCCTTTTAGCCAGGAATACGAAGATGAGGACGAAGATGATTGACTATAAAGAAGTTAAATACCCAGTATTCCTATTTACTTCATAGAGATATTTTGGTAACATCTTGCCCAAAGTAGTCAATTTGAGCCGCATAATGACAAGTCAAAGTATTCATTTATCCTCTGTTGGAGTGAACTGCTTAGTTGCTGGTGCTTACTACTATATCAAACAGAAAAAGTTTCTCCCGGCTGTGGGGGGACTCATCCTCTCCTCAATCGTTCAGGGATACCGTCCACCTGTTCCTTTTAGGAGATGACTGCTGTAGTTTTTTGCTTGTAGAATCACAACGCGTTATGATAAAACAACTTGCATGTTTAAAGGGGCTCTCTTGTTCGCTTAGATCATCATATGGTGTAAACTTTGAGGACAGAGCCTATGCACTTTAGTTACTTGTTGAGGGCACTTAACTGATTACTCTGAAATCTATGGTCTTTTTATTGAAGTTGATTCGTTTAAGAATCAGGAGATCGTTGAGCAGTAAATGAATGCTTTAGAGAAAAAATATGATTTTCAATGTGTAATGGGCAATTTTTTTGCTAAACCTAAAAATTTTGATCAGTTGAAGGGGATTTTGTTGTTTTCAATAGTGCCTCCCAAACAATATGATGCAGGAAAATCATCCGATCATTTGATTCATGGATTTGTATGGCCGATTGATCCGACGATAGGATCAACATTTAAGTCGCAAGAAGCTGTTTTTTATGAGAACTGGGGATTTACTCTTTGATTATAATAAGGAAGTTGATGGCAAAAAGACATTGCCTCTGATACTGGAAAGTTTAGATCGGGTTTTTGAAAAAAATCTAAAAGCTAGCCATAATTATAAGAAACCACTAGTGATTTTTTTTAATAGAGCTCTTAGACTTGACGGGCGCGTCCTTTCCAGATAGCAGTTGGATACTTTTCCTCAGTGAGGGCAAGCTTTTTCTTGGCGACGTCAAGTAGATCGATATCAAGTTTCATAGAAAGCAGCATGAGATTGTTAAATATATCAGCAACCTCTTCACGGATGTGTTTTGCAAGCTCATGGTTTTGCATCACCGACTCGCACTCATCCATGCTAAGCCATCGAAAGATTTCCGCTAGTTCGCCGGTTTCAGAAATGAGAGAGAGAACAAGATTCTTAGGGTTATGGTATTGGTCCCAATCCCTATCTCGAACAAACTTTTTGAGTTTATCTTTAAGTGCGTCCATGTGATCACAATATGCAATGACAGAAAAAATGAAAAGAATTAATGTAGCCGAAGACGAATTTGCGTGCGTGTGATATCACTTTCATTAGGTGTTTTAATACTGGTCTTTTTGGGGATAGCTCTCCGTCAAATCTGTCGTATTCCCCTTCGAATCTGGCAAATTATGGGAATTGGAGCCTGCATTGTCCTTTTTACAGGACGGATCTCAATCATTTCTGCATACATTGCAATTGACTGGAGCATTATTGTCTCCTCCGGGGATAGTTGAAAACCCTCGCCTTTAAGGCGAAGAAAAGATTAAATTTGTCGCTATGCGACGTTATAATTTAGGAGCGCACACCAAAACAGACTTGAAAGTTCATCTTGTATGGGGTCCCCAAGTATAGAAAACGAATATTGACCGGACAAGTAGCTATACGTCTGAGAGATGTGTTGAGACAGATTTGCATTAGAGCACGAGCTTGACATCATTACGGGTAAGGTGGCTAGTGATCATGTGCATATGTTTATCAGCTATAAGCCGGTACATAATGTAAGCAAAGTCATGCAGTGGTTGAAGGGAGTTATACCATTCATAAAAAATAACGTCATAAAATAGCCCACGGTCTTGAGCAGAGCCTTCTCACTCTGGTTGGAGTATCAACAAATGCATTCCATGCATCGCAGCAGGCCATTGTAATCGCATCATAATCTTCATAACAGCGATTCGCTAGATATTCATCTCGAAGCGTTTGCCATACTTGTTCTGCTGGATTCAACTCTGGAGAAACCGGAGGAAGAGGTGGAAGGCTTATGTTGCTAAACCTTTTAAGTCGCTTTGTTGTATGCCAAGCAGCTCTATCCAGCACAATAACTGCATGCCTTCCTTCAGGAATCTTCATGGAAATGTGCTCAAGATGCAGAAGCATTGCCTCTGTATTTACAGCTGGCATTACAAGGCCTACAGCTTCATCTCTGACGGGGCAAATAGCTCCAAATATGTAAGCGTATTCAAATTGCTGCTGACGTGCGAGCCGAGGACGTGTTCCTTTATTGGCCCATGTACGGGTTACAGTGCCTCTTTGCCCCACTCTATAGCTAAAATATTTCATTTTAGTTATAATTTTTTGAATGACATATTCGCTAGATTTTAGAAAAAAAGTTCTATCAATCCGAAGCAAAGAAAAATTAAGCTTTGCCCAAGTAGCAAGACGCTTTGGAGTAAGTGTAAATAGTGTGTTTCTCTGGTCTAAGAGGTTAGAGCCGAGGCGCACTAAAATCAGACCTGCAATAAAGATTGATAGAGAGATCTTGATGGAGGATATCAAGAAATACCCTGATGCCTTCAACTATGAACGAGCACATCGTCTCAAAGTAAGCACTTCAGGCATTCGGTGTGCCATGAAGAGGTTAAGAATTAGCTATAAAAAAAACGCTCAACCATCCCAAGGCCTGCGAAACAAAAAGACAAATCTTTCAAGGAAAAATCGCAGAATATAAACGTTTGGGAAAGCCAATTGTATATATTGATGAAAGCGGGTTTGCCCATGATATGCCCCGCACCCACGGTTACTCCAAAATAGGACAGCGATGTTTTGGCACTCATGATTGGGGAGCAAAAGGAAGAACAAATGCAATAGGGGCATTACTTGGAACAAGCCTCCTTACACTTGCGTTATTCGAGTGCAATATTAATACAGACGCCTTTTCCATTTGGGCAGAGGAGGACTTGCTATCGAAACTTCCCTCTGAAAGTATTCTGGTTATGGATAATGCTTCATTCCATAAAAGCAAATCTATGCAAGAGAAGATCCAGGCTGCAGGCCATACCTTGGAATATCTTCCTCCCTATTCCCCTGATCTAAACCCTATTGAACACAAGTGGGCACAGGCAAAGTCTAAGCGAAGAAAATATCAATGTGGAATAGACGAACTTTTCAAGGAGCACTGCCTATAACTAATTTAAGTCACTTTAGCTATATCCTCATTAATCTTAAGTATTTCTCTATTCCAGCATCTTGATGCTTCAAAACGTTCTAGCTTGAGGTTGACCTGTGATGCAAGTTTTGCAAGAAGGATCTTGGTTTCTCTTCTTTTCATCTTGGAATAGGCCCTTTCCAGCCTTTTGAGGAAAAGAAGATTTTTCTCGCCTTGGTAATTTGTGAAAGCCCGAACAATCATCTCTTCCGAGATCAAGGGTGTAGGACTTGCGAATTTGAGAATCTTCGGATCAAATTTCAGAAGTGCTGGAACGCCATTAGTCTTTTTCTGATGCGTAGATATATTTGTGTATAAGAAGGTTATTTCCTTTCTCTCAGAGAAAACCTCTTGCATTTCCTTATCCACAAGGCAAAAAAGAGGGGTTTGTAAAATCTCCTTGAGAGTCGCTTCAGCCTGATCATCAAGAAGAGAATATAAAAAATCCAAAGGAATCGTGTTTTCTGAGATGATCAGAGCGGAAAACCAGAGGAAATTTTTGGAGTTTTGAGACAAAGAATCAGAAAATTGATGATATATTTCTTGATTTTTTAACTCAGCTTTTTTTTCAACGATTTGTTAATCATTATGTTAGCTTCAATTTCTTTAAAAGCTGCAGTTCCTGAAAAAAGCAGCGCACATATGAGCGGCACGCTAAAGACAATTAGAACTTCTTTAGGCGGGCTCATTAGAAGAACTAGGAATATAAAGGTGGACAGCCAAAGGGTTAATTTAGAAAAAAAGTAATTATCTTTCCCTACGCAATAATCTAAAAAACTTTCCGAAAACAAGTAATAAAAGCACCAAACTGTTCCCAAGGCGAACAGAACGAGGAAAGCCAAAAGAAAAAATATGGTTCGTTTTTTGGGTTTCTGATAAATTTGAGCTAGCTGAGTCATAACAACCTCCGGTTTAGGTTAGACTGATTTGGTTAGCTCTCAAAGTGATCTGATACATCATTTTGAGAGCGTTTTTTCTTATCCCTCTTTTGAAACGATTTTATATCTTTCAAATATTTATGTCTCGAGTCTTATTCTATTTTTTAAACTTTGTTCATGGTTGCTCTTTAAAAATTGATCTCCCTAGGGAATGGATCCTAAAGGGAGGGTTTAAAACAATCTTCCCTTCATGATTAATCCGATGGTGGCCTATTCAGCCTAAAGAGAAATCTAGCTTTAGCGGGGGTTAAAGGCCCACCCACATGGAAACAAGCTCTAAGGACCTAGATTTTTTCAGCAGCCTTTTCTCTCCATTTTTTGGAGATGAAAACATGCTTAAAAGCAGGTTTTTTCTGATACGCTTTTTTAACAGAGAGGCGTTTCCCTTCCAAAAATTGCCCGTTGAGTTTCTCTATCACCGTTTGAGCCTCTTCTTCAGAAACTGTCACAAACCCAAACCCTCGTGAAACACCCTCATCCTGGATAATCTTCACTCCTTGAACATTCGCATACATTTCCACCAGCTTTTTTAGCCCTTCCTTGTCTAAATTCAACGGGAGATTCCCCACATAAAGATCCATAGATCCTCCTACAACTCTAATACATTCTAATGTTCTCAAACAAATCCAGCTGTAAACTCTCTCTTTTAGGAAGCATTAAGACCTCTTTAGAGAGCTCATGTTTGATTGTTTCTTCAATTTGCCCCCATACCCCAGCCTCCTTAAAAACAATCGAAGGGACGAGCCTCGGTTTGATCCCAGCCTTTTTGTTTGAATGGATCCTAAAGGGAGGTTTTAAAAGGATCTTCCCTTCATGATCAATCCGATAGGTGATATTTTTGACATCCATTTCGATCGGGCCTAAAAGCAGATGTACCTCGCAAGTCCCTTTGGAAAGGTATTTTTCGCTATCAGCTTTTCGTCTAAATTCCTCTGGATAAAACCTGTTCACAACCACTTGTGTTTCCATCATAAGGCTCCCATCAGACCTTTCTTCAAGCTAAAACGATACCCCAGTCCTAAAACTAAAGTATGAAGCATTGCATTCAATAGAGAAACCGGCACACCAAAAATAGACCAGGCTATATCAGAACATTTTGAGGTTTTTAGCATCATTGAAAACTCCTGCGTCGTATCAAAGCCCTTCTTCAATGTGCAAAAATCTGGCAAAGCTCCCATCTGCATTAAAAAATGTCCCATCCCAAGGACTACTCCTAAGGCTAAACATACCTGCGCCACCTTAAAAAACCCTTGTTTGTAAGAGCTTAAGAGGCCAAACCCAGAGTTCACAATCAAAAGAGCAAAGGGAATCCTCTGAAGCTTGCACATCACACAAGGTTTTAAATGGAAAACATGCACAGCTGATATGGAACAAGCTAGAGCAACCGATCCAATAGCAATCATCGCTAAAAACCATCTGTTCAAAAAGATGCGCTTCGAGGTTTCCATCTAAACAAACACCAACTGATCGCCCTCAACTGCCCAAAAGCAAAGCTCCAGTTGATCAAAGTGGGGATTTTCCAAAGATCTTTTCAAAAACGCTAGCATCTCGTTATCAGAAGCCATATTCACTCCTCCTCTACACTTTTAGACGATTGACTTCCTACAGCTTGCACCTGATGGTCAACCCCCTTAAGAAGCTTTTCTAACTGCACTTTTTTAGCAAACCCTTGCCACTCCTTCCTAAAACGGTTCCACCGCAGTCCCGCCTGCCTGATCTCCGTCTTAATCTTCTTTTCCGGTTCCTCAGCAAACGTCACAATCAACGGCTCCCCATTTTTCTTTTTATCCCTATCAAGAGCCTCAGCACCTTTTTTTGTCCACCGTTTAAGCGTCCCCTCCTCTTTTTCCTTCTCCTTGATTTCAAGAAAAGCTCCCAAAAGAGTATTCGTGTTCAAATGATCAATTCCGGCTTTCGAAGCAACCCCACCGACTTCAATCAGAAGCCTCGTGCGGTTTTTACGCTCTTTAAGCTTCAGAAGCCTTTCCTGATGCTCAATACGAGACTTTTTTAGCTTAAGGGCTTCCTTCTTTTTTTCAAGCTCGTTCATTTTCACAATCTCCAATGTTTGTATACCCAACCTCATTTCTCCCTTCAATAGAAAGCGAAGCGCCCTGATATGCCGAGGTGCTCAGCAGAGCTTCCGAGGACATGCCGTTTTCTTTTTCAAAGTTCCCCCCTTTCAAGATCCCTCTTAATTCATTATCTGTTAAAGATCTTCCAATCCGTCTTTTCCTTTGAAGCAACTCTACCACTTCTCTTCTTGAGGCATCGAAATGTTTTTCCATATAATAACTTTCTATTTTTTATACATCGTAACCAAAGTATCCTTTAACGAAAAGGACTTTTACCTCTCGGTTGTGTTTTTAAGTTTACATAAATTAGATTTAGGGCGTTATGGCTATTAATCGCTAGATTAGAGACATACGCAATATGCACCATACTGGTGCTTGCTTTTGTTAAAACTTGCAGAAAAACAAAAAGTTTGTTTTGATAACGTTAGATAAAGATCTAAGAATAAGAAAAAATAAAATGGCAATAGGACAAGCAAGGAACGAATTTGTACAACGCTCTAAAGGGCAGAATATCTGTCATAAAGCTGCCTATATTGATCGCTCTCGATTAGAATTTGAAGGTACGAAGTTTCAACATAGAAAGCTTTATGACTATTCCAATAGAGAGGCTCCTTTAGCCAAAAAAATTATGCTTCCTGAAGGCGCAGACGAAAAGTTTTTAAATCCCGAAATTCTGTGGAATGCTGCCGAGGAAATCGAGAAGCAACACAATTCACAAGTAGGAATGGAACTAGTCATTGCCCTTCCCGATGACAATGTGATCACTGAAGAAGATCGCATTATTTTAACTGAAATATTTTCTCAAAAGTTTGTAGATAAGGGGCTTGCTGCGCATTACGCCATTCACAGCCCTGATGATAAAGAAGATCATAACTGGCATGCCCATATACTAGTGCCCACAAGAACATTTTCAGAAGATGGAGAAAGTCTTCACTATTTGAAAGATAGATCCTTGCAAAAAGAGATCTCTAATACCCGTTGGGGAGAGATTTGGACAAAGATACAAAACGACTATTTTAAAGAGCTCGGTCTAGATCTACGTGTCGATCCCAAGTCGCTAAATCCCCAAGAGCATCTAGGAGCTGTAAGACTTCGAGGGAACTGCCTAGAAATGTTAGAGCGACACGCGGAAATTCAAAAGAAAAACGTCATTGATGCAAGTGATCCATCTAAAATCTTAAAGGCGATTTCCAACGAAAAAGCAGTATGGCAAGTCCAAGATGTAGAGCGGTTCATGGCTAAACATACTCCTCATGAGAAGCTGGAAGAAGTGCGTGATCTATTTTGGAAGCAAATAGAAATAGTGAAGCTCCAGCAGAAAGATTTAAACAGTCGATATCCTTGCTACAAAGACATAGGGAAATTCACAACCAAAGAAGTGCTTGAAGAAGAAAAGCAGATCGTTCGCCGCTGTGAAAAAATCAACGATATCGAACATATTAAGCTAAAGGACAAACACCTAGAGAAATTCTCAAGCTATCTGAGACCAGAACAACTCCAAGCTTTTAAAACACTCTCTGGAAGAGAAGGTTTATATGTATTGGAAGGTTATGCTGGTACAGGGAAATCTCACGTTCTAGAGGCGTTAAAAAAGTCTTACGAAGCAAAAGGAATCAGAGTACGAGGGTTTGGTCCTGATAATGCCACCGCCAATATTCTCAAAGAAAAAGGCTTTAATGCTGAGAATGTTCCTAGATTTTTGTACGCTCAAGAGCACGGCCACAGAGAGATCAAGAGCAAAGAGCTCTGGATCGTCGATGAAGCTGGAAAACTTGGGAATCAAGCGCTTAATGAACTCTGTAGGGTAGCTCACGCCCACAAAGCCAAGCTTATCCTTTCCGGAGACTCTTCCCAAATGCCCTCAGTTGATAGAGGAGGGATGTTTCAGGCTCTAGCAGAAAAATATGATGCTTCAAAACTGCACTCTATACAACGCCAAAGCTCTCAAGAGCAACGATCTATAACACAAAGCTTTGCACAAGGAGATATTGAAGCCGCATTAAGAGGGTTGAGCAAGGAAAAATGCCTGCACTTCGAAAGAGACAAAGCTAGCGCAATGGAAAAGCTCATAGTAGATTGGTCTTTCTCTCATTACCTCGACACATCTAAGTCCTATGAAAAATCCTTAATCCTCGCAACCACCAATCGAGAAGTCCATGTACTCAATCAAGCGGCTCACGACGTACGCATGGTTAAAGGAGAGCTGAAAGAGCAAGAATATTCCTGCAAGACAATGTTTGGCTGTGTGCGCGTCTCTGAAGGAGATCTGATTGAATTCAGGCAGAATGATCGCGCTATTGGTGTAACAAATGGGCTAAAGGGAGAACTTGTTAAAGCTGAAGAAGACCGTTTTGTCGTAAAGCTTGATCAGGAGGGAAAAGACAGTTCCAAGTACACCAAGATTGTATCTTTTGACCCAAAAGAATACGGCTCTTGGCAACTAGGGTACGCAACGACTACTTTTCGATCTCAAGGGAGAACGGTAGAGGACACCTACGTTCTCCACAACTCGCTCAATGGAAAACAGACTTCCTATGTCGCTATGTCCAGGCACAAAAAAACTGTCAGTGTTTACATTGACAAGGAAGAGTGTGGAGGTTTTGGGCAACTGCAAGAGCAATGCTCCAAAGACGCCTCTAAGGAATCTACACTCTATTTCCACAACGAATATGATTTGCAGAAACAGGCTGAGAGGGAGAAATTTGATCACGGGCTTGAAAAAGCAAGAGAATATGGCACTAGGTGGACTCGTGTTAAAGCATTTGGAAGAGAGTTAAAGGCAAACATCCAGGAAATATTAGACGACCGTCGGGAAAACAGAGCTGACAAATCCGATAGCCATGATTTCTATCAAAACACTTCAACCGAAAAATCTGATCTTTCCCAATATGGTGTATCAAAACTTCCTGAGATTGAAGTCTATGCTATTGAAAAAAAATCCCTGAAGCCAATAGAGAAAGACATGGAACATCAGCTCGAAGAGTTGCGTATACGAGAGGCTGTGTTAGAGAGGCAAGAAATGCAGCTTAAAAAGCTCGCAGTCTATCAAGAGCATTGCCAATCTTCAGGGATGGAGACCATTCAAAATATCGAAAGCCTCTTCACCCCTGAGAATGAACGCTCAGTAGTTGTCCTGTGTCAGTCTCAATTAGAAGCAGATGAGTCTTCTAGACTCAATAAAGAAAAAGGCTACGTGTTTGTTTCTATGGAAAGCAGAGGTTCTTATGAAAATAAGATGCCAGTAGAGGACTCGCTCCTGTTTGACAAAGAAAATAACGTTGACCTTTCCATCTTAGAGGATAGAAAATTATTGGTATGGGGAAGTGAGTTAGAGCGCCTGGAGATACTGGAGCAACTAGCGATTCATGAAAGTATACATGCACGAGAAACCGAGCATGATTTTCTTTCCTCTGAAGCTTCTCAAGACATGCAGTCGCAAGAAGTTCTGGGCTCTTGGTCTGATCTGGAAAAACAAGAAAAACAACTAGATGTTCAACTTGGCATTGAACAAGAAGAGCAGCAGCAAAGAGGGTTTGAGCTAAGTCTTTGATGCACCAAAAAAAAATTTGCAAAGGAGAAAACTATGCAAACAATGGAAGAATTGCAACACCCAGTAAGGTGGGATGTTAATGCAAGGTCTAAAGATGAAGAAATCGTCTTGAAATCAGTAGAGCCTGAGCAAGAGATGTTCAATCGAGTCGCCTTTGGAGGAGAGCGGATTCTCTATAATTTGAATGGCGCAGAGGTTGCCATTGTTCCTCTAGAGGATTATGCGGTTTTAGAGGGGATAGACCAGTAATTTTTCAATGACAGAGAATATCCTCCTTCCTATACTGGGTATTTTAAATAGAGCTGGTCTTTTATGGATAGTGATGAGGAAAATTTGAACGCAGCCGATGCATTGGACTGCGTGAAGAAAGATTATGAATACACAACAGAGCTTGAGTTTATGATATCCACAAGAGCCAATTTCCTGACCTGGAAGGATTTTGAATACTAAAATCGCTTAGGGGAAAAGTCATTGAAAGGTTTTTCTATGGAGAGTACAATGGAGCTAATTCGAAAGGAAGAGGACTTCATGTCACACAAAATCAATCCGCGGGTAGACCTAGCCTTCAAGAAAATATTTGGCACCGAAGACAACAAAGACCTGCTCATATCTTTGATTAACTCTATCGTAGGAGAGGAGGATCAGGTTGTCGATGTGACCCTGCTTAATCCCTATAATCAGAAGAATTTCAAAGAAGACAAGCTCTCAATCCTCGACATCAAAGCCGAAGGAAACCACGGAAAGAAGTTCAATATTGAAATTCAAATTGCCGATGAGGCTGACTACGACAAAAGAGCTCTATACTATTGGGCGAAGCTGTATACAGATCAGCTCAAAGAAAAAGATGACTATGGAACCTTAGAAAAAGTCATAGGGATCCACATTTTGAATTTCATCTCTATCTTGGACTCTGAAAAGTATCACAATGCTTTCCATATCACAGAAAAAGAAACGGGTCTCCATTACTTTAAGGAATTGGAGCTTCATACAATAGAACTGAAGAAATTCAATGACAGCCTAGGGAAAGAGTTTGAAGATATTGGATCCAAAATTCAAAGTGCCTTAGACCTCTGGTCTGCGTTTCTCCTCAGAAATGATCTCCTTAGCAAAGCTAAATTACCAGCTTCCTTAGATGACGCTCCAGTGAAAAAAGCGATTGATGTGCTCAATGTCATGAACTTTTCTGATGATGAGCGCGAAATTTACGAGGGTCAGCTCAAGTGGCTGAGAATCGAAGCAAATACCCTGAAGAAATATGAAGAAAAAGGTCGTGAGAAAGGGCTTGAAAAAGGACGCGAAGAAGGGCGTGAGGAAGGTGAAAAAAACAAATCTCTAGAGATTGCTCGTTCGATGTTTAATGAAAACCTTCCGCTTGAACAAATATCGAGATTAACGGGTTTGGGTGAAAAAGAGCTGAAAAATATCAAAGGATCGGAATGATACGGAAAAAATTAGAAAAGTGCGAAAATTTCTCTCTTTAAAAGAGCTCTAGGATCCGATATCTGAATGTGGGTAATGTGATCCTGATAATGAAATAAAAACCTTCGCAAAAGCGCTTAAAATCAATACTTTGATTCATAATACATCACTTTGCATCATTATGATTCAAAATGCAACAGAATGATTTATGTGTCTAAAAGAAAAAGAGCCCTAAGATAGAGCTCCATAAAAGTATAAAAACTATCTTTTTTCTAGAACTGCGACTCTTCCTGCAATATCGATTTTATCTAGAATATGTTTTTCCATAAGATCTATTCTTTTTTCCAAGTGATCTTCAGAATCTTTTATCTTATCTTTAAGTTGATCTCTTGTGTCATCTATTCTTCCATGAGTATAGTTGGCTCCAAAAGCTGCTCCTCCAACTATTGATAAGCAAGTAAAGCCAAACTTGTAGAAATCGCTATCTCTTTGGCTTTTTACCTCTAAGTTTGATTTCAAGAGAGTCTCTACTTTTTCTTCTAAAATTCTTATTTGCTCTGAAGAACATTTTCTTGATTGTCTTGATAAATTAACAGATGTTTGTTGTGCTACTCTCATTGCAGCCGGTGCTACTCTCATCATAACCCTTACTCCTTGTTTAGTAATTTTATTGTTTCTAAAGATCATACTCCATGTGCTGATTAATCACCATCCCAGCAAATATTTTACCAACTAATTATTGACCTTGCCCCGATTTTGTGGACGGTTTTAATATAGGCTTTTTTGGTACTTTTCTTCAAATTTTGTTGGGCTTACGTATCCCAATGTTGAGTGTCTTCTTTTAGTATTGTAATAACACTCTATAGCTAAAATATTTCGTTTTAGTTATAATTTTTTGAATGACATATTCGCTAGATTTTAGAAAAAAAGTTCTATCGATCCGAAGCAAAGAAAAATTAAGCTTTGCCCAAGTAGCAAGACGCTTTGGAGTAAGTGTAAATAGTGTGTTTCTCTGGTCTAAGAGGTTAGAGCCGAGGCGCACTAAAATCAGACCTGCAATAAAGATTGATAGAGAGATCTTGATGGAGGATATCAAGAAATACCCTGATGCCTTCAACTATGAACGAGCACATCGTCTCAACGTAAGCACTTCAGGCATTCGGTGTGCCATGAAGAGGTTAAGAATTAGCTATAAAAAAAACTCTCAACCATCCCAAGGCCTGCGAAACAAAAAGACAAATCTTTCAAGGAAAAATCGCAGAATATAAACGTTTGGGAAAGCCAATTGTATATATTGATGAAAGCGGGTTTGCCCATGATATGCCTCGCACCCACGGTTACTCCAAAATAGGACAACGATGTTTTGGCACTCATGATTGGGGAGCAAAAGGAAGAACAAATGCAATAGGGGCATTACTTGGAACAAGCCTCCTTACACTTGCGTTATTCGAGTGCAATATTAATACAGATGCCTTTTCCATTTGGGCAGAGGAGGACTTGCTACCGAAACTTCCCTCTGAAAGTATTCTGGTTATGGATAATGCTTCATTCCATAAAAGCAAATCTATGCAAGAGAAGATCCACGCTGCAGGCCATACCTTGGAATATCTTCCTCCCTATTCCCCTGATCTAAACCCTATTGAACACAAGTGGGCACAGGCAAAGTCTAAGCGAAGAAAATATCAATGTGGAATAGACGAACTTTTCAAGGAGCACTGCCTATAACTAATTTAAGTCACTTTAGCTATAATGACTGGATTTGAGGTTTCTTGGTCGAGACACTTGGCAAAGAAGCTGACATATTAGATTTAAATCCTTATATTCTTGTTATAATTGCCAAAGATTATAGAATACCAAAGAGAATAAATAATTACCTTGTTTAGATGTCAATATTTGATCGATCAGATCTTGACGTGAGTTTAAAAAATCCTTAGTCTTTTCGAGGTGAGTCTTCAAGGGATTCTAGAAAATTCTTACTTCTTCGGATCAAGTTCATCTTATCATTATTCAAAATGCTGAAAGGAGAGGGAAAAAGGGGATTTTATTCTCTGAGTTTAGCGCATATAGCGCGGACCATTTCTTAGACTACAGAGCGCCAAAATATAACAGACCAGAAAAAAAATGAAAGTTACAACGCCGGCAATGCCAAGATGTATATCCGTACTACCGAGTATTCCATAGCGGATTCCGTTGATAATAAAAAAGAGAGGGTTGAAGTGGGATGCAGATTGCCAGAAGGAGTGCATCCCCTCTAGGCTAAAGAAAACACCACCTAGGTAAATTAAAGGGAGGAGAATTAACATGCTCACCGCTCCAACGTGTTCGAAGCTCTTAGACCACATGCCAATGGCAATCCCAAGATTTCCGAAAGCCAGTCCTCCAAAGATTAAAAAATAGATAAAAACAAGAGGGTTGGCAATGGGAAGAAAGTGACCCATTTGGAAATAGTAGAATGTCTGCCCCACGCAGTAGGTAATAAGCCCTACAAAGAGCCCTCGTGTTAAAGATGAAAGAGTTTTAGCAGCGCACAGCTGCTGAAGTGAAAAGGGAGTCACCCGAAGATCTTGAAGCTCGTTCACATATTTTTGCCCCATAATGGCACTTGTTGAATTGTCGAATGCATTTTTAATAAGCGACATTGCAATGAGCCCAGGAATCAAAAAAGCAAGATAAGGAATGTTATTTTCTAAATGGATGGAATGTCCTAAACTGACACCAAAAATCAGAAGGTAGAGGATAGAGTTAACAATAGGCGCACCCACTGTTTGAAGAGGAACCTTCAAAAAACGAGCAACCTCTCGCTTATAGAGACCTTGAGCTTGCAACCACCGATTCATCTCATTCCTCTCCTCTTAAAATTGTTTGCATCACATCTTCGAGCGTTCCCATTTTGATATTGACATCTTGAATGCAGTTCATAGAGATTGAGGCTTCTTGAAATAATTGAGAAAGAGGCATTTCATTGGGGACTTGAAAGTCAAGGAGGTGATCACTTTGAGCTGTAAGAAGTGGATGGGCTATTTTTCCAAGTGGAGAACATAGCGTTACGTTTACCTTTTTTGAAGAGTATTCCTGCAGCATTTTCTCTGTTGTATCTACCTTCCTCAGGCGGCCATGGTCCAGTATGCCAATTCTATCGCAAAGAAGCTCAGCCTCCTCCAAGTAGTGAGTTGTTAAGAGAATGGAGAGGTTCTCTTTTTTTAGCTCCTGAATAAACTTCCAAAGAGAGGCACGCAATTCAACATCGACCCCTGCTGTTGGTTCATCAAGAAGAAGGAGCTTGGGTTTATGAAGAAGTGCTTTAATGATCAAGAGGCGCCGCTTCATTCCACCACTGAGCTGATTTACCAGCTTTTTTCGGTGGTGATAGAGATGAAGTTTATCAAGGAGGTACCTCAGGTGTTCCTTATCGAGAGGAATACCAAAGTAAGTCGCATGGTATTTTAAGATCTCCTCCACGGTAAAAAAACCGTGATGGATCAGTTCTTGTGGAACAAAACCAATATGAGCTTTTGCGAGGCGAGGTTTTTTTTGGACGTCGATTCCAAAGACTTTAATCGACCCTTCTGAAAAAGATTGCAGAGTGACGATATTCGAGATAATTGTTGTTTTTCCTGCTCCATTTGGTCCTAAAAGTCCGAAGACTTCTCCTGGGTGAATCTCGAAAGAAACCCTTTCTGCAGCCACAAGCCTTCCATACTTTTTTGTGAGATCTTTAATGACAAGGGGAGTCATTTCACCTCTTTCATATCAAGCAGAAGATGGCCCCAATCAGCCAGGCAAATGCCGCCAAAACCATAGAGAATGAAGGGTTGATAGTGTTTGTAAAACTTTAAAATAGAGCCCTTAGTTGGGAGTGACTTGTAAACAATAAGGAAAGCAAGGGCTCCCCACGCTAAAAGCCATGCAATGCGGGTAAAAGATCCAAGGACCAAATTATGAGAGAGGCCTCTATGGTTAAAAACCTTTGAGTAAGAGCGAAAAGGAATACTTAAGACTCCCCGAATGGACATTAAGCGAATCTGATTTGCAAGATCCATATCGGGGTTCATAAAGAGGGTGCTGTAGGCAAACGTTCCCGCGAAAGTGAACATAAGATTTCTTGCAGGGTGAAGAAAATAGTACATGGCCCCCATAAGAATAGGGAGTGCTATAAAGAGGTTGAATTGAGCATGCTGTTTGTACATTGCCATATGAACTTATCTCTCGGTTTTTTTGAGTATCCAAAGAAAGACCCAGCAACTGCTTTTACGGAGCAGAACTCGTTAAAGTATATGGTATATAAATTAAGGGCAATGATTTTCTATAGACTGCTCAAGATAGGAAACCAGTTCAGAATGATTTTTTTCCAGGTAATCCTTGAGGTCAAGCGTTGCAATTGTAAGCTCCTTTCTGCTCGGTGACTTCGGGACTGCTGGGTAAAGCTCTCCAATATCAATCTGCATAACCTTTCCATCTAAAATCCCTAGATTCCTTTCGCAGTTGATATCATCATCTCCAATCCCCCGCTCATTTCTTAAGATTAGGTAATCTAAAATCGCATCGATTGTTTGTTTTCCCTTCTCTGAAGATTCACTCAGCACATCAAAGATACGGTGGGCACGCTTTTGAATCAGAAATTCCATATCATCCAATTTGAGTACAAGCTTTTTTTCTCGGGAAGAAAGCAAAGTAATGGGCTTTTTGAGATAGTTTGTTTTTGTGAGGTGAAGATAGAGAACCCCACAATGATCTTGAAGTCTTTCGTGAGCAAGCTGATAACTTTGGTAGAGGTGTAGTCGTCGATAGCGGTGGCGGTTTAAGGTTTCATTTCGGATCATTCGAATACGCTCAGATAAGGGAAGAAAGTTCAAAATATACCGCGTTCTCATATGCTTTTGCTTAAAAAACTTTATGACGATCTCACCATCTTCGGAGACAAATGCGTAGCATTCCTTTCCACTTCCAAGAGGGGAGAAATTTTGCGCGGAAACCCGATCAAGGAGAGCTGCTTGTTCAGGGTTTGGCAATCCAAAATCCCACCGGGAATCATATCCGTAAAGAGAATGGATTTTTTTATAGGAGAATCCCTGAGTTCTCATGATACAAGAGACGTAAGTCAAGACACATAAAAAAATTCCAAGGGCAATAGCGCCAGGCAAAATGTACTTTTTCATTTGTACTGCTCAATTTGCTCGGCGATTTTACTCTCAACCTCCGAAAGGTGTTTTGGGGCGTGCATCTTTAAAAAGTCTCGGATTTGGTAAGAGAGGATTTTAAGCTCCTCATAAGTAGGGTTGGGATCCTGGTTTGTGCGAAACTCTCCTATATCGATTTCAATTGCTTGTTTATTCACAAATCCAAAGTTTTTGAAAAACTGGAGATCCTTATCATAAATTCCTTTTTGACTTCGCGATGCAACAATCTCAAAGAGAGAAATAATCGCTTTTTCTGCTTCCTTAGATTGCCCTTTTTTGTACAAATTCTTTAGGTGTTGAAAGACTAAGGTTGCTTTTTTTTGAATCAAAAACTCCATTTCATCAAGGGAGATTTCAAGCGTCGCTCCATTTTGATCAATTAAGGTAAGTGAGAGGTTGAGATTATCGGTTTTATTGAGATGGAGATAGAGTATCCCAGTTTCTTCTGGAAGTTTTTCAAAAGCAAGTTTGTAACTACTGAAGGAGTCCTGCCTTTCCTTCATTCTTCGATCAATCTTTCCCGTTGGATAGAATATTCTTTTAGCAGGAATAGAGAGAGAGTCTGCCCATGTTTTGGTTCTCATCTGCTTCTGTTTAAAAAACTTGATAACGATTTCTCCATCATCAGAGACAAAGGCGTAGGTATGATTTCCACTTCCAAGATAATGACATTTCGATCCAATTAGAGAGGCGAGCTCCCTTTGAGACATTGAATTTTCCACTTCCCATTCAGGAGCAGGAGCATGATAAGAGGTAATTTTTTTAAGAGTGAATCCTTTAGGACGATCACATCCGATAGAAAAAGCAATAATCGAAAAGACAAGTAGCCATTTTTTCATGTGCATCAGTTTATACCAATTCCAAGAAATAAAGCATCAAATTCTTCTTGATCTTTTTCCAGAGAACAACCCTTTCGACCTTACTAACCAACAAGTGATTAGTTGCGATCTCCGAGAACAGTTCTTTGAAAAAATCTTCAAGTCAATTTGATGCTTTATTTCATGGAAATGGCATTACACAAAGAGCGCTAAATCGTCTAGGATTTCTGCTGTGTACGTTTCTGATTTAGGAAGAATAAGACCAAGTAGGTGAAGATCAAAGACCTTAAGAGATGTCAAAGCAATCGCATTTCCCCCAAGAGGAATTCTCTCTCTAATCTGATCAATTTCAAGCTCATTTACCGATGCAATGGCAATTAGAGTATAATTTTCAGTGTCTTTTTTCAGGATATGTGTCTGCTCCACCAAGAAATCTTTATCTAAAGCCACTAAAAAGAGCTCAAAATGATTTTTTAATACTTGTGGAGAGGTAAGGCTTTGCAAGTAGGGAGGAGAGATAGAATAGAAGTAGTTTTCAATCAAGCTATCATGAAGAGGCTCTTCCAGAAGCTCTTTAAAAGCTCTTAAATTTTCGTATTTTCTATTGACCATTCCTCCATTGTAATCATGGAGGTAGTAAACGTGAGACTTGATGAATGAAAATACGTCTGTGCGTGCTTTTGCAATGTCTCGAGACCCTTTCAAAATCTTCATTTCATAAAGATAGATTTCTTTGATATAGCGCTTACCCAAGATTCCAGCAACCTTGCGCTCCTGTTTTCGAATCGTAATAGGTGGGCAGGAGGTAAGTTTAAGCTCATCTTCATTGTTTTTTCGCGCGCGAGCAAGGATGACAGAAAAATGATAATGTGTTTCCGTCGCATCGTGATATTGGATAATGACTTCTGAGGGATCATGCACCGAGGAAAGTTCTTTAGAGAGGGAGAGAATGCTTCGCATCTTTTCTTCATCAACAGAGGAGGTAAGAACCTTAGGGATTTGGATTCCACTTTTGATCTCCTTTGGAAGACGCTTTTTCAGAAGTCTTAAATCCTCACCGGTAAATGGTTTTCCTCCTCTCTTCTGGAACTCGAGATAGAGAAGCCGAATGCCTTCAACTTCCTCCTCATTAATCACATTACTGCTAGGCACAAGTTCAACTGTCGGAACGAGAGATGAGACCCTATCAAGAATATCCTGAACTTCTAAGACTTCATGTGGATCAATAAAATTCACCCCAACCAGGAGAGCGAGAGTGGGAACATTCTGGAGAGTTGTTGAGAGAAGCTTGAGACTTAGGTGGCGCTCATTGGGTTTTGTATGTGTCGTATAGGCCAAAATTTTTTGGAACAGGTACAGATAAGAAATCGTTTTAGTTAGATGGGATAGTAAGCGATGAGCAGTAAATTCTTCATGGAATAGAATCGAGAGCTTTTCCATCTCCTTAAAAATAAACTGGTCGAAGGTTTCAGGTTTTGTATCGATATAGGGAAGAATGTGATCGGGAATCTTATCTGGGTCGTGTTCATGCAGTGCTTTTAGAAGGAGGTTTTGCACATCACTAAATAGGGCTTTATTGATAGGTTTTCGAATCAAGGACTCGAGGTTTTCTGAGAGGACCATGCGCTTTTCTTCAACAGAAAGTCCTTTTGCAAGAACCAATTTCCGAGCTTTTTCAACGCCTAGAATAGACAGTCTAATCTCCTCCTCAAAATGACGGAAATTCTTTTTGATGGCATAGAGTTCCTTGAGGCTTTCTACCTCAATAAAAATCTCAATGATATAATACCTTTGCTTGGGCTTGACAATGAACTTAAAGCTAAGGGACCGAAGAAAAGAAATCGGCATTTTTTTTTCAGGAAATAGCTTTTGAGTGATCATATCGCACAAAAAAGGACCGACCCCATGGGTATTCTCTCTCCTAGTAAGTACCGTTAGAGAAAGAGTACAAGGAGCATCGACCTCTTCCGAAAGGGCAACAATAGGAAGCGCTTCATTCAACTTCTCAAAATTCGAATCTATAGGAATAAAGTTGGAAGTTTCATGAATTGCAATCACTGATTCTGGAATGGTTTCTCTGACCAATTTTTCCATAGAAACGACAAATGTGTCGAATCCTGGGTGAGAGTGCTTAAGCGGCGCTGCCGCTTTGATTTTAAAAAAGTCGATTTTCATTTACCCACCATGTGAATTGAAAAACAAATTCTATAAATCAATGCAGAATTATTTGCAAATCGTTAAGAAAAGATCAGGGAAATATTAATCTAAGGAGACAAAGGCTTTGTGAAACTGCATATCTCCCATTGGGGAGATGGAGAGACCATGAAGGCGGGGACTCTTTACATAGACAACATGGAAATGGTAAAGGGGAATGATGGGCATTTCATCCATAAGCAGGGATTCGGCCTCTTCAAGAAGCGTGACTCTTCCCTCTTTGCTTGCGTAGTAAGAGGCTGAAAGAAGTTCAGAATAGTAGGGATTTTTCCAGCCGCTGTAGTTTCGAAAGGCCTCTTTTCCGTTAAAGCGTTCAAGAAAGGACATGGGATCGTGGTACTGTCCAACCCATGACATTTGGGCAATTGAAAAATCGTGGTTATAGAGTTTTGTAAGGTGGGATTTAAATTCTAAGGCTTGAACATTAATATCTATTCCGAGGACTGACTTCCAATAGTTTTGAAGGGTAATGGCTAAATTTCTGTGGAGCTCAGATGTGAAGTAATAGTAAGTGACTTTGGGAAACTCTTGCTTTGTGATTCCAAGCTCTTCAAGCCCTTTGTGAAAATGATGCTGAGCAAGAGCCTTTTGATGATCTAAAAAGAAAGTGGTTACGGTTTCTTTAAGAACATGAGGAACGGGACCCGAGGCAACATCGTCATACATCTGAAAAAGATTTTTTGTGATTTTTTCCCGATTAATTGCTAAGGCGAAAGCCTTTCGAATATGAACGTTATTGAAGGGGAATCGGTTTACATTAAAGGTGCAAAGAGTTGTTCCTGCAATTGGCTTCTGCCTGATTAAATCACTCTTTTTAAGGCTCGCAACTGCATCAAGGGGAAGGGTTGAGGTCAGGCCGCCAACAACATCAAGCTTTCCTTTTTCAAAAAGGTTAAGCGTTGTTCTTTCATCGCTTATCATTGAGACCGTGATTTTTTCTAAGTGGACCTTGTCAGCATTCCAGTAGTAGGGGTTCTTAACTGCAACAATTTCATCGTCATTTTTCCAGGATATAACTTGAAATGGCCCGCAGGAAAGGACTTCTCCGGTTTGATTAGGGTGTGGGACTTCATCACCATGAAAGGGGACTGGAAAATAGGTACAAAAAGAGGTGAGTTCCAAGAAATATGGCGTGGGGCGTCCAAGGCGCACAAGAAGCGTTCTTTCATCAAGGGCCTCTATTCCTACCTTATCAAGAGAGCACTCCCCATTTTTTGCCCGCTCTGCATTTTTTATGGGAAAAAGAAGATGTGCAGATTTTGAAGTGAAATCAGGACTCAGTGCTGCCTTCCATGCGGACTCAAAGTGGTAAGCTGTAAGGGGAGATCCATCTGACCACATCGCAGGCCTTAAGAAAAAGAGGTAGCTTCGCTTGTCTCTTGAGATTTTAACCTGTTCTGCTAAGGCATACGATACCGTTCCATCTGCTTCTAGGTGGGTGAGTCCCTCATAAAGCATGAAATTAAGTGTTGTGGTGACAGGATCCGTGCCTTTTCTAGGGTCAGCAGTAAAGGGGCTATAGCTAAAATTAATCGCTATCGCCTGGCGCTCTCCACCATGCTCCTTCTTCTGGCAAGAAGCCGCTGCAAACAAAAGTAAAATAGGAATAAAAAAATGCCTTATCATCAAGTGGATAATAAGGCATTGTACACATTGTGTTCAAAGAAAAAAGCTTACTAATTACTATTGCTGCTCTTCTTCCATTGAAGAACCGCTTCCATGCTTCATGAGAAACATTGCTACAATTGGAGCCAGTGAGTAACCGGCAGAAGCTAGGTATCCCACTTTCTTCTTCAGCATATAGGAAGAAAGTTTCGGAGTTAGCACAGCTCCAAGAATTGTTGCAATAGCCACTGAGTAGAGCTCTTGCTTCTTCTCTCTCAAACGGTATTTTTCTTTGCTAAGCTCACCTTTTGCCAGCATGTACGTTGGAGCTCCAAGGATTGCAGTCGGTACGCTTCCCTTAACCATCGGGAATGTGTCTCCAAAGGCGAAAATACTCTTCACGCCTAGGTAGGCAACCGCACTTACGACTCCAGAGGCTAGACCAGCATAGATTCCCATTTTTGCACTCTCATTCCACGTAAATATGTCTGTACGCACATGCTTAGAACCGTTTACGTAATGACCCTTATACATATGCATAACATTGCCTACGTAATGATCCTCTTCCACTCCTGAATCAAAGCAGTCCCAAAGCTTTGCAGGGTAGTCGCTAAATCTGTCTGCTCTACATAAGCTATGGTCAGCATCAGAAGTGATAGCAACTGTAAAGAGTGACGCGATGGTTGCGATACTTGCATAGGAGATTGCTCCTGCCAATGACATCTGATGCGAGCTAAACTTACTACTCGAGTAGCGCACCGCAAGAAGAGTCAATGCAAACACACTGGTTGCCATAACAATTGAGCGGTTTCCAACCTGATGTCCGGGCGACTTAATAGGAAACTGATGGCTTGCTGCAATTGCGCTATACTTATAAGTCAGGCCAATTGCTGTTCCAGCAAGGATACCAGCAGATGTAGGTCCTGCGACTCCACCGTCTTTTAATATGAAATGGACACCCTCGATAAGGGTGTTGTCTGCCCACTTTCTTGCGCTCATGATTCCACTTCTGCAGTGAGCAGCCATGTTATAGGCTTTCTTTCCTGCGATAAGCGCTGCACTACCCATCACAAATGTTGCGAATAGCTTTGCGTTTTGTGACGTATTACTAAAAATTCCTGGAGTTGCCATATTGTTGTACCTCCTCGTAGTCAAAATTTGAAATTGTTTTCATAGCTAGGAAGGTTAACCCCCATCCAGTAGCTTGCATTTGTGTGACGGTATGTTTTGAGAAGTAGTTTGCTATGCGCGGAGCTAGCATGATGGTTCCAATCGTCATAATAAACAAATCTAGCTTGAAACGATGACACATATTCTCAAAACAAACGTTTTCTTGATATTCAGCCTTGTCCAAATGTCCGGTGATAAGGTGACTTGCAGCACCAATATTAGAAGAAACCATGTCAGCTGCTAGAGATGAAGCGGCAGCTCCCATTGCAACGTATGTTGGCGTCTGCATGGATGGTGCTTTTTCAAAGAGCCATGGGACGGGGTTATAAGGGAGAACTTTTTTTGCAATAGTTGTTGCTTTGCTTGAAACAAATCCAAAGGCTGTTAAAGCGTATCCTTGTACCCTTGTTGCAATGCGCCCAGTAATCGGGAAGGCTTCATTTAGGTCGTGTGCCATGATTTTTACGTGCTTAGAACCAAATTGATAAAGGCTTTGAGCACTTTCAACCATGAAATCAACGAAGTCGTTGATAGCAGGTAATACGTAAGTCTTGTAGAGCTCTGCGGTCTTATTAATTACGCGTGGACCTAAGTTCCATGCTCTGTTGTATAGGGCAAGGGTATTGTCGAAAGCGTTCTGAATCGAATCGATTGGGTGGCGGATACAGCTAAATGCCCACTTTGTGCAAGACCAAGCAGTATTCGCAGACCATTTAGCGGCGCCCCACGCAGTGAGCGCAGTCCACTTGATTGCTGTAGGAATGTTAACAAGAACATACTTTGCAATTGAAAACCCTGTTGAAGCTGTCCATTTTGTGGCACTCCATGCAGTTCCAGCAGTCCACTTAGTTGCTTCCCAGGCAGCTCCAGGTGTTGCTTTTGTTGTATTCCATCCATTTCTGGCAATCCACTTTGTGGCATTCCAAGAGTGTGATAGTCCCCAACTTGATACAGAGTAAACGCCCTTGCCAACGTGCCAAGAGGCTTTTGCGGTAAGAACAGCGGCTGCTGTACCAAGAATGGTCGCTCCGCCGTAATAAAGTAGGTTCTGTCCATGAACCTGTAGATTGCTCTCAGTCATTCTAACATCTCTCAAATTTATAATAAAATTGGGGAGATCATACCAAGTATTAAGAATTTGTAAAAGACAAAATATTAGTTTATCTTAACAGACGCCTTAGAGCTCTGAAGCTCTTCATGGGCAACAGGGACGAGCTCAGGGTAGTTTTCCTGGAGCCAGGGGAGGAGTTTATAATGAATTTTTTTGAGTTCGTGGTTGTAGAAGTATTCAAGATTTTTCTTTGGATCTCGATGAAATCCTCCGATATCGAGCTCAACGGCTTTCCCATTGATAAAGCCAAAATTCCGGATTAAATGAGGATCTTTATCGCTAAATCCTTTTTTGGCGCGCATCTCTGTAAAAGCAAGGAGTTCTTTTAAAGCCTCCTGAGCCTCTTGGGTTCTCCCCTCCTTTTTTAAGGATAGGAGATATTCTGCTGTTGGGATAGCCTTTTTTTGAACCACAAACTCGACATCTTCAAGCTGGATATGGTGTTTAAGGCCCATCCGGTCTTTCAAAATAACTGTATGATCAAAGGGGGTGTTTTTATTGAGGTGGACAAAGATGACCCCTGTCTCATTTTTGAAAATTGTATAGGCAATTTTGCAGCTTCCAAAGGTTGATGCGACAGTCTTCTTCTTCTTGCGTTTCCAGCGGTCCCGTTTTTCAGCAAATTTTTTCGGAAGAGGGAGCTTTTCATAGAGGGGATTCATCCGCCATCTTTTGTGCTTAAAAAACTTGAGAACGTAGTTGTTGTCCTCGCTGATGAAGACGTAGCTTTGCGAGCCACTTTCTAAGTAGGAGAAGGGCTGATCAAGGGCTGTTTCTAATTCTAAAAGGTCTTCGGGTTCAAAGGTGATGTCCCACTTTGGGTTGTAAGGGAGCGAGGAGGTAATATTGGCGCAGCTAAAACCGTCTGTCAAGGCATGAGAAAGGCGCTCTATTCCTGCAACTGCAGCAACGGCCAAAAGTCCTATTAGGCATTTATTGACAAACGATTTCATTTAACTCCTTAACAAATGAGTCTAACAAAATGGGATGATTTTCTGCGATCCAAGATTCAAATGCGCGGGTAATGCGGATCATTTCTGGTCCATAAACTTCTCGTTTTTTTTCTTGCTCGGATAGGGAAAGTCTTCCAAAATCTATTTGAAAAGGAGTGGTATTGATATATCCAAAATTGGTGCTAAAATCTGGATCCTTGTCGAAGATTCCTTTTTGGCAGCGGCCCTCTGCAAGGCGCAAGAGTGAGCGGATTGCACTTTCTGCAGCCTCTTGATTTTCCTGTGCCATCCAGCGATCTATTGCGGCATAAGCCAGGATCCCTTTTTTCTGAAGGAGGAATTCTACTTGGTCAAGATCAATAAGGTGTTTTTTTCCAATTTTATCAATGATTGTAATGCTTTGCTTAAGATTCGAGGTTTTTGCTAAATGGAGGGTGATGAGCCCCGTCTCTTCTTTCATCTCGTCATAGGCTAAACACAGGCTATCAAAGGTCTTTTCCAAAGAAGCTCGCTTCTTCTCTCTTTTTTTTCCTAAAGCTCCCACGTCGGGTAGAAAGTTTAGCAGGGGAGGGGTTCTCATATGTTGGAATTTGAAAAGTTTAAGAACCGCGGTTCCATCTTCAGATAGGAAAACGTAGGACTGACTTCCTGAATCAAAATAGGTGAAGGTTTGTTTAAGAAGGTTCTTGGGAATTTCTCCTTCGCGATGCCACTTTTGATTCTCTCCGCGTGGTGCATATACGTTGACCATTGCAAAGCCATCGGTTGCTTTGTGGCACAAACGTTCTGCTGCAAAAAACAAAAAAGCACTCAAAAAAATTATGAATAATCGCTTCATTACCGTATATTAAAAGTTATAGGTTCGAGACATAAGGCATAGTATTAGATGAAGACTATTTCTGAAAAGAAAAGAAAACGCCTTATTCTCCTTGCGATGACGAGCTCCACCTCTCTTATCTTCCTGAATGCTACGCTCCTTCCTGTGGCATTGCCAACCATCCAGAGGGAACTTTTAGTTTCCATGAGTGGCTTGCAATGGATTATCAACGCTTATCTTTTAGCAACGGCAGTTTTTGTGATTGCTGGGGGGCGCTTAGGGGATCTTTTTGGCCATAGGCGCATGTTCTGTATTGGTGTTGCTATCTACTCGATTTCATCGGTGATGGGGGCAATGGCAGAAACGGGATGGTGGCTGGTTATGAGCCGAGCCATTCAAGGGACAGGGGGCGCATTGATGTCTCCAGCTGGAATGTCTATTCTTATTCATTCGTTTCCTGAAAAAAAACGGGGGCGGGCCATTGGGATTATGGTAGGGATTGGCTCTCTGTTCCTTTCTTTAGGTCCTTTTATTGGTGGCGCTTTTACCCAATATCTTTCCTGGAGATGGGCATTTTTGATCAATCCCCCCATTGCTCTTTATGGCATTTTGATGGTTATAAAAGCTGTTCCGAAATCTGAACCGATAAAGGAGAGCTTTGATTTTCTGGGATTTATCTCTCTTTCCCTTTCCATCTCTTGTTTAACGCTGGCTCTGATGCAAGGAAAGGTTTGGGGGTGGGGCTCTTGGCAGGTAGTTTTTCTCTTTCTTCTCGCTATATGTTTTCTCTTAGCCGTTTGGGGGTTGGAGCGTTTTGCAAAGCACCCATTTTTTCAATTTAACCTCTTCAAAAACTGCACCTTTTTAGGGGGTTGTATTTTAATGCTTTGTTCTCAGTTCATCCTGATGATCACCCTGTTTTGGCCGATCTACTTTCAGAAGATTGTCATGGACTCTCCTATGATTGCAGGGCTTATCACGGCAATTGCGACCATTCCTTTGATGCTGTTTGCTCCGATCGGGGGGAACCTTGCGGACCGTAGGGGAGCGCGCCTTCCATTGCTCATGGGTTTTACGCTTCTTTTTCTTAGTCTGATATGGTTTGCTTACTTCCTATCGTATCAAAACATTTCCCTCCTCTTTCCTGCACTTTTTGCCTTTGGAGCAGGGATTTCTTTTGTAATGACTCCAGCGAGTGCCGTAACTCTTAGCTCTGTTCCAAAAACGAAAACAGGGGTCGCTACGGGGATGTATAATACGCTTCGCTTCACAGGGGCAACAATTGGGGTCGCTGTTCTAGGAGCGGTTCAGGTCAATGTTCAAGATGATTTGTTTACAGCCTCCTTAAAAAAGCATTCTGATACGGCTTCTTTAAACCCTGATCTTTATGAGGGGCTCCTAAATAGCTTACCTCTTTCGAGAGAAGCAGCAGGAAACCTTGATTCTGAGACCTTTGCTTATGTGAAAGAGGCTTTGATCAAAGCTTCTACAGTTGCTTTTTCTGCAACGAATCTTGTGGCTGCTGTCGCAGCGGTTCTTGCCTTTTTCATCACCCTGGTTTTCTTTAAAAAAGCAAAAAGGTAAGAAGAGGAATAGAGGTGATCATGAAAAGGCTTTTAGGATTTTTTATTTTTTTTGCAGCAGCGTTATACAGCGTTGAGGAAGTAAGAGTTGTTCCTGTTTCTCCAACTCCAGAGTCCAATACGGTAGTTACAAAGATTGTATTTCCCCGCCCCTATGAGAACAAACGGAAAACCCCTGTGAATGTCCAGCTTAGGGTAGAGGGATTTCCTTTGGGGGTGGTCACGCAGAATAATCGGTCCAAGGAGATCTACGATGATCCTGAAGGGCAAGCAATTCATGTCATTGTTGATAATGAGCCTTATCTGATTTATAACCAGTCGTTTGAAGATTCTTTCGATGAAAATCGAGAGTTCTATGATAAAATTGTGAGTTTTCATATTCCATTCACACTCAAGCCTGGGATGCATGTTTTGCGGGTATTTCCTGCACGTTCTTATGGAGAGAGTCTAAAAGGGAAGAGACCCTTTTCTGCCGAGATTTTTTATTTTCAAGATCGCAAGAAAAATGATGACCTTAATATAGATCTCCAAAAGCCCTACCTGACTTATAATGAGCCACAAGGGAGATACCCTTCTGGGAGTGAAGACCCTATTCTTCTCGACTTCCTCCTCTCTAACTGTGAGTTAAGCCAGGATGGATACAAAGTACGCCTCACAGTTGATAAAGAGGTGATTTCAACACTGATAAAATATACTCCTTACCTACTTTATGGTTTAAGCCCAGGAAAACATACCGTTAAGCTCGAACTTCTTGATAAAGATGATAAAATCGTTCCCGGTTTTTTTAATGTAACACAGCGGGAAGTGGAGATTGATAATAATCTTTCTGACGCCTCATAATAAAGTTATAGGGACTGCAGGAGGGGTTTGTGGCGAAGAAGAAGGCGAAGAAAAATCAAGAGATGTCCATCATGGATGCGGTTGACAATCTCTCTGGAATGGCTGAACTCGATGTAGCTGTGGAGAAAGAGGGTGAGGCTGTCGGTGTTAAGAAAAACCTCCATAAACTCAAAGAGTTAGAAGAAACAGAGAAGGAAGAAACTCTCTCGACTGTCAAAGGGACTTTCAAAACAGTCCACAAATATCTTGAACATGTTTACTCTAGAGGCAAAGAGCAGCTTAAAGACCGCGATATGCAGCGGGGAATTAAAGCGATCATGGTTTTGGCTGATGAAGCTGCTGATAAGCTAGATAAGTGTACCTCTCTTTTTAAACATACCTATAAAGAGGGAAAAGTCTCCGAGATCAAGGAGTATAAAGATCTCCACAGTTTCTATAGCAAAAAGATCCTAAAGCGTTTTGAAGAGGTTCTAGCAACAGAAGCCGCTTGGCAGGAAGAATGGGCATCTGAAGACGAGAAGATTGACATTGAGCGACAGGGTCTCAAAGACTTAGAGATGGTTAAAAGGGATAAGGAGTATGAGCTCTTCTATATCCGCAAGGATGATGGGAAACCATTCTTCAACCGGAACCTCTTGCGACACATTAAGCTTGTGAGTGACTTCGATGAGGTGATCATGGGATTTGAAGGGGAGGATCCTCTTCTTCATATCAATATTCTTCTCGATCATGAAGCTCAAGTCGTTGCGGAAGAAATCCGAGACATTGCAAAAAATGAGCTTGGTGATTTTTATGCCGATGCCTTTCACCATAAAGAAATCCAAATTGTTGGAGATATGATCAAAATAACCATGTCTCTCATGCTTGCTTGCAACCCTCAAAACTTGAATGAAAATACCATGGGGAAGGTTTGCACACGCTACCTGAAGGACTTCCATAAATTTTTACGAGAGATTCTTGTTTCACCTGATTGCCTCCGTCTGATTAATCATTCTGTTGAAGAGACAGATCAGCTTTCCCGCGCGCTTGTTAATCTTGTTCATGCTTTTTCCTTCGCTTTCTTTTGCCATAGTGGAAAGAAACAAGAGATGCTCGATTTTATGAATGATTTGCTTAGGCGCTCCAATGGTGGAGAGCTTCCTATTAGAAAGGAGAAGATTGATACCAACGCCTTTTTGAGTGAAATTTATGATCTTCATGACAGTATCACCGAGATGCTTAAAAAATATCCCAGTGGCCCTCTTTTTAAAACACTTGATATCTTCCAAGAAAGGAATGAAAAAGAAGGGTTCGATCCCATCGGTCAAGGGAATCTTCCTTATTACCTCTATACTTTTTCGAATAGTGACTTTGATTCAAAGTGTCTCAAAATGCCTTGCCCTACCCTCCATGCCCATATTAATAAAGCAGAAGTGATCGATGAGTTTAAAGGGTTTCTGCGCCACTTTGAAACAAAGAAGGGGCTTGAAAGGCACCTGCACATCAATCTTCAAGATCGCACGTCATGGGAAGAGCATGCTAGATGCCAGGCCTTAGAAAAGCTTCAAAATCAAGCCGAGTTCTCGGAGCAACTGATTCTTGTCACCTTTCCGAAAAAGAGTGATTTCTACTTTCAAGCCGAAGATTATCTCAAAGTTGATATTGCTAAAAATTTTCTAAAGTTATTAGAGGAGCAGGTCAAAAGTGGTGAGGAGTGTGGCTTCTTTTTCTCAAAATACCTCCCTAAAAAAGAGCTCAATGACTTTGTGAAAAAGATCCTTCCAGTCATTCACACCCATTTCTTTAAAAAAAAGGTGAAACTCGAGAGAAAAGAACGTCTAGATTTTATCGAAATTTTCTATCAATTTTTTACTCTGAAAATCCTTGAGCTTGCAAGACCCGATACCTTCACTTTTTCATGTAAGGATGGAGTGGATGTGGGCTCTACGGCGAGTGCGACGTTCTTCACTCTCGTGAAGCTCCTTGGAAAAGAGGATCAGTGGTCTCAAAAAGAACAAGACCAGCTCTATTGGATTCTCTGCGGCCCGGCTCTTACCGTCCGTGAGCGCCTTGTGGATTATCAGAGATTTAGCCGGATGGCAAGTAGCCTTAGCATCATTGCTCAGGCCGTTGCTAAGGATCATGATAAGATTATCAAAGCACTTCAGCCTCTTTACAGCGCAAATCTATTTCAAAATCTTAAAAACAAATATTAATTATGAATTATCATAAATAATTTAATCAATAAGGTTCTGAAGGTTAGTTTAGATCGAGATCTTCTGGCATGAGGGAAAGGGTTTTGTATTTCCCTCCCATCTCTCGAAGGAGGGTTTGCCAAAGGGTTTCAGGAGGTGTCTGAAAGAGATGCTTGCTTTTGGCAGGGCATAGGTACCAAGCACCATTGAGGAACTCACGCTCCAGGACACCTGAGGCCCATCCTCCATAGCCAAAACAAACGAGAGTAAGAGGAGGCTCTCTTTCCTCCTCCTGGAGCATTTCCATATCTCCATTTAAATAGATCCCAGCGCTCACTTGAAGGCTTGTCTCATCTTCATATCCTTGGTTTTGAAGGAGCATGATCTGATTGGGTTGGTTGGGGCCGCCAGCACGCATTTCAATAGGGTCTTCTCCATTGCCGATTCCAAGGAAGTCATCCTCTACTTCAATGTCTAGGGGTTTATTGATGATGAGACCAAAGGATCCTACAGCGCTATGATCACACAAAAGGACAACGCTGCGGTAAAAGATCCCGCTTTCAATATCTGGGCTGGCAATGAGAAAGGTTCCCTTCTTAAGCTCTGAGTAAGGTATGTTCTTCATAACTTATCCATAGCAGAGGAGTCTATTATTGTACCAGTTCTTCAGCGCTCTGGAGTTGTTCGTTATAGAGTCTTAGGTTGTCATAAAGAGCTTGTGATTGGCGCATAAGTTCTGCAAAGTCTCTTTGGAATGCTTTGGTATCAAAGATTTGCTGACTATCAGGACTATTTTCAGCCCGTTCGACAAGCATAGAGAGCCGAGACATTGAGGTATTGATGAGATCGACTTCCTTATTGAAGTAATTACGGAAGCTTTGTGGAGTATTGAGAGCATTAAGGATCGTCGCCTGTTTGAGGCGCGTTCTTTGCCACTCTTTATTGAGGTTGAAGAGGAATCCGTAATGGTTGACATCGTTCATAGTGGTATCGAGCTTGCTAAGGATAGCTGTAACACGAAGGTAAGTGTCTTCATCCATAAAGAGTTTACCGAGGGTTCCCTTTCCGCTGGCAATAGAATTCATCACGTGATCGAAGGAGTAGCTAGCTTTTTTTGTATTGCGAAGGGTAACGGCAAGATTTCTGAAGGCATCCTCGCTATTAAGATCATCCATAGCGGAGTGGATATCGCGCATGGCAACCGCAAAGTTTTGAACACCGAGTTTAACCTCATCGATCAGGTGAGTTTGGTTGATGCGGGTAAGGGTGATTGTTGCTTCGGTCATTGCATCATCAAAGGCTCGGATAGCGCCGCCAAGTTCATGCCCATTCTGATCAATCCAAGCAATCACTTTATCGAGAGTTTCCTCGACTTTATCAGAGAGTTGAGCTAATTCATTAAATGCACTTTCAAGAGGATCTACTGATTCGGCATAAATAGGAGTCTTTGAGGTCATAAGTGTGGGTTTGACGCCCTTTGGGGGAGTGCGAGGAATGATAGCAATCGACTTTTCCCCTAGAAGACCAGAGGTTTGAACGGTGATTTCATCTGTATTGTAAACATGGACGCTTGAATCGAGATGAAGAATGAGTTGGTAGAAGTAGACCTGCCCAAGTTCATCGGTGGGTTGCTCGCGAGCATGCGGAATTTGTTGGATTGCAACCACCTCTCCCACAGGTTTTCCGGCAAACATTACGCGGGTTCCGAGAGACAAACCATTGACATTAGAGAACCGAGCGACGAGAGTTTCTTTCCCATCACCGACACTAGGCTCAAGAAAGAGGATGATACCCACAACAAGTGCGCAGGCTACCACCACAAAAAGCCCAATGAGCATGTTCTTCATATAATCAATCATCTCATTTTCTCCTAAATGTCCTCGGATCCTCTGATATGGTTTTCCGTAAAAATTCTATAATTGGGTCATCAATATTTAAAAATGCGTCAGGTTCATCGATATACGCGATTTTTCCATCTTTGTGAAGTGCTAATCGGTCTCCAACAAAAAGGGAGGAGACAATATCATGAGTGACCACAATGCTTGTTGCCTTTAGTTCTTCTTGAGTCTTGACAATGAGCTCGTTGATCTGCATCGCCGTAATGGGATCGAGTCCCGTCGTCGGCTCATCATACAACAAATATTCTGGACGGTAAACAATTAAGCGGGCAAGACCAGCGCGCTTACGCATTCCACCCGAGAGATCTGAAGGCATTTTCTTTTGTGTGCCTTCCAAATCAACCATTCGAAGTGCTTCGTCAACACGATCTCTGATTTCACTCTTTGAATACCTTTCTCCCGTTTCAATGTCTCCGTGTTGGCGCAGAAAAAAAGCAGTATTGTCCTCGATATTCATTGAGTCAAAGAGTGCTGCTCCTTGAAAGAGCATTCCCATTTTAAGACTTGCTTTATATCGCTTTTCTCCTCGCAGATCAGAGACGCGTATGCCATCGACTTCGATATAACCCTTGTCAGCATGAGAGATTCCAATGATATGCTTTAACAGGACGCTCTTTCCTACTCCTGAGCGTCCTAAAATAACAAGTGTTTCTCCTTTTTTAACCGTTAAGGTAAGTCCCTTCAAAACCTCATTTCCTTCAAAGGCTTTCCATAGATCATGAATGTCTATCATGAGAACCACCCTGTCGCATTTTGAAGCATATTGAGACCTAGAGTAATGAGGAAATTGGTAAACAGTATAAAAGTGTAGCAGACAACCACGCTATTCGTTGTAGAGCGACCGACTCCTTCAGCCCCTCCAGAAGTTTTGAGTCCTTTGAAGCAGGAGATTGTTACAATTAAAACTCCGAATACAAAAGCCTTTACGATACCGATCAGGAGATCAAAGTTGGTGATATAGATCGGCATGGGATCGAAATACGTCGTTGGAGGCATTTTGAAGTAAAATACTGAAATCAAATATCCGCCAAAAATCCCCATAAAAATACTAAAAACGGTAAGGAGTGGCATCATCACCATTCCAGAAATAAAGCGGGGAGCAACAAGGTAGCGATTAGGATCAACAGCCATGGTTTCGAGAGCATCGACCTGTTCTGTAACACGCATTGTTCCTAGCTCGGCGCACATCGCTGCACCGACGCGCCCAGTCACCATAAAGGCAGTAAGGACTGGACCAAGCTCAGTAATCATTGCTTTTCCAACCATGAGCCCTGTTGCACCAGCAAGGCCTTTATCACTAAGCTGAAAAAAGGATTGGGCAGCTAAAACAAGCCCTGTTGAGAACCCCGTCATCGCAACAACAGGAAGAGAGAGGACTCCGATGTTATAGAGCTGTTCACGAATAAGGGCCCAATTTGGGGGACGCTTGAATGTAGCCACGGTGACATTCCAGATGAGGAATACAAACTCACCTGTTGCCTCCAAGAAATTAAGTTTACTTAGTAAAAAGCGCATGTGCGCATCTTACTATTATCCCTAAACTCAATGCAAGTTTGAATTTTATATTTATGAAAAATACCTAGGGACACGCCCTAGAGAATAGCTTCCTTTATCGCTTTAACAATGTCGGCAATGGGTGGCGTAATATCAACTGTGATCGCATTGCGTGGTTCTTCTAGCGTGGCGAATTGCGAGTCTAGAAGATCTGGGTTAAAGAAGTGCCCCTTGCGCTCTTCAAGGCGCGTGCGGATAAGAGGGTAGGTTCCCTTGAGGTAGACGAATCGGACTTCTGGGGAAAAACAAAGGATGCGGCGATAAGAATGTTTGAGCGCCGAGCAGGCGAGGATCATTTCTCCGTGGGTACTCATGAAATCAGCGAGAGTTTTGAGCCAAGGCTTCCGGTCACGATCTGTGAGGGGAGTCCCTTCTTTCATCTTCCTTTTATTATCTTCGGAGTGGAAGTCATCGGCATCATAGAAAGGGATATCAAGCGCCTTAGAAAGCGCCTGCCCGATCACAGATTTTCCGCAGCCTGAAACACCCATAAGTACAATAATCATAAAAAAGACCCCAACTGTTCTCAATTGAGATCTTAGTGTTTTTGCAGCTATGTGTAAAGGGGGATTATCCCTCTATAATTTCTAATTGAGAAAGTTGGGCCTCAACCGAGATAGTCATAAAAATTGGCAATAGTGATGCCTTTAAATTGGTCGCTTTTTCCTTGATAAATGAGGGTTGCTGAATCCTCTCCACGGAGGCGGTTTAAAGTATGGATCATATTTGGCTTGAGCGTTGACGATTTTTTGAGTCTCTTTGGTTCTAAACAGCCTCAATAATTGCCGACCTATATTATTACAAAATTTGACCTGTGAGATTGCACTTCCTTTGGTTCCTAAGAAGGTATTTCACTTTGAGGAAAGTAAAGACGAAGAACCCAAGGAGAACTGAGCCTCTAGTATGCTAACTGATAATGAAATGCTTCAGAAACTTCAGGAGTCCTTGACCCTTCCGGATCAAAAAGACTTATTCCTTCACGAATGCCCAGAAAACAGCAGCCAGCTATTGCTATTTACTCTCTAATTATAATCTTTGAAAGCTACTCTAGAGGATAGTTCCTTTGGAGGCTTGAAGCTCCTTGGCAAAATAGAATCTCTAGGACTATTAAAGTTTCCAGGGTTCTCAACCTTAGCTGTGAGAATATTTCCCTCAAGCTCTGAGCCGCTAATTCTTCTCATAGCGAGTTTTGCTTCAGGCTCTATCGGCATCTTAACGAACCCAAAGCCTCGAGATACTTGCGTTTCATGATCTACGATGATTCTAGATGATAACACCTTGCCGTACATGCTGAAGAGTTCTTTGAGCTGAGACGAAGTCACGCTTTCTGCTAGTCCTTTTACAAATATGTCCATGTTTTACCTTTTTGGGTTTGATTAGCAAATATCACGCTAAATATAAGCGCTTTATTTTTATATAGCCATAAGATCATACCAGGAAGCAGAAGATAGGCTCTTATAGCGAAAGTATGAGACCCACTCTAGAGATTCTTAACTTTTTTTGCTTTTACCTGGTTAAATAACCTCTTCATCCCAAAGACCGTCCGTTCTAACTCCGGTAAATTTATCCCAGGCTCTACAATATTCAAGAGTATGTGGTCCTAGAAATTTAACGAACCATCTAAACTTAATTTCATCTGGGTCTAAAATCATTAAAGATTCTAAGTATGAAGTTGTTATCGCAGTTTGGACAGATTGATTTCCTTTGGTTAGCAAAAATTCTACAAAGTCGAAAATTTCTTTAATCTCTCGCTCACTATGAGCTTTTATTGTGTCTACTGTGTATTCTTCTAATGGTATCATCTGAATAGTAATACCCAAATCTGGACCGAAATCTCTAATATAGGACGACCAATATGGAAGGAACTTTGGAAATCTTTTCTTCGTTAGTTCTATGCATTTTTTTTCTGTGATCTCTTCCACTCCTTCACCTCCCTAAAGCATTATAAAGATCTTTAATAATGTTTTCTGCAGCAGCCCGGTCACTATTACTAGAGCTGGGATTGTTTCCTAACCATCTTTCAAGACTTGAATCTTCCTATTAACTTCTCTATGCAGGCGTTGGATGTTCCGTGTATTGGCAGATATCCTCTGTTGAGGGCTCGGATACCAGGGATCTACAGAACTAAACAACTCTTGGTATTTAGCCTTTGGTAGCCTTAAGGGCAAATCTCTTGCTGGAGGAGAGTTTTCTGGAGAACTAGATGCAGAGCTATAACCGCATGATTTGTCACTAGAGATGGAGCTTATGGAGCTTACTGATGGACTTGATGGAGGAGGGAGGTCCTGCGGTGGTCTAAGATGTGTTAACTTCTGCATCGGCTCATGCTACTAGTTTGATCAAGATGCCATAAGAGCTTAATCGATAGCGGTTATCTAGTCAAAGATTTACAACCACATATCAAAGAATTCCCATATTGGGACTGTATCTGCTTTTGACATTGATGAGAAGATGCCCATGGCTTTTTTTAGGATGTCTCTTTCCTCTTTTAAGATGCGATTCTCTTTTCTGAGTTTTCTCATATCTTCATCTTCTTTTTTTTGACTTGCCGTTTTGATAAGCTCTCCCTTTCGATTGAGTCCTAACCAGTAGCTAAGCGTTGATTTACCAATTCCTAAATCATGTGCCACGTCTTTGATTTTCATCCTTTCTTCTCTGACTAAACAAACTGCATTGGCTTTGAATTCTTCGTCAAATTTCTTCATTCTTTTAAACTCCTCATTTTCTTGAAAAGTCTATATCATATCCGTCCACTTTTTCGGGGCAAGGTCATAGCTTGCATAAAACTTGAAAACTGTTTGATTAGCAAATATCACGCTAAATATAAGCGCTTTATTTTTATATAGCCATAGGATGACGCTGCCTTAAACAAGATAGGCTCTTATAGATCGATTATGGCGCTTACTATAGAGCTAAGCTTTCTCTCCTGTGAGTTCTTCATAGACAGACTTGGCATACCACTGGATTTCTTTCCATTTTTTGTAAGCAATAATCTCACCGTCGTTAATACCATACCCTGGGTTATTGGGTCTATTAGGATCCTTTTTGAAGTCTTCGATCATTTTAGAGAGCTTCTTGAGCACCTTGCATTGCTTATTTGTCACATCAAGCTTGTTATCTTCAGCACCATGTATGACTGTTATTACATCACATAGATACCTAGAGCACGTTTTCATGCAGTTTTCCTCGTCGTATAGGGGAAACTCTTTCCTCACCCAAAAGCGCTCTTGATACTCTTGTTTGGATATCGTCCAGATTTCTAAATACACGTTGATCAGGCAGTGCTCAAGACTCGTCTCAGGGATATGCTGGCGTCTTTTGAATTGCTCAATAAGGAAACTTGGGTAGATCTTTTTTTCTTCTGCATGAATCTCTTCTGGTGTAGCGTCTCTTTGCTTTATCTCTGGACGTTTTTCTCTTGGGGGGCGAGACTTTTCCCATGCATCGAGGTCGTCTCCTGTGATCTCCTCATAGACGAGCTTGGCGTATGCTTGTATCTTATGCCATTTTGGATCAGCAATAATTGCAGAGTCATTTAGACCGTATCCTGGGTCGTCTGGTACAGTCGGATCTCCATCAAAATCATCTACCATCGTGTATAGTCTCTGTAGCACTTCTCGTTGCTTAGCTGTCATTTCAATCGTATAGTCACTGGTATCTAAAACAGCACGGGCATGTGGGAAAAAGGTCGAAAGCGTTTCCATATAGTTATCTCCCATCATAGGAGGCTCTTGCCTTACCCAGAAGCGCTCTTGGTATTCTGCATTGGAGATGACCCATGTAGTGCGAATGAGCTGTAAAAAATCGGTGATTTTAGTTGGGTTGTAAGGAATGCTTTTTCCTGTTTCTTTTTCTGTGCGTGTTTCTTCTCTCGCCTTTCTAAACTCGTCTACAAGAAATAGAGGATATATGCTTTTATCTTCCCTAAGATCTCTTGCTTCATTTTCTATCTCTTCAGGTATCATTATTCCCATCCCCTAAATTGATACTCAGTTAATTGAATATGGGTTGTTTCATCTGGTTTTGTTATCCATTTACCATCTGTGGTTAAGAATTTATTATTCTTACACTGAACCACATAATGAGTTTGTTGTCTCAGTATTCCATTCATTTGCTTCCCCTCAATAATCGCAGTCACTGGATTCTCTTTGCGTAGACCAGGGCAGATTCTGATCAGGAGGTTTTGTGGATTACTTGTTCCAGGCTTTCTAAATATTATACCGCCATTTTTATCTGCAAATTCCGCTACATATTCAGTGGGAAAGAGCTTTGGATTCTCAAAAGTCTTGAATCCAGAATAATCTAAAACCCTACGTATTTGTAACTCTGAGAGGTTATCACCTGAAAACTCTTTTCTAACAACTTTGTATAGTTCTTTCTTATCGGAAACTACTCGCTTAAGAGCATCTATTTTAGGGCTAGCAACTTTCCACCACTCAAGCTCTGGGCCCTTGTTTACGTATGGTATATCGAAGGGTTTTATATATGTGAGTTTTCTTTTAGCAAGATTTAACGCAGTCTTATCACTAACAAAACTACATCGTAGTATGCGGTTCTCTATCAACTGCCTACCCACTTCATGCCTAAAGGCTACCGTGGACAGTGCCCTGTCCTGTAGTGGACTAACAGTGCTCATAGATTTTAAAGCTCTAAATGCTTTCGGTATCGAACCTGCTGCACCACCAAAACCAAAACCAAAGGCCACCCCAGCTGCTTTATTGGTGTCATGAGCTTCTGCCATAACGAGGCCTACTACGCCGCCTTCACAAGCCATGCCCAGTACGCTAATGCCTTCTGCGACTCTTATGACCTTTCCAACACCTCCAAAAGAAATCATTTCACCAACGAACTCCCCAGCTCTTGCTCCGAAAGAATGAGGGTCCTTGATATGTACAAGATTGTCATACTTCAATAGCGCGCTAGCCGAGAATCTTTTAAAGTGTTCTTTTGGACATTCAGCTCCGGACACGTCAGACATATCAGGAAGCATTAAGCTGCAGATGCCTCGGAGAATTTTAGCACCACCCTTTGGAATGCTTTTTGTGAAGTCGTTAACAGCAGCGCTTTTCACCGTCTTTAAAGCATCCATAGCAGACCTTGACTGGAGAGTTACATCGATTAATGCAAACTCCATAGATCCAGAAAAACCTGCCATTTGAATCTGTCTTTGAGGAGAATCTCCTCTAGGAAGATCTACAGTTCGTTCTAGTATCCTGAGCTCCATTTGCTCTAGACGATTTCTGCATGGAAATGTTCATCCATAATACTTTTTACGCTGTTCTTCCATCTTACGTTCATACTCTGCTGTTTCCTCTGGAGTGGGATTCCAGTTTTCAAGCTCTTTTTTCATAGCGTCGTATTCCGCTTGTTGTTCTGGGGTTCTTTTGAGCTTAGCTAGGTGATCTTTGGCTTCTTGAAGGACCTCTATCGATTCTTCATAAGGGAATTCCCAGTAGTTAGCATCTCTTTTATTGTAAAATTTAGTAACAAAAAATCCGTAATCTTCATAGTTGATCTCAAAACACTGCTCGTTTTTGTAATAAATTTCAGCAACTGGCTCCTCTTTATCTGGAGGATCGGAAAGAATTATTTCCCAGAAGTCTTCTCTCATCTTTTTGGCTCCAATAGTCCAATCATCTTTTTACCATCTTTTGTAAATCTTGCTCCACGCCCATCAGGCAATAAAATATCTATGCATTCTTCATAGTTCAAAGTTTCTACTTTTTAAAAAAAAACCTTTTTTTCAGGATGATTCAATATCTCATCAAGCACTCTTTGACCATGCATGTTAATTTCATGTGGTGTTCCTTTAGGCTTCGGAAATACTGAATCAACCCTACCTGCTTTTTTATCTAGAGCTCTTCCTGCTTTACTCAGTCCACTCCTATCATGAAAAGTCCCAGAGTGACTCATTTCTCCTATAGAGACTGCTTTAGTCTCACCCTTTTCAACCCATGTTACAAACTGATAATTATTACTTCTATTCACACCTTTTGCCGCTTGAATCGCCTTGGACTCAACTTTCGCAATATTTCTCTTAAAGAATCCCTTAGGATATATCGGAAGCATTTCACTCCAAGGATTTCCGATTCCACTGTGGTAAGCAGGATTCTGTAGTGCTTCAATAGTCCTTAGTTCTTTTTCAAACCCCGTCGGATTCAAAAGTGCTCTATCTAATAACGGATTAGGCTTCAGATGTTTGGTAGATTGTCTCATGAAAGCAAATGCTTCTTGACCTAACTTCATGCAGGGCTTGCATCCACCAAGCAAAGGAAGCGGCACAGCAATTTCTCCAACAAACATACTCATTTGAGCGTTGGGGGAACCTAGATCTAGGTTGACCTTCTTAGCAACCCAATTGTCGAGTCTATTCGAAACCTCCATCAATCCAAAGGTATGGGGTTTAGTCTTTAAGCTTGGCTGCTCAAAAGCTTGAATCGCAAATACAATGGTTTTTTTAGCGCCTATAAGCAAACAAATATCTGCATCTCTTTTAGCCCTGAGTGGGTTCTCTTTCCATTGTTGGACGTATCCTTTAACCCAAGTTTCTACATTTCTTTGAGTCTGCTCTGGAACAACTTTGCTGATAACGAAGGGAACAAAACCTGCCATTTGAAGTGGTCTATTATGCGCTGGTCTTATATCTACAGGATTACTCCTCCCAAGATTTCTAAGCTCCATTGGTGGCACTTGCACATTGTTTGCCAGACCTTGTCTCCAGTAAGCTTGATAGTTCAAGGGGGCTTTAGGGCTATTATCTACAACAGGCGTTTGGTATTGCATGTTTTTGTTGAAGAGTTGGCCTTGTTGCATCGCCTGAACATTCTCCCACTGTCCTGCATTAGGCTCCCTTATCTGTGGTCTATTCGGAGATGGAGGGGCTTGAGACAATTCTCTTGGCACATATCTATCTGAAGAGGTAGATGGATTCGTGGTATACAGCGGCATCTTAGTTGCAGATATTTCACCGCTTACTGCAACGTTTTCTTTTATCCAATTCCATGCTTTCCCTACTACTGTTTTGGGTTTCCTGGGCTTTTCAGGTTTAGATTCTGGAACTGGAATTCTCTCTATCCCTTGTAGACTATCTAGTGTCTTTTGGGCGTCATCTCTTTCTTCTATCGCCTTTGATAGATTCTCGTTTCCCTTGATGACTTTGCTCAATTCCTTAGTTGCAGAGTTGAATGCACCACAGGCTTTTTGATACTTTGCAAATTTCTCATTGAGGTATTTATTTGCTTCTGCAACACCAGCTTCTTTTTGTATGAGCTCATTTTGTGCTGCTTGGATCTTTAGAGCATGTTGCTTGCTGTCTTCTTGCTGCTGTAAGTCTGCCAGAGTTGGTTCTTGCTTGGGGTATTTTTCTTGTTCTTCTGGAGTAAGTTCTCCGTCAACTTTTGGTTTAGGAGCTTCCTTGAACTTTTGGTCAACGTACTGCTTAATGTAGTGACTTTGAACATCTCCATTGGATATCAATGCTCTTGCGATGCGTATGTCAAGCGGCGTTGTCTCATCTGTCTCAGGAAGCTGATTAACAGCCTCAGCTACGCTAAAACCTAGTACTTGGCAGACTAGCTTTTTCTTATCTTGCGTTAATGCGCCTTTGAGTACAGATCCACCAAGGTTTCTTAAGGCAGACTCTCCTTTTCCTGTCTTTTCTGCTCGAGTTGCTAGGTCAAGAAGATCAACACCAAGAGCCGTTCCTAGATCCCAGGAATTTCTTCCCATTGCGCTACCAAGACCAAAGCCTCCAAATAGCTTTAAGACTTGCACTGCCTGATCTTTTCCTTCAGGGTCGATTGTATTGCCAAAAGAGTTCATTGCCGTTTTTGCTGCTTGTCCAATTACTAAGCTTGGATCTCCCGTTATAAAGGATAACCCTCCAGAGATCAAGGCACTACATAGATCATCTTTTAGCTCGTTTCTATGTTTATTTGAGAGCTGATGATCTCGTATCTTTTGCTGCTCAGCGTAGTGCTTTGCTGCTGTCCAGAGTGCTATCGCTCGAGTGAGATCTTCCTTTGTGAGTCTTGGTCTTTCGATGCTTTCTTTAGAGGGGGATTGCTTGAGATAGATCTTAACCTCTTCAATGTCTTTCTTGAGCCACTCTGATACCAATAGGCTGCTGAATATCTCCTTCAGTGCTTTCATGCATTTGGGAAATAATCTAGGAAATATGGGAAACTCTCGCAAACAGGTATCGTGAGTATCTAGTTGAAATACATCTCCAATCTTTTGTCCTGCTTTATTCAGAGATTTTATAAGCTGCCCCTTCAGGCCATACTCTTCTTCAAGGATCTTCTTGAGCTCAAGAATCACTTCTTCTGTTGGTTGATGATAAGTACAGTGGATATCTGAAAAGTCTCCAGCATCTATGGTGTATTCGACTTTTTCACTCACGTCTGCATAGCCTCGAAAATGATCAGCTAACAAAATAGATGCTTCTTTAGCTAAGTTGTTAACACCACGTATCTCACGGAAGAAATCAACAAACACCTTTTGAAAGCGCTCATCTTCCTGCTGCTTTCCCAAAACAAAGAAATAACTTTCTTGAATCTTCCTATTGATTGTTGTCTGCAGGGTTTTCATGTGCTGTGTATTGGCAGATAGTCTTTGCTCGGGATTTGGGTGCCAGGGATCTATAGAGTCAAATAGCTCTTGATACTTTGCTTCTGGAAGTCTTAGTGGTAAATGTCTTGCCGGAGGAGAGTTTTCTGGAGAACTAGATGCAGAACTATAACCGCATGACTTGTCACTAGAGATGGAGCTTGCTGAGGAGCTGGAAGGAGGAGGGAGGTTCTGAGGGACTCTAAGATGTGTTAACTTCTGCATCGGCTCATGCTACTAGTTTGATCAAGATGCCATAAGAGCTTAATCGATAGCGGTTATCTAGTCAAAGATTTACAACCACATATCAAAGAATTCCCATATTCTATCCAATGTAAATTTTAAATATTTTTTGATGGGGTCAAAGATGATGTGTCCGAAGTGCATAAAGAATATCACAATCGTAAGCATTACAAAAATTCGCAGATTGGGACTATCAAATATAATCTCAAGGGTTTTCTTGATTTGCTCTAGATGGTGTCGTCATGAGATAGAAGCCCAAAGAGCGATACAACGGATTTGCACTGCAGCTATGAATGAAGCTGTATTTTTGGCATATCGAGTGGCTATTCCACGCCATCGTTTTAGTTGGAGAAAAGCATTTTCTACAAGGTGTCGAAGCTTATATAGTTCTTTATCAAATTCTCTCCATTTTTTGCGATTTGACCTCAGAGGAATGACTGGATTTATGCCTTGACTCTCGGCTTGCAATATAATTGCGTCACTATCATAAGCTTTATCGGCGAGCAAATGTTCTGCTGAAATATCTTGGATCAAGAAACTTGCTTGAGTGCTGTCATGAGTGGTACCTTGCACAACAACAATTCGGACTGGCATACCATGCGCATTCACGGCCAAGTGTATTTTTGTGTTAAGCCCCCTTTTGTCCGACTCATGTCTTGATTACCGCCTTTAGCTCCCGATGCATGAGGGTGCACCTTAATATGGCTCCCATCTATCATGAGCCATTCATAGTCAGGATCTTCCACTAAACATTCAAGGAACGCTTCCCAAATTCTAGCATCCCGCCAACGACAGAAGCGACGGTGAGTGTTTTTCCAATCTCCATAATCAGGTGGTAAGTCTCTCCAAGGAGAGCCTGTTCGAAGAATCCAGAAAACAGCGTTAATGAACAGACGGTTATCTTTTGCTACGGCGCCCCAACCCCCTTTTCGACCTGGCAGGTGAGGAGCTAACAATTCCCAGACTTTATCTGAAATATCGTGGCGACGATGCGATGCTTTTCCCATAGAAAATTCCTTTGTTGCATTGGTATAAGACAGCAAAGTATATCAAATTCAAAATTTCTTGACGACACTATCTAGAACGCAAATATGGAGGTCGATTTTTAGGGTTTTGTAATTACTTCATATACGAGCTTAGCATAGTCTCGAATCTCTTGCCACTGCTTACATTCGATAAGCTCACCATCGTTGATTCCATATCCTGGGTCATTGGGTCTATTAGGGTCCTTTTTGAAGTCTTCGATCATTTCAGAGAGCTTCTTGAGCACCTTGCATTGCTTATTTGTCACTTCAAGCTTGTTATCTTCAGCACCATGTATGACTGTTATTACATCACACAGATACCTAGAGCACGTTTTCATGCAGTTTTCTTCATCGTATAGGGGGAATTCTTTTCTGACCCAAAAGCGCTCTTGATACTCTTGTTTGGATATCGTCCATACCTCTAAGTACACGTTGATCAAGAAATGCTCAAGACTCGTTTCTGGAATATCCTGACGGCTTTTGAATTGCTCAATAAGAAAACTTGGGTAGATCTTTTTTTCTTCTGCATGAATCTCTTCAGTTGTTGCGTCTCTTTGATCTATCTTGGGCCTTTTAGCTCTTGGAGGGCGAGACTTTTCCCATTCATCGAGGTCGTCTCCTGTGATCTCCTCATATACAAGCTTGGCGTATGCTTGTATCTTATGCCATTTTGGATCAGCAATAATTGCAGAGTCATTTAGACCGTATCCTGGGTCGTCTGGTACAGTCGGATCTCCATCAAAATCATCTACCATCGTGTATAGTCTCTGTAGCATTTCGCGTTGCTTAGCAGTCATAGAAACTCTTCCAGCATCATTCGCCAGAAGAACAGCTTCTCCATCGGACAGAAAAGTCTCTAGGGTTTCCATATAGTTATCTCCCATCATAGGAGGCTCCTGCCTTACCCAGAATCGTTCTTGGTATTCTGCATTGGAGATTTTCCAGATTTCTACGGTCAAATTTCGAAAGTCTGCGATTTTTGTTCTTGGCTGATCATTTAGTTCAGGGTATTTTCTAAGTTCTCGGCTTTGTTGATTGATGAATCGAGGAAATATCTTCTCATTCTCTGCATACATTCTCTCGTACTTTTCATCTAGGTTCTCAGGTGTCATAAAGCTACCATCCCTTGAATTGATAGTTTTCTAAAGGTATGTGAATAAGCTCTGGACTTTCTTTTTTATGAATCCAGAAACCATCTTTTGTTAAGCACTGATCTCCTCTGCACTGAACCACATAATGGGTCTGCTGTCTCATAGTACCATTCATCTGTTTACCCTCAATAATTGCAGTCACTGGATTCTCTTTGCGAAGACCTGGGCATATCCTGATTAAAATGTTTTCTTCGTATACAGTCCCAGGCTTTCTAAAAACAATACCTGCATTCTTCTTTGCAAATTCCGCCACATATTCAGTGGGAAAGAGCTTTGGATTCTCAAAAGTCTTGAACCCAGAATAATCAAGCACTCTGCGTATCTTCATCTCTGATAGACTGTCACTTGCAAACTCTTTTCTAACAACTTTGTATAGTTCTTTCTTATCGGAAACTACTCGCTTAAGAGCATCTATTTTAGGGCTTGCAACTTTCCACCACTCAAGCTCTGGGCCCTTGTTTACGTATGGTATATCGAAGGGTTTTATATATGTGAGTTTTCTTTTAGCAAGATTTAACGCAGTCTTATCACTAACAAAACTACATCGTAGTATGCGGTTCTCTATCAACTGCCTACCCACTTCATGCCTAAAGGCTACCGTGGACAGTGCCCTGTCCTGTAGTGGACTAACAGTGCTCATAGATTTTAAAGCTCTAAATGCTTTCGGTATCGAACCTGCTGCACCACCAAAACCAAAACCAAAGGCCACCCCAGCTGCTTTATTGGTGTCATGAGCTTCTGCCATAACGAGGCCTACTACGCCGCCTTCACAAGCCATGCCCAGTACGCTAATGCCTTCTGCGACTCTTATGACCTTTCCAACACCTCCAAAAGAAATCATTTCACCAACGAACTCCCCAGCTCTTGCTCCGAAAGAATGAGGGTCCTTGATATGTACAAGCTTGTCATACTTCAATAGCGCGCTAGCGGAGAATCTTTTAAAGTGTTCTTTTGGACATTCAGCTCCGGACACGTCAGACATATCAGGAAGCATTAAGCTGCAGATGCCTCGGAGAATTTTAGCACCACCCTTTGGAATGCTTTTTGTGAAGTCGTTAACAGCAGCGCTTTTCACCGTCTTTAAAGCATCCATAGCAGACCTTGACTGGAGAGTTACATCCATTAATGCAAACTCCATAGATCCAGAAAAACCAGCCATTTGAATCTGTCTTTGAGGAGAATCTCCTCGAGGAAGATCTGCAGGTCTCTCTAGCATTCTAAGCTTCATTGGTGGCACTTGCACATTGTTTGCCAGACCTTGCCCCCAGTAAGCTTGATAGTTCAAGGGGGCTTTAGGGCTATTATCTACAACAGGCGTTTGGTATTGCATGTTTTTGTTGAAGAGTTGGCCTTGTTGCATCGCCTGAACATTCTCCCACTGTCCTGCATTAGGCTCCCTTATCTGTGGTCTATTCGGAGATGGAGGGGCTTGAGACAATTCTCTTGGCACATATCTATCTGAAGAGGTAGATGGATTCGTGGTATACAGCGGCATCTTAGTTGCAGATATTTCACCGCTTACTGCAACGTTTTCTTTTATCCAATTCCATGCTTTCCCTACTACTGTTTTGGGTTTCTTGGGCTTTTCAGGTTTAGATTCTGGAACTGGAATTCTCTCTATCCCTTGTAGACTATCTAGTGTCTTTTGGGCGTCATCTCTTTCTTCTATCGCCTTTGATAGATTCTCGTTTCCCTTGATGACTTTGCTCAATTCCTTAGTTGCAGAGTTGAATGCACCACAGGCTTTTTGATACTTTGCAAATTTCTCATTGAGGTATTTATTTGCTTCTGCAACACCAGCTTCTTTTTGTATGAGCTCATTTTGTGCTGCTTGGATCTTTAGAGCATGTTGCTTGCTGTCTTCTTGCTGCTGTAAGTCTGCCAGAGTTGGTTCTTGCTTGGGGTATTTTTCTTGTTCTTCTGGAGTAAGTTCTCCGCCAACTTTTGGTTTAGGAGCTTCCTTGAACTTTTGGTCAACGTACTGCTTAATGTAGTGACTTTGAACATCTCCATTGGATATCAATGCTCTTGCGATGCGTATGTCAAGCGGCGTTGTCTCATCTGTCTCAGGAAGCTGATTAACAGCCTCAGCTACGCTAAAACCTAGTACTTGGCAGACTAGCTTTTTCTTATCTTGCGTTAATGCGCCTTTGAGTACAGATCCACCAAGGTTTCTTAAGGCAGACTCTCCTTTTCCTGTCTTTTCTGCTCGAGTTGCTAGGTCAAGAAGATCAACACCAAGAGCCGTTCCTAGATCCCAGGAATTTCTTCCCATTGCGCTACCAAGACCAAAGCCTCCAAATAGCTTTAAGACTTGCACTGCCTGATCTTTTCCTTCAGGGTCGATTGTATTGCCAAAAGAGTTCATTGCCGTTTTTGCTGCTTGTCCAATTACTAAGCTTGGATCTCCCGTTATAAAGGATAATCCTCCAGAGATCAAGGCACTACATAGATCATCTTTTAGCTCGTTTCTATGTTTATTTGAGAGCTGATGATCTCGTATCTTTTGCTGCTCAGCGTAGTGCTTTGCTGCTGTCCAGAGTGCTATCGCTCGAGTGAGATCTTCCTTTGTGAGTCTTGGTCTTTCGATGCTTTCTTTAGAGGGGTATTGCTTGAGATAGATCTTAACCTCTTCAATGTCTTTCTTGAGCCACTCTGATACCAATAGGCTGCTGAATATCTCCTTCAGTGCTTTCATGCATTTGGGAAATAATCTAGGAAATATGGAAAACTCTCGCAAACAGGTATCGTGAGTATCTAGTTGAAATACATCTCCAATCTTTTGTCCTGCTTTATTCAGAGATTTTATAAGCTGCCCCTTCAGGCCATACTCTTCTTCAAGGATCTTCTTGAGCTCAAGAATCACTTCTTCTGTTGGTTGATGATAAGTACAGTGGATATCTGAAAAGTCTCCAGCATCTATGGTGTATTCGACTTTTTCACTCACGTCTGCATAGCCTCGAAAATGATCAGCTAACAAAATAGATGCTTCTTTAGCTAAGTTGTTAACACCACGTATCTCACGGAAGAAATCAACAAAAACCTTTTGAAAGCGCTCATCTTCCTGCTGCTTTCCCAAAACAAAGAAATAACTTTCTTGAATCTTCCTATTGATTGTTGTCTGCAGGGTTTTCATGTGCTGTGTATTGGCAGATAGTCTTTGCTCGGGATTTGGGTGCCAGGGATCTATAGAGTCAAATAGCTCTTGATACTTTGCTTCTGGAAGTCTTAGTGGTAAATGTCTTGCCGGAGGAGAGTTTTCTGGAGAACTAGATCCAGAACTATAACCGCATGACTTGTCACTAGAGATGGAGCTTATGGAGCTTGCTGATGGACTTGATGGAGGCCGGAGGTCCTGCGGTGGTCTAAGATGTGTTAACTTCTGCATCGGCTCATGCTACTAGTTTGATCAAGATGCCATAAGAGCTTAATCGATAGCGGTTATCTAGTCAAAGATTTACAACCACTGACCTTGTCCCGAAAAAGTGGACGGATATGATATAGACTTTTCAAGAAAATGAGGAGTTTAAAAGAATGAAGAAATTTGACGAAGAATTCAAAGCCAATGCAGTTCGTTTAGTCAGAGAAGAAAGGATGAAAATCAAAGACGTGGCACATGATTTAGGAATTGGTAAATCAACGCTTAGCTACTGGTTAGGACTCAATCGAAAGGGAGAGCTTATCAAAACGGCAAGTCAAAAAAAAGAAGATGAAGATATGAGAAAACTCAGAAAAGAGAATCGCATCTTAAAAGAGGAAAGAGACATCCTAAAAAAAGCCATGGGCATCTTCTCATCAATGTCAAAAGCAGATACAGAATTATGAAAAAGCTAAGGAACCAGCATTCCATAGAGAAGATGTCCAAGGTATTCAGGGTGTCAAAAAGCGGCTATTACCGCTTTTTGACTTCCTCCCATGGTAAAAGAGCCCAAGAAGAAAAGATCTTAGAAGGAGAAATTGAAGTACTTTTCCATGAACATAAATCAAGAGCAGGCAGCCCGAAAATATGGGTAGATCTTAAAGAAAAAGGATACGCATGTGGCAGAAAAAGAGTGGCTAAGATCATGAAAAAGAAGGGGTTGTCAGCAAAAGTTCCTAAGAAATGGAAGGGAGTAAAAAGAGTTGTGGATCAAAAGAAACCCAACCTTCTTAAGCAGGATTTTCATGCCTCATCACAAAACTATAAGTGGGTCAGCGATATCACCTATATCCGCACAGGGAAAGGATGGGCATACTTGTGTGCGATCATGGACCTTTACTCCAGAAAAATCGTAAGTCACAATGTGAAATCACACATGAGACAAGAGGTTGTTGTTCAGGCATTAGAACAAGCAATGGTAAGAAGAAAAGGTTCAAAAAAAGGACTAATTTTTCATTCAGACCAAGGAGTACAATATGGGTCACAATCAGTTGAAAAGCTTCTTGAGCACAACGGAATCATAGGAAGTATGAGCAGCAAAGGAAGCTGCTATGACAATGCTGCAATGGAGAGTTTCTTTAGCACCTTGAAGAGAGAGTGTGTAAGAGGCAAGATTTACAAGGATGTGAAAGATGCTGAAAATGAAATATTTAACTACATAGAGTGTTATTACAATACTAAAAGAAGACACTCAACATTGGGATACGTAAGCCCAACAAAATTTGAAGAAAAGTACCAAAAAAGCCTATATTAAAACCGTCCACAAAATCGGGGCAAGGCCAGTATTCTGGTTATGGATAATGCTTCATTCCATAAAAGCAAATCTATGCAAGAGAAGATCCAGGCTGCAGGCCATACCTTGGAATATCTTCCTCCCTATTCCCCTGATCTAAACCCTATTGAACACAAGTGGGCACAGGCAAAGTCTAAGCGAAGAAAATATCAATGTGGAATAGACAAACTTTTCAAGGAGCACTGCCTATAACTAATTTAAGTCACTTTAGCTATATCTCTCTTATAGATCGATTATGGCGCTTACTATAGAGCTAAGCTTTCTCTCCTGTGAGCCCTTCATAGACAGACTTGGCATACCACTGGATTTCTTTCCATTTTTTGTAAGCAATAATCTCACCGTCGTTAATACCATATCCTGGATCATTTGGTCTATTAGGGTCTTTTTTGAAGTCTTCGATCATTTTAGAGAGATTCTTGAGAATTTTGCACTGCTCCATTGTTCCATCAATCTTATCGTTTTCAATTCCATATATTACGGTTAACACATCACACAGATACCTAGAGCACGTTTTCATGCAGTTTTCTTCATCGTATAGGGGAAATTCTTTTCTGACCCAAAAGCGCTCTTGATACTCTTGTTTGGATATCGTCCATACCTCTAAGTACACGTTGATCAAGAAATGCTCAAGACTCGTTTCTGGAATATCCTGACGGCTTTTGAATTGTTCGATTAGGAATGCTGGATAGATTTTTTTTTCTTCTGCATGAATCTCTTCAGTTGTTGCGTCTCTTTGATCTATCTTGGGCCTTTTAGCTCTTGGGGGGCGAGACTTTTCCCATGCATCGAGGTCGTCTCCTGTGATCTCCTCATATACAAGCTTGGCGTATGCTTGTATCTTATGCCATTTTGGATCAGCAATAATTGCAGAGTCATTTAGACCGTATCCTGGGTCACTGGGAGTGCTTGGGTCATCTTCGAATTCATCAATCATTGTATAGAGTCTCTGGAGCATCTTATTTTGCGTGGTAGTCATTTCAACAGCATAATCACTTGTATCTAAGACAGCTTCAGTAGATGAAACAAATTCTCCAATGGTCTCCATATAGTTATCTCCCATCATAGGAGGCTCTTGCCTTACCCAATAGCGTTCTTGGTATTCTGCGTTGGAGATTTTCCAGATCTCTGTACACAAAGGATAGAAATCGGTAATTTTTGTGTTTGGTTGGTCATTGATTTCAGGGTATGTATTTAATTCTATGATTTTTTCAGATATGAAGTGCGGATAGAATTCTATTGTATCTCGTTTTTGACTCTCTGTCATTTTTTTAGGCTTAGGTATCATTATTCCCACCCCACAAATTTATATTCAGATAATGGGATATGAGTTAATCCCTCTTTAGATTTATTTTGAACAGTTTTTGGATCAATCCATTCACCTTCAGTCGTAAGCTTAAATTTTCCTTTTGTCTGAACCACATAAAACGTTTCCTGCCTCCAGTTGCCCTTTACGACCTTACCCTCAATAATCGCAGTTACTGGGTTTTCTTTACGCAGACCTGGACATATCCTGATTAAAACGTTTTGTTTCTCAGTTGTTCCAGGCTTTCTAAATATTATACCACCGTTTTCTTTAGCAAATTGCGTCACATATTCAGTAGGAAAATGTCTTGGATTCTCAAAAGACTTAAATCCGGAGTAATCTAAGATTCTACGTACTTGCAGCTCTGATAAATTCTGTGATCCAAATTCTCTTCTAATAAGCTTATGCAAATTCTTTTGATTACTAGCTAAATTTCTCAGTTGATCAACCCTTACACTAGAGACTTTCCACCACTCAAGCTCTGGACCCTTGTTTACGTATGGTATATCGAAGGGTTTTATATATGTGAGTTTTCTTTTAGCAAGATTTAACGCAGTCTTATCACCAGTGAAACCAGATCTTAGCACATGATTTTCTAGTAACTGCATGCCTGCTTCATGCCTAGATATGGATAAGCTCAATGCTCTATCCTGCAGCGGACTAACAGTGCTCATAGATTTTAAAGCTCTAAATGCTTTCGGTATCGAACCTGCTGCACTACCAAGACCAAAACCAAAGGCCACCCCCGCTGCTTTATTGGTGTCATGAGATTCTGCCATAACGAGGCCTACTACGCCGCCTTCACAAGCCATGCCCAGTACGCTAATGCCTTCTGCGACTCTTATGACCTTTCCAACACCTCCAAAAGAAATCATCTCACCAACGAACTCCCCAGCTCTTGCTCCGAAAGAATGAGGGCCCTTGATATGTACAAGCTTGTCATACTTCAATAGCGCGCTAGCGGAGAACCTTTTAAAGTGTTCTTTTGGACATTCAGCTCCGGACACGTCAGACATATCAGGAAGCATTAAGCTGCAGATGCCTCGGAGAATTTTAGCACCACCCTTTGGAATGCTTTTTGTGAAGTCGTTAACAGCAGCGCTTTTCACCGTCTTTAAAGTATCCATAGCAGACCTTGACTGGAGAGTTACATCCATTAATGCAAACTCCATAGATCCAGAAAAACCAGCCATTTGAATCTGTCTTTGAGGAGAATCTCCTCGAGGAAGATCTGCAGTTCTCTCTAGCATTCTAAGCTCCATTGGTGGCACTTGCACATTGTTTGCCAGACCTTGCCCCCAGTAAGCTTGATAATTCAAGGGGGCTTTAGGGCTATTATCTACAACAGGCGTTTGGTATTGCATGTTTTTGTTGAAGAGTTGGCCTTGTTGCATCGCCTGAACATTTTCCCACTGTCCTGCATTAGGCTCCCTTATCTGTGGTCTATTCGGAGGTGGAGGGGCTTGAGACAATTCTCTTGGCACATATCTATCTGAAGAGGTAGATGGATTCGTGGTATACAGCGGCATCTTAGTTGCAGATATTTCACCGCTTACTGCAACGTTTTCTTTTATCCAATTCCATGCTTTCCCTACTACTGTTTTGGGTTTCTTGGGCTTTTCAGGTTTAGATTCTGGAACTGGAATTCTCTCTATCCCTTGTAGACTATCTAGTGTCTTTTGGGCGTCATCTCTTTCTTCTATCGCCTTTGATAGATTCTCGTTTCCCTTGATGACTTTGCTCAATTCCTTAGTTGCAGAGTTGAATGCACCACAGGCTTTTTGATACTTTGCAAATTTCTCATTGAGGTATTTATTTGCTTCTGCAACACCAGCTTCTTTTTGTATGAGCTCATTTTGTGCTGCTTGGATCTTTAGAGCATGTTGCTTGCTGTCTTCTTGCTGCTGTAAGTCTGCCAGGGTTGGTTCTTGCTTGGGGTATTTTTCTTGTTCTTCTGGAGTAAGTTCTCCGTCAACTTTTGGTTTAGGAGCTTCCTTGAACTTTTGGTCAACGTACTGCTTAATGTAGTGACTTTGAACATCTCCATTGGATATCAATGCTCTTGCGATGCGTATGTCAAGCGGCGTTGTCTCATCTGTCTCAGGAAGCTGATTAACAGCCTCAGCTACGCTAAAACCTAGTGCTTGGCAGACTAGCTTTTTCTTATCTTGCGTTAATGCGCCTTTGAGTACAGATCCACCAAGGTTTCTTAAGGCAGACTCTCCTTTTCCTGTCTTTTCTGCTCGAGTTGCTAGGTCAAGAAGATCAACACCAAGAGCCGTTCCTAGATCCCAGGAATTTCTTCCCATTGCGCTACCAAGACCAAAGCCTCCAAATAGCTTTAAGACTTGCACTGCCTGATCTTTTCCTTCAGGGTCGATTGTATTGCCAAAAGAGTTCATTGCCGTTTTTGCTGCTTGTCCAATTACTAAGCTTGGATCTCCCGTTATAAAGGATAACCCTCCAGAGATCAAGGCACTACATAGATCATCTTTTAGCTCGTTTCTATGTTTATTTGAGAGCTGATGATCTCGTATCTTTTGCTGCTCAGCGTAGTGCTTTGCTGCTGTCCAGAGTGCTATCGCTCGAGTGAGATCTTCCTTTGTGAGTCTTGGTCTTTCGATGCTTTCTTTAGAGGGGTATTGCTTGAGATAGATCTTAACCTCTTCAATGTCTTTCTTGAGCCATGACCTTGCCCCGATTTTGTGGACGGTTTTAATATAGGCTTTTTTGGCACTTTTCTTCAAATTTTGTTGGGCTTACGTATCCCAATGTTGAGTGTCTTCTTTTAGTATTGTAATAACACTCTATGTAGTTAAATATTTCATTTTCAGCATCTTTCACATCCTTGTAAATCTTGCCTCTTACACACTCTCTCTTCAAGGTGCTAAAGAAACTCTCCATTGCAGCATTGTCATAGCAGCTTCCTTTGCTGCTCATACTTCCTATGATTCCGTTGTGCTCAAGAAGCTTTTCAACTGATTGTGACCCATATTGTACTCCTTGGTCTGAATGAAAAATTAGTCCTTTTTTTGAACCTTTTCTTCTTACCATTGCTTGTTCTAATGCCTGAACAACAACCTCTTGTCTCATGTGTGATTTCACATTGTGACTTACGATTTTTCTGGAGTAAAGGTCCATGATCGCACACAAGTATGCCCATCCTTTCCCTGTGCGGATATAGGTGATATCGCTGACCCACTTATAGTTTTGTGATGAGGCATGAAAATCCTGCTTAAGAAGGTTGGGTTTCTTTTGATCCACAACTCTTTTTACTCCCTTCCATTTCTTAGGAACTTTTGCTGACAACCCCTTCTTTTTCATGATCTTAGCCACTCTTTTTCTGCCACATGCGTATCCTTTTTCTTTAAGATCTACCCATATTTTCGGGCTGCCTGCTCTTGATTTATGTTCATGAAAAAGTACTTCAATTTCTCCTTCTAAGATCTTTTCTTCTTGGGCTCTTTTACCATGGGAGGAAGTCAAAAAGCGGTAATAGCCGCTTTTTGACACCCTGAATACCTTGGACATCTTCTCTATGGAATGCTGGTTCCTTAGCTTTTTCATAATTCTGTATCTGCTTTTGACATTGATGAGAAGATGCCCATGGCTTTTTTTAGGATGTCTCTTTCCTCTTTTAAGATGCGATTCTCTTTTCTGAGTTTTCTCATATCTTCATCTTCTTTTTTTTGACTTGCCGTTTTGATAAGCTCTCCCTTTCGATTGAGTCCTAACCAGTAGCTAAGCGTTGATTTACCAATTCCTAAATCATGTGCCACGTCTTTGATTTTCATCCTTTCTTCTCTGACTAAACGAACTGCATTGGCTTTGAATTCTTCGTCAAATTTCTTCATTCTTTTAAACTCCTCATTTTCTTGAAAAGTCTATATCATATCCGTCCACTTTTTCGGGGCAAGGTCACCACTCTGATACCAATAGGCTGCTGAATATCTCCTTCAGTGCTTTCATGCATTTGGGAAATAATCTAGGAAATATGGAAAACTCTCGCAAACAGGTATCGTGAGTATCTAGTTGAAATACATCTCCAATCTTTTGTCCTGCTTTATTCAGAGATTTTATAAGCTGCCCCTTCAGGCCATACTCTTCTTCAAGGATCTTCTTGAGCTCAAGAATCACTTCTTCTGTTGGTTGATGATAAGTACAGTGGATATCTGAAAAGTCTCCAGCATCTATGGTGTATTCGACTTTTTCACTCACGTCTGCATAGCCTCGAAAATGATCAGCTAACAAAATAGATGCTTCTTTAGCTAAGTTGTTAACACCACGTATCTCACGGAAGAAATCAACAAACACCTTTTGAAAGCGCTCATCTTCCTGCTGCTTTCCCAAAACAAAGAAATAACTTTCTTGAATCTTCCTATTGACTTCTCTATGCAGGCGTTGGATGTTCCGTGTATTGGCAGATATCCTCTGTTGAGGGCTCGGATACCAGGGATCTACAGAACTAAACAACTCTTGGTATTTAGCCTTTGGGAGCCTTAATGGTAAATCTCTTGGTAGCGGAGATGTCGATGGTGAGCTAGATCCAGAACTATAACCGCATGACTTGTCACTAGAGATGGAGCTTATGGAGCTTGCTGATGGACTTGATGGAGGCCGGAGGTCCTGCGGTGGTCTAAGATGTGTTAAATTCTGCATCTGCTCATGCTACTAGTTTGATCAAGATGCCATAAGAGCTTAATCGATAGCGGTTATCTAGTCAAAGATTTACAACCACATATCAAAGAATTTCCATATGGTTCTGGTGCAAAAAACGCTTGGCTTCTGTAAAATTGAATTTTCCATGTGTTAGGTGAGAGATTCTTATATCGAGGATAACCCATTCAAATGGAAGCCTTTTTCCGGGGAAATCATTCTTTGGGGAATGCGTTGGCATTGTCAATTTTCATTGACTTACAGAGATTTAGTTATGATTTTTCAAGAGCGAGGACTTTCTGTTTGTCGCACAACAATCATGAGGTGGATTCATCAATATGCTGTGGAGTTTAAGAAACGGCTTAAGAAATTCCTGAAACCATCGAATAATTCTTACAGAGTGGATGAAACCTACATCAAGATCAAAGGGAAATGGCATTACCTTTATAGAGCAGTTGATTCTGAAGGGAACACTCTTGATTGGATGCTTAGTCAAGCTCGAGACAAATCTGCAGCTGAGAAATTTTTTAGACAAACGCTTTCCAATAGTCACTGCAGTATTCCTAGAGTTATCGGCGTTGATAAAAATGCTGCATATCCTCCTGCATTCGAAGCTATTCAAAATCAAAGACTCATTCCAATAGAGACTGAGCTTAGGCAGGTTAAGTATCTGAATAATATTGTTGAGCAAGATCATCGCTTTTCTAAGAGGAGGATAGTGTGGAGTCAATGGCTCCAGAGGTTTGCAACAGCAGAAGCAACGATTGCAGGGCATGAGTCCATGCATATGATTCGTAAGGGTCAAGTAGAAGATGTAGGAAGGAAAGATGCTTTATCTCAAAAAATGTTTATAGAAGGTCTGTTTGGGATAGCAGCCTGATCTTATGAAACGGAAATAAGGCTGATTAAGCCTTTTTCCATAGAGAAAAGCGTTTTTTGCACCAGAACCAGATTTTGAGTCTTAAGTAAAGAGAGCATCAACATAGGGCTCGGGAGCGAAGGGAAGAAAGTCTTCAGCACCTTCACCGATCCCGATGTAGCGGATGGGGATTCCCATTTGGTGGTAGATGGAGAGGATAATTCCTCCTTTGGCGGAGCCATCGAGTTTTGTGAGGACGAGCCCTGTGAGGGGAGTGAACTCGTTGAAGATTTTAGCTTGGTCGAGGGCGTTTTGCCCAGTAGAAGCATCAAGAACGAGATAGATTTCATGTGGGGCGTCGGGGACAACTTTCTCGGTGACGCGTTTGATTTTGGCGAGTTCATTCATGAGATCGGTTTTTGATTGGAGACGGCCGGCGGTATCAGCAATTACGACGTCGTGGCCGCGTGCTTTGGCGGCGGTGAGGGCATCAAAAATAATAGCGGAGGGATCTCCTCCTTGAGAACCTTTAATACAGTCAAGTTTTAGGCGGTCGGCCCAGGTGCTGAGTTGTTCAATGGCTGCGGCGCGGAAGGTGTCTCCAGCGGCAAGCATCACTTTTTTCCCTTCCTGTTTATAGAGTCTTGCGAGTTTTGCGCAGGAGGTGGTTTTTCCAGAGCCGTTAACCCCAACGACTAAGATGACTTTAAGAGGCCCTTTGGGTTTCTTTCCCTGGACGTACGGGGATTTATGGAGAATCTCCTCGGCATGATTTTTCATGGCTCGGATCGGATTATCACTTTTTCTCACATGCTCAACGAACTCAAGGGCGAGTGTGCTTCCCAGGTCGGCTTCATAAAGGATTTGCTCAAGCTCTTCTAGGGTCTCTTCATCTAGGGGAGAGCGGAAAAGGTCCCGGATGCGATCTCCGAGCACTGATCGAGTGCGGGAAAATGCCTTTCGAATTTTATTAAGCCCTGATTTTAAAAAACCAAACATGTTGCCTCAAGATTTTTTGTTGATCGAAAGTCAAGGGTATCACATATAGGAATTATACCGATAATAAGTGAAAAATGACCGTTACATGCGAAAAACACTCCTCTTTTTCTCTCCTCTGCATCGCCCCTGTCTTCGAACAAGGACTGCTTCGATGGAAGCAAAATTGAAGCATTTTTCATTTGTAAAAAAAAAATTCCAATCAATATCGGTATAAAGGCAGCAAAGATGGACACCCACGAATATCAAGCAAAAGAAATTTTAAAGCAGTACGATATGCCCATCCCAGATTTTGGGGTGGCATCAACGACTGCTGAGGCGGAGCAAGTCGTTCAGTATTTAGGACTCCAAGAGGCAGTGGTGAAGATCCAGGTGCATGCCGGCGGCCGGGGAAAAGCAGGGGGAGTGAAGTTTGCCAAAAACAAAGATGAGATCGTCGAAATGGCGAAAAAATTCATCGGGATGAAGATGGTGAACAATCAAACAGGAACTGAAGGGATTGTTGCCCATAAGGTTCTGATCACTAAACCTGTTGATATTGCTAAGGAATACTATTTAGGTGCAATTATCGATCGGGATCATGCGATGCCGATCTTGATAGCCTCTCCTGAGGGGGGGATGGATATTGAAGAGGTGGCAGAGAAGACGCCAGAAAAAATCTTAAAACTGCCAATTGCTCTGGATGGAAGTGTAAAGCCTTACCATTTGTTGCGCCTTGCAAACTTTATGGGCTGGAAGGGAAAAACTGCCAAGCTAGGGATGCGGGCTACCGCTTCCTTAGCAAAAGCCTTTATTGATACCGATGCTTCGCTCCTTGAAATCAATCCCTTAGTAGAAACGGGAGATGGGGATATTTGGGCCGTTGATGCAAAACTCAGTGTTGATGATAGCGCGCTGTTTAGGCAAAAAGAGATCTCGAGTTTTTATGATCCTTCGCAAGTTTCTGAAAATGAAGTTGCGGCTAAGAAGTACGATTTGGCTTATATTTCGCTTGAGGGGAATATTGGATGTATGGTCAATGGCGCTGGTCTTGCGATGTCAACGATGGATATCATTCATCACTATGGGGGCAAGCCCTCTAATTTTTTAGATGTTGGTGGTGGGGCTGATAAAGAAAAGGTGGCTGCCGGATTTAAAATCATTCTTTCTGATCCCAATGTGAAAGCGATTTTAGTGAATATCTTCGGAGGAATTATGAACTGCGCAACGATTGCAGAAGGGGTCATTGCAGCTTCAAAAGAGCTTGATATTGAGGTGCCTCTGATTGTTCGTTTGGAAGGAACGAATGTTGAGCTGGGAAGAAAAACTCTAGAAGAGTCGGAGTTAAAGATTATCTCTGCAGAGGGAATGGCCGACGCAGCGGAAAAAGCGGTGGCAGCTCTGAAGGGAGGGAAATAAGATGGCGATTATGGTCAGTAAGGACACAAAGGTCATCACTCAAGGAATCACAGGAAAGTCTGGGCAGTTTCACACTGAGCAGTGTATTGCGTATGGATCGAAGTTTGTTGGAGGGGTGACTCCAGGAAAAGGGGGGCAATCGATTTTCGATGTTCCGATTTTTGATACAGTTTACGAAGCAAAGCAGAAGGTGAATCCGGATGCTACGATGGTTTTTGTGCCGCCCCCATTTGCAGCGAATTCGATTTTAGAAGCTGAAGATGCCGGAATTCCCCTCATTATCTGTATTACTGAAGGGATTCCAGTACGAGATATGTTAGAAGTTTCATGCGTGATGCGAGACTCAAAAACGTCTAGGCTGATTGGTCCAAATTGCCCCGGAGTGATTACTCCCGATGAGTGCAAAATCGGGATCATGCCAGGATACATTCATAAAAAAGGAAAAATAGGAATTGTTTCCCGCTCGGGAACACTGACCTATGAAGCCGTATGGCAAACAACCCAAAATGATTTGGGACAGTCGAGTTGTGTCGGGATTGGAGGGGATCCACTTAACGGAACAGACTTTATCGATGTTTTGAAGCAGTTCGAAAAAGACCCCGACACACACGGCATTCTTCTTCTTGGTGAAATTGGAGGGAATGCTGAAGAGGAAGCTGCTGCTTGGATCAAAGCACATTGCAGTAAGCCTGTTGGGGGGTTTATCGCTGGAGTCACTGCGCCTCCCGGAAGAAGGATGGGGCATGCTGGTGCGATTGTTTCTGGTGGAAAAGGGACTGCTGAAGGTAAGATGAAAGCGTTGCGTGAGGCAGGTGTTCATGTTGCTGAGTCTCCTGCGGATATTGGGGATACAATCCTTAAAGCGATGGAAACCAAGTGATCACCTATCTCTGCTGACAAGTTTTTGTGGTAGTGCAGGTATGAGCTGAGCGATGCCAAAGGGTTTTTCTCTATGTAAAGAGCAAAGCAAAATAGATATGCTGTTGCAAAAACTTGTCAGCAAATTGACTTTGAGAGGCATAAATATTTATGAGTAGTGTTAAAATCAAATGCTAAAACAAATAAACATAAAGCTTTTTGTCGCTCTAACATCCAAATACTTAGAGATTTTCTATATTTTTCTTCTTACAAGGGGAAGAACCCTTTGCGCGTCGAAATCTAAAAAAATTCATTATAAGTCTCTGATGTTAAAGCAAAGATAGGTGATTACTTGGGTTTAAAATGAAAATACCAATAAAAATTTCTCCCTTTTTCTGGGTGACGGCTGGGATTATCGGCTTTATCAACAGTTCGGGAAGCGGACACCCTTTCATTCTGACACTTATCTGGATTGGGGTGATCTTTGTTTCGATTCTTGTTCATGAATATGGCCATGCCCTCACCTCCCGCTATTTTGGGCAGCAGCCCCGGATACAGCTCATTGCTTTTGGGGGATTGACGATCCCGGAAGGGAAACGGCTCAAAGAGTGGCGTGAATTTTTAGTTGTTCTCAACGGTCCTCTATTTGGATTTCTTCTTTTTCTTCTCTCTTTCTTTATTTTGTCTACTGGCGTTATTGAGAATCCTTATGTACTGTATACCGTAAAAATCCTCACCTGGGTGAACCTTTTCTGGACTGTTGTGAATCTTCTTCCTGTTATGCCTCTAGATGGGGGGCAACTTCTCCGCGTGGTTCTCGAGTCGATTTTTGGAGCTAAGGGGCTGAAATATGCAATCCTTACGGGACTCATTTTATCTGTTGTGTGTGCTCTATTCTTTTTCTTCGTCGGGTATTTTTTGGTTGGGGCGATCTTCTTCCTCTTTGCATTTCAAAACTTTGATACTTACCGTAAGTCCAAAATGGTAACAGAAAGTGATCGAAGAGAAGATCTCACAGGAGCTTTAAAAGAAATTGAGGATCTTTTGCTACGAGAACAGAGAGAAGAAGCGATACCGAAGCTCGAAGAAGTAAGGCAAAAAGCAAAGCAGGGGATAATCTTCAACCTGACAACGCAGTATCTCGCTGCCTTGAAAGCAGAAAAGCACGACTATCAAGCAGTTTATGACCTTTTGAAACCCATTCAAAAGCATCTTAACGCTGAGTCGCAAATCCACCTTCATCGCGCAGCATATGAAGTAAAAGATTATCCTTTGGTTGTTGATCTTGCAGGACCGTCCTATCAAATCTTGCCTGATCCACACATCGCACTTTCTAGTGCCGAAGCCTGCGCTGCCCTCTCTAAGGTTGAGCCTGCTATCGGCTGGCTTAAAGCTGCACATAAGGGAGGGATCGATGATCTAACATCGACCCTATCCAAAGAAGTCTTTGATCCCATCCGCAAAGATCCAGCTTTCCAAAAGCTCTCAAGCTCGTCTTTTTAGGGAAGCATGTCAAGTGTAAAGGCATTGATGGCTTTGTTAGGAGTAATCGCGGCTCTGGTGCAAAAAACGCTTAGCTTCTGTAAAATCGAATTTTCATTTGTCAATTGAGAGATTCTTATATCGAGGATAACCCATTCAAATGGAAGCCTTTTTCCGGGGAAATCATTCTTTGGGGAATGCGTTGGCATTGTCAATTTCCATTGACTTACAGAGATTTAGTTATGATTTTTCAAGAGCGAGGACTTTCTGTTTGTCGCACAATGATCATGAGGTGGATTCATCAATATGCTGTGGAGTTTAAGAAACGGCTTAAGAAATTCCTGAAACCATCGAATAATTCTTACAGAGTGGATGAAACCTACATCAAGATCAAAGGGAAATGGCATTACCTTTATAGAGCAGTTGATTCTGAAGGGAACACTCTTGATTGGATGCTTAGTCAAGCTCGAGACAAATCTGCAGCTGAGAAATTTTTTAGACAAACGCTTTCCAATAGTCACTGCAGTATTCCTAGAGTTATCGGCGTTGATAAAAATGCTGCATATCCTCCTGCATTCGAAGCTATTCAAAATCAAAGACTCATTCCAATAGAGACTGAGCTTAGGCAGGTTAAGTATCTGAATAATATTGTTGAGCAAGATCATCGCTTTTCTAAGAGGAGGATAGTGTGGAGTCAATGGCTCCAGAGGTTTGACCTTACCCCTTATTATCAAACAGTTAAGTCGTCTCATAAAATACGTTTAACGTAATGCGTCATAAATGTTCAGATTAAGAAATGATTCGATTATTCAATGATAAGAACGCAAAAGCTCTGTATGAAGGTAAACCTGTAAAGAAATGGAAGTCTTTTGCTCGACAGGCAGAAAATCGGCTTCTTATTCTAGATATGGCAACAGCATTGAATGACTTAAAAAACCTGCCCAGTAATAGATTCGAACTTTTAAAGGGGTAATATAGTATTCGAATCAATAGGCAATGGAGGATTTGTTTCCGTTGGGCAGAAGAAGAACCACATGATGTGGAAATTATAGATTATCATTAGGAGAGAGGTATTAAAATGCCAAATAAAATGAGACCAATACATCCAGGAGAGATTCTTGAAGGGGAGCTTGAAAAAACTAGTTTATCTGCTAGCGCTTTATCTAAGTATCTTTCTGTTCCTCCTAACAGAATCTATTCTATAATTAACAAGCAAAGATCTATTACGGCTGACACAGCCCTGCGCCTTGCAAAATTTTTTGGAACTTCTCCAGAGTTCTGGCTAAATTTGCAATCCGATTTTGATTTAAAAACGGCTATCAAGAAAAGCGGGAAAAAAATCGAAAAGGAAGTCATTTCTTCTCGAAAAGTAGCCTAGACTTAGGGACTGTTGAGAAAGATATAGAATCGACCCGTGATAATTTCCTGACCTGGAAGGGTTTTGAATACTAAAATTGCTTAGGGGAAAAGTCATTGAAAGGTTTTTCTATGGAGAGTACAATGGAGCTAATTCGAAAGGAAGAGGACTTCATGTCACACAAAATCAATCCGCGGGTAGACCTAGCCTTCAAGAAAATATTTGGCACCGAAGACAACAAAGACCTGCTCATATCTTTGATTAACTCTATCGTAGGAGAGGAGGATCAGGTTGTCGATGTAACCCTGCTTAATCCCTATAATCAGAAGAATTTCAAAGAAGACAAGCTCTCAACCCTCGACATCAAAGCCGAAGGAAACCACGGAAAGAAATTCAATATTGAAATTCAAATTGCCGATGAGGCTGACTACGACAAAAGAGCTCTATACTATTGGGCGAAGCTGTATACAGATCAGCTCAAAGAAAAAGATGACTATGGAACCTTAGAAAAAGTCATAGGGATCCACATTTTGAATTTCATCTCTATCTTGGACTCTGAAAAGTATCACAATGCTTTCCATATCACAGAAAAAGAAACGGGTCTCCATTACTTTAAGGAATTGGAGCTTCATACAATAGAACTGAAGAAATTCAATGACAGCCTAGGGAAAGAATTTGAAGATATTGGATCCAAAATTCAAAGTGCCTTAGACCTCTGGTCTGCGTTTCTGCTCAGAAATGATCTCCTTAGCAAAGCTAAATTACCAGCTTCCTTAGATGACGCTCCAGTGAAAAAAGCGATTGATGTGCTCAACGTCATGAACTTTTCTGATGATGAGCGCGAAATTTACGAGGGTCAGCTCAAGTGGCTGAGAATCGAAGCAAATACCCTGAAGAAATATGAAGAAAAAGGACGCGAAGAAGGGCTTGAAAAAGGTCGTCAGGAAGAGAAGTTAGAGATCGCACAAGCGCTTTTGAAGCAAGGGCTAGATCCTGCTCAAATTTCCAAGGCAACGGGCCTTTCTGAAGAAAAAATCCTCACTCTTGAGAAAAAATAAGAGTTTTCCCAAAAAATGGCTTCTGTATTTGAGCTGTATTAGCCCGATGCGTTTCTGCCTTTGTGTTTGTATTGCTCAAACCAAAAAACCCGCTAAGGCGACTTGGAGCTCTTAATGGTTCTGGTGCAAACATCCAATGAATAGAGAATTGCTTAGTCAAATTATTTGAAAAATTCTCAGGATTGTTCTGAAGCCATCAGTTGGATCCAAAGGCAAAAAGCAGCGCCGACTTGTTCTTTATATAAAAGATGATTTAGCATGTTTCTCTTTAGATTTTTTGTTTCAGACTTTCTAAATAAATTGATTTACATCATTTTACATGCGTCATAAGATCATTTTCTTTTAACCCTACAAAGGGAAAAGTTTATGCGCCTCTTCAAGCGGAATCAAAACTGCAGCAAACAACACTTATATGATTAGTAATCAAATAATTGCGAAATCTTGCCGTTTTTTGGGGTTCGAGGGTATAGGGTGTATTTTGTCATCAAATTAAGTCTTTGATCTGCCTGAGCTAATTGAAATTTTGTGTGTTGTTTTCTCAGGAGAAAAAAGAAATTTTTGCAGGGTTTTTCCTTTTCTTGTAAGGTCTGTCATATTTCACCTAATTGGAGCTTAATGCTATGGAAGCTGATTACGAGGATTTAAAAAACGAAGTAACCGATCGGTATTAGCGCCTTTTTCGGTACACGATTATGTATGTTTTTATCGTGCTTATTGCAGGATTGATTGGGAAAAACATGGGCATGCCTACATCAAAAATCATCGGATTTTTAAACCAGTTCTTCGGAGAAATCACCCCCCTTCTTTGGATAGTTCTTGTCTATTTGGTGTTTTCTAATGCAATCACCTATCTCATTCGCAAAGAATCATGACCTTGCCCCGAAAAAGTGGACGGATATGATATAGACTTTTCAAGAAAATGAGGAGTTTAAAAGAATGAAGAAATTTGACGAAGAATTCAAAGCCAATGCAGTTCGTTTAGTCAGAGAAGAAAGGATGAAAATCAAAGACGTGGCACATGATTTAGGAATTGGTAAATCAACGCTTAGCTACTGGTTAGGACTCAATCGAAAGGGAGAGCTTATCAAAACGGCAAGTCAAAAAAAAGAAGATGAAGATATGAGAAAACTCAGAAAAGAGAATCGCATCTTAAAAGAGGAAAGAGACATCCTAAAAAAAGCCATGGGCATCTTCTCAACAATGTCAAAAGCAGATACAGAATTATGAAAAAGCTAAGGAACCAGCATTCCATAGAGAAGATGTCCAAGGTATTCAGGGTGTCAAAAAGCGGCTATTACCGCTTTTTGACTTCCTCCCATGGTAAAAGAGCCCAAGAAGAAAAGATCTTAGGAGGAGAAATCGAAGTACTTTTCCATGAACATAAATCAAGAGCAGGCAGCCCGAAAATATGGGTAGATCTCAAAGAAAAAGGATACGCATGTGGCAGAAAAAGAGTGGCTTTCTTAGCAGATAAGGGGGAAGACCACTCTTATGCTGTAAGTATGAGCGTTTGCTCTAGAGAATTTCTGCATGGAAACGTTCATCCATAATACTTTTTACGCTGTTCTTCCATCTTACGTTCATACTCTGCAGTTTCTTCTGGAGTCGGATTCCAGTTTTCTTGTTCTTTTTTCATTGCGTCGTATTCTGCTTGTTCTTCTGGTGTTCGTTGATATTTGGCTAGACGATTTTTAGCTTCCTGAAGAACTTTCATTGCCTCTTCATAGGGGAATTCCCAGTATTTAAAACTGCTCCTATTATAAAGCTGAATAACATAATTATGAGGAATTTCTGCAGATACTTCAGCCCAATAACTGTTTTTGTACCAAATTTCTGCAACAAGGTTTTCTCTATCTGAAGGAGAAGATATAATAATTTCCCAAGTATTGTTATCCATATTTAGTTAGGCTCCAAAAAACATTTCATCTCTTTACCGTCTTTTGTAAATCTTGCACCACGCCCATCTGGCAATCTGATTGACCTTGCCCCGAAAAAGTGGACGGATATGATATAGACTTTTCAAGAAAATGAGGAGTTTAAAAGAATGAAGAAATTTGACGAAGAATTCAAAGCCAATGCAGTTCGTTTAGTCAGAGAAGAAAGGATGAAAATCAAAGACGTGGCACATGATTTAGGAATTGGTAAATCAACGCTTAGCTACTGGTTAGGACTCAATCGAAAGGGAGAGCTTATCAAAACGGCAAGTCAAAAAAAAGAAGATGAAGATATGAGAAAACTCAGAAAAGAGAATCGCATCTTAAAAGAGGAAAGAGACATCCTAAAAAAAGCCATGGGCATCTTCTCATCAATGTCAAAAGCAGATACAGAATTATGAAAAAGCTAAGGAACCAGCATTCCATAGAGAAGATGTCCAAGGTATTCAGGGTGTCAAAAAGCGGCTATTACCGCTTTTTGACTTCCTCCCATGGTAAAAGAGCCCAAGAAGAAAAGATCTTAGAAGGAGAAATCGAAGTACTTTTCCATGAACATAAATCAAGAGCAGGCAGCCCGAAAATATGGGTAGATCTCAAAGAAAAAGGATACGCATGTGGCAGAAAAAGAGTGGCTAAGATCATGAAAAAGAAGGGGTTGTCAGCAAAAGTTCCTAAGAAATGGAAGGGAGTAAAAAGAGTTGTGGATCAAAAGAAACCCAACCTTCTTAAGCAGGATTTTCATGCCTCATCACAAAACTATAAGTGGGTCAGCGATATCACCTATATCCGCACAGGGAAAGGATGGGCATACTTGTGTGCGATCATGGACCTTTACTCCAGAAAAATCGTAAGTCACAATGTGAAATCACACATGAGACAAGAGGTTGTTGTTCAGGCATTAGAACAAGCAATGGTAAGAAGAAAAGGTTCAAAAAAAGGACTAATTTTTCATTCAGACCAAGGAGTACAATATGGGTCACAATCAGTTGAAAAGCTTCTTGAGCACAACGGAATCATAGGAAGTATGAGCAGCAAAGGAAGCTGCTATGACAATGCTGCAATGGAGAGTTTCTTTAGCACCTTGAAGAGAGAGTGTGTAAGAGGCAAGATTTACAAGGATGTGAAAGATGCTGAAAATGAAATATTTAACTACATAGAGTGTTATTACAATACTAAAAGAAGACACTCAACATTGGGATACGTAAGCCCAACAAAATTTGAAGAAAAGTACCAAAAAAGCCTATATTAAAACCGTCCACAAAATCGGGGCAAGGCCAAACAAGTATGGCAAACGCTTCGAGATGAACATCTAGCGAATCGCTGTTATGAAGATTATGATGCGATTACAATGGCCTGCTGCGACGCATGGAATGCATTTGTTGACACTCCAACCAGAGTGAGAAGGCTCTGCTCAAGACCGTGGGCTATTTTATGACGTTATTTTTTACGAATGGTATAAGTGTTTAGAAATGGAAAATTCAGTCCATTTGGACACACCTCTCCCTAGGAGAGACACAAATTTGGGGGATCTAAAACCGCTAGCCTCTTCAGATTGTAACAAATAGCTTACATAAAACTTGAAAACTGTTTGATTAGCAAATATCACGCTAAATATAAGCGCTTTATTTTTATATAGCCATAGGATGACGCTGCCTTAGACAAGATAGGCTCTTATAGATCGATTATGGCGCTTACTATAGAGCTAAGCTTTCTCTCCTGTGAGTTCTTCATAGACAGACTTGGCATACCACTGGATTTCTTTCCATTTTTTGTAAGCAATAATCTCACCGTCGTTAATACCATACCCTGGGTTATTGGGTCTATTAGGATCCTTTTTGAAGTCTTCGATCATTTTAGAGAGCTTCTTGAGCACCTTGCATTGCTTATTTGTCACATCAAGCTTGTTATCTTCAGCACCATGTATGACTGTTATTACATCACATAGATACCTAGAGCACGTTTTCATGCAGTTTTCCTCGTCGTATAGGGGAAACTCTTTCCTCACCCAAAAGCGCTCTTGATACTCTTGTTTGGATATCGTCCAGATTTCTAAATACACGTTGATCAGGCAGTGCTCAAGACTCGTCTCAGGGATATGCTGGCGTCTTTTGAATTGCTCAATAAGGAAACTTGGGTAGATCTTTTTTTCTTCTGCATGAATCTCTTCTGGTGTAGCGTCTCTTTGCTTTATCTCTGGACGTTTTTCTCTTGGGGGGCGAGACTTTTCCCATGCATCGAGGTCGTCTCCTGTGATCTCCTCATAGACGAGCTTGGCGTATGCTTGTATCTTATGCCATTTTGGATCAGCAATAATTGCAGAGTCATTTAGACCGTATCCTGGGTCGTCTGGTACAGTCGGATCTCCATCAAAATCATCTACCATCGTGTATAGTCTCTGTAGCATTTCGCGTTGCTTAGCAGTCATAGAAACTCTTCCAGCATCATTCGCCAGAAGAACAGCTTCTCCATTGGACAGAAAAGTCTCTAGGGTTTCCATATAGTTATCTCCCATCATAGGAGGCTCTTGCCTTACCCAGAAGCGCTCTTGGTATTCTGCATTGGAGATGACCCATGTAGTGCGAATGAGCTGTAAAAAATCGGTGATTTTAGTTGGGTTGTAAGGAATGCTTTTTCCTGTTGCTTCCTCAATTCTTATTTCTTCCCTAATCGATGCAAGACCTTTGACTATGAAAGGAGGGTACATTCTTTTATCTCTAGAAAGTCTGTTGTTCTCTTCCGAGATTTTTTCAGGTATCACTTTATTCCCACCCTTTGAATTGATAATTTTCTAAAGGAATATGAGTATTTGCAGCTGCTTCGTCTACCCATACTTCATCTGTGGTTAAGAATTTATTATTCTTACACTGAACCACATAATGGGTCTGCTGTCTCATAGTACCATTCATCTGTTTACCCTCAATAATCGCAGTCACTGGATTCTCTTTGCGAAGACCTGGGCATATCCTGATTAAAATGTTTTCTTCGTATACAGTCCCAGGCTTTCTAAAAACAATACCTGCATTCTTCTTTGCAAATTCCGCTACATATTCAGTGGGAAAGAGCTTTGGATTCTCAAAAGTCTTGAACCCAGAATAATCAAGCACTCTGCGTATCTTCATCTCTGATAGACTGTCACTTGCAAACTCTTTTCTAACAACTTTGTATAGTTCTTTCTTATCGGAAACTACTCGCTTAAGAGCATCTATTTTAGGGCTTGCAACTTTCCACCACTCAAGCTCTGGGCCCTTGTTTACGTATGGTATATCGAAGGGTTTTATATATGTGAGTTTTCTTTTAGCAAGATTTAACGCAGTCTTATCACTAACAAAACTACATCGTAGTATGCGGTTCTCTATCAACTGCCTACCCACTTCATGCCTAAAGGCTACCGTGGACAGTGCCCTGTCCTGTAGTGGACTAACAGTGCTCATAGATTTTAAAGCTCTAAATGCTTTCGGTATCGAACCTGCTGCACCACCAAAACCAAAACCAAAGGCCACCCCAGCTGCTTTATTGGTGTCATGAGCTTCTGCCATAACGAGGCCTACTACGCCGCCTTCACAAGCCATGCCCAGTACGCTAATGCCTTCTGCGACTCTTATGACCTTTCCAACACCTCCAAAAGAAATCATTTCACCAACGAACTCCCCAGCTCTTGCTCCGAAAGAATGAGGGTCCTTGATATGTACAAGCTTGTCATACTTCAATAGCGCGCTAGCGGAGAATCTTTTAAAGTGTTCTTTTGGACATTCAGCTCCGGACACGTCAGACATATCAGGAAGCATTAAGCTGCAGATGCCTCGGAGAATTTTAGCACCACCCTTTGGAATGCTTTTTGTGAAGTCGTTAACAGCAGCGCTTTTCACCGTCTTTAAAGCATCCATAGCAGACCTTGACTGGAGAGTTACATCCATTAATGCAAACTCCATAGATCCAGAAAAACCAGCCATTTGAATCTGTCTTTGAGGAGAATCTCCTCGAGGAAGATCTGCAGGTCTCTCTAGCATTCTAAGCTTCATTGGTGGCACTTGCACATTGTTTGCCAGACCTTGCCCCCAGTAAGCTTGATAGTTCAAGGGGGCTTTAGGGCTATTATCTACAACAGGCGTTTGGTATTGCATGTTTTTGTTGAAGAGTTGGCCTTGTTGCATCGCCTGAACATTCTCCCACTGTCCTGCATTAGGCTCCCTTATCTGTGGTCTATTCGGAGATGGAGGGGCTTGAGACAATTCTCTTGGCACATATCTATCTGAAGAGGTAGATGGATTCGTGGTATACAGCGGCATCTTAGTTGCAGATATTTCACCGCTTACTGCAACGTTTTCTTTTATCCAATTCCATGCTTTTCCTACTACTGTTTTGGGTTTCTTGGGCTTTTCAGGTTTAGATTCTGGAACTGGAATTCTCTCTATCCCTTGTAGACTATCTAGTGTCTTTTGGGCGTCATCTCTTTCTTCTATCGCCTTTGATAGATTCTCGTTTCCCTTGATGACTTTGCTCAATTCCTTAGTTGCAGAGTTGAATGCACCACAGGCTTTTTGATACTTTGCAAATTTCTCATTGAGGTATTTATTTGCTTCTGCAACACCAGCTTCTTTTTGTATGAGCTCATTTTGTGCTGCTTGGATCTTTAGAGCATGTTGCTTGCTGTCTTCTTGCTGCTGTAAGTCTGCCAGAGTTGGTTCTTGCTTGGGGTATTTTTCTTGTTCTTCTGGAGTAAGTTCTCCGTCAACTTTTGGTTTAGGAGCTTCCTTGAACTTTTGGTCAACGTACTGCTTAATGTAGTGACTTTGAACATCTCCATTGGATATCAATGCTCTTGCGATGCGTATGTCAAGCGGCGTTGTCTCATCTGTCTCAGGAAGCTGATTAACAGCCTCAGCTACGCTACAACCTAGTGCTTGGCAGACTAGCTTTTTCTTATCTTGCGTTAATGCGCCTTTGAGTACAGATCCACCAAGGTTTCTTAAGGCAGACTCTCCTTTTCCTGTCTTTTCTGCTCGAGTTGCTAGGTCAAGAAGATCAACACCAAGAGCCGTTCCTAGATCCCAGGAATTTCTTCCCATTGCGCTACCAAGACCAAAGCCTCCAAATAGCTTTAAGACTTGCACTGCCTGATCTTTTCCTTCAGGGTCGATTGTATTGCCAAAAGAGTTCATTGCCGTTTTTGCTGCTTGTCCAATTACTAAGCTTGGATCTCCCGTTATAAAGGATAATCCTCCAGAGATCAAGGCACTACATAGATCATCTTTTAGCTCGTTTCTATGTTTATTTGAGAGCTGATGATCTCGTATCTTTTGCTGCTCAGCGTAGTGCTTTGCTGCTGTCCAGAGTGCTATCGCTCGAGTGAGATCTTCCTTTGTGAGTCTTGGTCTTTCGATGCTTTCTTTAGAGGGGGATTGCTTGAGATAGATCTTAACCTCTTCAATGTCTTTCTTGAGCCACTCTGATACCAATAGGCTGCTGAATATCTCCTTCAGTGCTTTCATGCATTTGGGAAATAATCTAGGAAATATGGAAAACTCTCGCAAACAGGTATCGTGAGTATCTAGTTGAAATACATCTCCAATCTTTTGTCCTGCTTTATTCAGAGATTTTATAAGCTGCCCCTTCAGGCCATACTCTTCTTCAAGGATCTTCTTGAGCTCAAGAATCACTTCTTCTGTTGGTTGATGATAAGTACAGTGGATATCTGAAAAGTCTCCAGCATCTATGGTGTATTCGACTTTTTCACTCACGTCTGCATAGCCTCGAAAATGATCAGCTAACAAAATAGATGCTTCTTTAGCTAAGTTGTTAACACCACGTATCTCACGGAAGAAATCAACAAACACCTTTTGAAAGCGCTCATCTTCCTGCTGCTTTCCCAAAACAAAGAAATAACTTTCTTGAATCTTCCTATTGATTGTTGTCTGCAGGGTTTTCATGTGCTGTGTATTGGCAGATAGTCTTTGCTCGGGATTTGGGTGCCAGGGATCTATAGAGTCAAATAGCTCTTGATACTTTGCTTCTGGAAGTCTTAGTGGTAAATGTCTTGCCGGAGGAGAGTTTTCTGGAGAACTAGATGCAGAACTATAACCGCATGACTTGTCACTAGAGATGGAGCTTGCTGAGGAGCTGGAAGGAGGAGGGAGGTTCTGAGGGACTCTAAGATGTGTTAACTTCTGCATCGGCTCATGCTACTAGTTTGATCAAGATGCCATAAGAGCTTAATCGATAGCGGTTATCTAGTCAAAGATTTACAACCACATATCAAAGAATTTCCATATTGGGACTGTTGAGAACTGGCATAATTTTCTAGAATAATTTAAGCTCTTTCTCTTTTTAGATGGAGGATTCCCATGCAACAAGTTGAGATGATTTGCTTAGAAGACTTGGTTCCAGAAAGCCACAATTACCGTAAATTTGCCAAGATTTGGTCATTTAGTTTTGTGGAGAAAAGACTCAGGAAACTGGAAAAGGACAATCCCCATAAAGGGTATCGCTTGCTTCGGATATTCAAGTGTTTATTGCTGCAGTTTCTGGAGAACTGCAGCGATAGAGAATTAGAACGCTTTATCCAAGAAAACACTGCAGCTCGATGGTTTTGTGGGTTTAACCTGAGAGACAATACCCCAGATCACACAGTCTTTTGTCAGCATACCAGTGTAGACATGCAGACAGGTCTTATCAATAAGGTTGCGATTACTCCGGCTAATATTACAGATGCCTCAGGTTTCAAACACGTCTGTCCCTCTCAGGGAGCTAGCTATATGGACAAGGGCTATTGTATAAGTCCCGCGCCCAGAATAGCTAAGGCAAAGGGGGTACATCTAGGCGCTATCAAAAAGAATAACATGAAGGGCAAAAATAAAGATCAGGATCGGTGGTACAGTTCCGTGAGAGCCCCTCATGAGCGGGTCTTTTCGCAAATAGAGAAACGAGTGCGGCATCGAGGAATCGCGAAAAATCAATTTTCAAGTTTTATGCAAGCTATTTGTTACAATCTGAAGAGGCTCGCGGTTCTAGATCCCCCAAATTTGTGTCTCTCCTAGGGAGAGGTGTGTCCAAATGGACTGAATTTTCCATTTCTAAACACTTACAAACTACAAAACCTATCAAAAAGCACCTGTTTTTTTCGAACTCAAAAGTTTTACATCCTGAAACTTCTGAATCTCTTTGGTTCTAAACAGCCTCATATTTGGAGCTATTTGCTCCGTCAGAGATGAAGCTGTAGGCCTTGTAATGCCAGCTGTAAATACAGAAGCAATGCTTGTGCATCTTGAGCACATTTCCATGAAGATTCCTGAAGGAAGGCATGCATTTATTGTGCTGGATAGAGCTGCTTGGCATACAACAAAGCGACTTAAAAGGTTTAGCAACATAAGCCTTCTACCGCTTCCTCCGGTTTCGCCAGAGTTGAATCCAACAGAACAAGTATGGCAAACGCTTCGAGATGAACATCTAGCGAATCGCTGTTATGAAGATTATGATGCGATTACAATGGCCTGCTGCGATGCATGGAATGCATTTGTTGATACTCCAACCAGAGTGAGAAGGCTCTGCTCAAGACCGTGGGCTATTTTATGACGTTATTTTTTACGAATGGTATTATACCAAGGAAGCTCTCTCTATCCATAAAGAGTCGATGGATCTGATCCGAAAAAGCAAGAGATTCTTAGAATCAATCAAGGATTAAAATCACATATAAAAAAATCTCTTCTTAATGCACTATTGATTTATAATAAATCAATTATAGCCTTCTCTTTTATTTTCTTTGCTTATATAATATCCCCCGATTGAACTAAAATTCAAAAGGATCCATCGTGGAGATTTCCGTTTCTAGACGACACTTTCCAAACCCGAATCCGACGTTTCCTAAGCCTCTTAAAGACCAAACGCTAAAAAGTGTTCGAAGATATTACTGCAATTTATCTTCCGAAGGCTTAAAGTGTTATATCCAAAACCACTTAATACGGATTTCTGAGCTTCGAAGAAGAATTTGCGAGCTAATTTGCCGCTCTAAATTTTTTGAGGCAGGAAATCAGGGAGGAAATGCCCCTCCTGTCTTTCAAGGGTTTTTAAACCATCCCTCAGAGGTCAAGTCACTTGTTCACGAACAATCTTATCGTTTAATTCCTCGTTTTGATTCGGATGCAGCGCTTTATGAGTATCTTTTTACATTGTACACCATTCATGAGGGATCAGACCGGGGGCTTGGAGCATTGCAAGACCTTTTAAAGCAAAACCTCGTATCAACTCAAAAGAGGTTGATAGACATTTTGAGAAAAGAAGGCCATAGATTCACTCAAAACGCTCAATTGAGTGACCCCGATAACCCCTATGCTTCTTACCTTCCTTCATTCCTCTCTACCCGTTTATTTACGCAGTGCTCTGCTGCTCTTCAAGACATTTATAGGAGTCTCCTTGCCGTTGAATGGATGGAAAAAGAGAATACACTCATTGCACAATATCGAGAAAGTGCTAGTAAATACGACTACGTCTTCTCCCCCTATTGGCTCTTCAATGAGTATTCATGCTCTCCCTACCTAAGGCTCCAAGACAACTCCGATCATTTACCGAGGTTAGAAAGAGAGGTCTCTATGCTGATTTCTTCTTCTTATTTCTTTCAATATGGGGAGCAACAAGATGACAAGCATTTCCAAGACTTTTTTCAATCGTTTATTGCTCATTTAAGAGGAGTAGAGTCTATTGTTCAACGCGCTGCCGATTATTTTGTTAAGCACTACCCTAGGTACAGAGACACTTCTTTCTCAGAAGGTCCCCACCTCCAGTTGATTAAAGATCTTAACTCTATTCTAGAAACTAACCAAGGACTCAAGCGCCGTTTTTTAGAAGTCCTAAGAAAAGAAAAAAGAACACTTAAAAAAAGCATTGAATTTCCTACCCATCACTCTGTTGCCCAAACTTTCATCCCAGGGCCAAAATTTACTGATGTGGACATTTCTCCTCATCACTCTTTCCCCGTTTATCTCGTCAAGCATCTGCTAGGATGGGGGCCAAGGTATGCACAAATCTTACAAGACATTTTCACAAAACTTCTCGTCATGACTTGGTTTGAGGAAGATTCCAAAGAGCTGAATGTCTACTTAGGCCTTAAAGAGCCAGTCTCTGATGCTTTACCAGAAGTTCCTCCCGCCTTTATCTTTCAAGAGAAAATCTACGGCCTAAGGTCGACAAAACCTGATGGCACCTGTGGTCTTCATGCCCTGCTCGGAGAGCTTAATGAGGGTGAGTATGTCTGTCTTGAAGACCCTCGCGGATCTTTTATTCAGAAGATACGAGAAAATTTTCAAGATGCAAGGGTCAAAGGAGCGATTCTAGAAATTCTTTTAGGTTACCTCAATGCCCAAGAAGACCCCTCTTCACAAATGCTTTTTGAAAGCCCCGAAGGAAACAGACTCAATCAAGCCTTTCTAGAGATCAGAAACCGCTTCCAAACACAAGTGAAAGCGCTCAAAGAGGAAGAAGCCAGGCTATGGCTTCAAGAAATGCCTTCAATCAGAGAAAAAGTCTTAGAAGAAGCCAAAAAGTCGGCGCAGTACGCAGAAATGGAAGAGGAAGTCATTCTAAATGCTCTTCGAACAAATAAGCTCAAACTCTTAAGTCTAATTTCCCCTGAAAGGGCGCCCTTTTCGAGACTCCTTGGCTCAGAAAAAAAGGGGCAAATTGTATCAAAAGCTTTGGAGCAACAGGAAGCTTTGGAGAGATGGTCAGATGCTGAGGCCCATTTTCTCACCAATCAGCTGTATCCTCATTACTTAATAGCTCTTGCCTCTGGAGAGTTTTTTCTCAATACCCAAGAAGTCGCCCTTGCCGCTCTTCTTTTCCATAAAAAGACCCAAGTCGTTCATGCAGGGGGAGAAACAGCCACAGAAATGGTTTTTCCAGAAGTGGAGGGAGAACCAACCATCATTTACCACGAAGGATGTCACTTCTCTAGATGCACCCCCTGCACCCAACAAGAAACCTCGATCTTAACAGATCTGGAAAAGCTCAGAAGAGTAAATCAAAAGAACCAAGATGCTTTTGATTACTGCCAAGCAAAATCCCTTGCAGACAAACAAAGAAGAAAAGACCTGTATCTCCTTCAAAGATACCGCAGCTCCCTTAAAGAAGAAGCTGCACAATTCGTTGTATCTGGAGGGCTCTCGATATTTACAGGAACCCCTCTTCCCATCATCATGCAACTGTCTAGAACCACGATTAACACTGCAGGGTCTTATATCGATCCTCTGGGAGAATCGCAAGAGGTACAAGTTCTAAAACTCCTTGGGAACTCAGGGTTTGTCCGCCTTTTGGGGGGCAATATGCTTCAAATTGGGACATCATTAACCGTAGATCTTGTATCACTCGCAACACGTCCTAAAGAACTAAGTCGAGGAGAATCCACCATAAGAAGCTTTGGGATGGCCGCACTAAAAGGAATTGGAACGTTAGACGAAAAGAAATTTGTCCAGCAGATCCTAGGAGCCCTCGTCTCAGAAGCAAGCCAAACAATTATCCCTGAGGCTCAAGAAAGTGATATATGGGAACAAAGACTTGTAAGAGCTCTTTTTACCAACGCAGATATACAAGGAGCCTTTGTCGACCACATGGTCGAAGGAATGCTCAAAAAGGAATCCAAACCAAAAGTTAGCGAGTCCCTAGATCCTGAAGAGCAAGCCAAATATCCCCAGCAAGTTCTGCCAAAAGATGGCGAAAAACAAGAAACACCACTCCCTAACCCTGAAATTCAACGTCTGCTTGATGACGCTGTCCTTGAACATTCCAAAGAAGATGCCATCTACAAAGATAAGCAGCTTGGGACAAAGGAAGCCAAAGAACATCGAGACGATAAGCACCAAAGCTGGGATAAGAAATGGAAACATGGAACTCGAAAAGAAGAAGCCGAAGCTTGGAAAAAATATGAAGGTGCTAAAACAAAGGTTGCGGATGCCGAGGCAGTCGAAAGTAAGCATAAAGCGATTGTCGATGGCCTAGTCATTCAAATAGAAGCTCTTAAGGAAAAATTATACACCCCTATAGCTGAGAAAGCCTCTAAAGAACCACAAGGTCAAAACACAGAAAAAAGCCTCTCCCAAAAAAATACTCCTTTATCAACGATTCCAGATCGCTCCCACCTTTTAGATTCTCAACCAAGTCCTGTTGGCCTAAGAATTGAAGTGGTGGCAGAAAAAGAATCCACCGGTCATGGAGGATATAATGTGATCTATCATTTGATCCTGCATCATGAAGGGCATGCACCCAAAGATATCGGGAAGTTTACAAGCAAGAGTAAGGCCTTAGGGGCTGCAGAAGCTCTTAACTCCCTTTCTAGACAAATCGACACCCAAAACCAAGAAAGCTATCGCCTGCAGGCCCAACATGAAGCTTTAGGGCTTAACCCTAAAGAGCTCCCTACAACGCTTCACTTTAAGCAGATGTACTTTGAAATCGAAGCTTCCAAAGAAAAAGTCAAACTCTACTTGGACGGACAAAAAGTCTTTGAAACAAAAGATGCAGGAAAAGCCTTAGACATTCTTAAGCAAAAAGGAGCCCAGCAAATCCGCCAAAATAGTGAACTCCTAGGAACTTACAAAAATATTGTCGGAGACAGAGCCCCTGTGCACATTGAAGCGCCTAAAGGGCACCTTGCAGCTCCCATCAACTCTAAAGATAGCAAATATCATCACCTCTCCTACGTAGATGCTCAAGGAAAAACCCAAACCCTAGGCAAATATCAAAAAGGAGATGACGCCAAACTTGTTGCAAGTGGATGGGCACACTTTCAAGTGACAACCCTCAGCCAAGAAACCCAGATGTTCGATGCTCAAAAAAAGCTTGCCTCCCAAGGCATTCCCATCGAAGAGATTCCTCAAAGGCCCTCTCTTGAAACCCCCGTTATCAATGGGACCAATAGCGATAAGAGTTTTGGAAAAATCCAAGCTTCAAGAGTGCGCAATGAAAAAACTGTTCAAGCCTACCTCCGAAATCTTGAAGGACTTGCAAAAGACCCCCTAAGTCCACAAAGACTCACCCCCTCTGAGATCCAATCTCTTAAAACAGACATAATGCCCAAAATCAAAGATCCGAAAGAGCATGGCTTTTTTTACAAGGCCTATAGAAAGCCGGGACAAAAGCTCACTGAATTTAAGAATTGGACCGACGAAAAAGGGATCCAAGTCAGCGGCGGCGAAATCGGAAGAGTTTCTTTTGACCTTTATCAAACCAAAGAGCCTCGATCCACATCTTATGACCCTGGAAACTACGGCATCCCACAAAGCCCAGCCCCAATACAATCCTCTGAGTCGACCTGGCAAGACACTCAAGCCCACCAAACCCGGCAGATCTTCGAAATGAATATGGCTTATCAATCTCCCTCCCAATCGACAAGCGCCCCCCTTGACTACTCCTGGATGGTTCCTGAAGGGCTGGCTTCAAACTACCAGCTGCCCTCCACAGACCTCAGCTCCCTTGGACGAAACTCTTCTCCCTCGATGTCTCCACAAGTTCCTCAAGGACCGCTGCAACTCGCAGGCCTGGTTCCCTGCATCCCCGGAGGAGCGCAATCAGATCCAGTCCAAAAACTTCTTGTGAATGACTTTACAAAGAGTGTTCCTAAAGGACCAATGAAAATCGCCACAGCGATTATGAGTCTGATGCTCCCCGATATGTCAGATATCAAGGGTGCAGAGTGTCCTAAAGCGCATTTTAAGAGAGTGGCTAATCATGTCTTTCAAAAATATGACCAGATCGTAGAGATACAAAACCCTAATAGCTTCGGTGCACAAGCTGGAGAATTTGTTGGAGAGATGATTGCCCTCGGAGGCATAGGAAAAGTCATCCGTGTTGCAGAGGGGATTTCCATCTTCGGTATGGCCTGCGAAGGAGGTTTTATTGGAGCCGTTGTTGCTGAAGCCCATGACACCAACAAAGTGGCTGGAGTGGCTTTTGGATTTATCGGAGGAGCCGGAACAGGAAAGGCCATAAAGCTTCTTTTCAGAACCCATGCACCAACACCCCTTATCGATCGCGCTTTGACCATTAGGCCTGAAGCCTTCAGCCAAGAGATCCGGTTCCTAAGGTCCGTTAATCAGCCAGCTTATCGCAGCGGCATCGGCAATCCAATGAATGAGATGATAGCCGTTCAGCCTAAGCTGCTGGTGGATCGAAATGTTAAGGTTATCAAACAGGTCAAAAATTTCTTAGGAAAAGAATCGAGAGCTTTTTATAATGAGGCTGGTGATATTGTTATTGAGTCGAAGGATGGATTGAGACAGTTTAGGATTGACATGTTACATACGCATCCACACAAAAACCCTCATTCTCATGTGATATTATATGAAACAAGCAAAAACAAAAAAATTAAATTAATAGATGAAAGAATATTCCCCAAGGGAGTTCAAGAGAAATGAATGTGCCAGAAAAGTTTAACATGGTTGAAGAATGTACCCAAAGTTATAGAGTAAAAAAGCTTGGTGAGAATGGGATAGAAATATTTATAAAAATACCGAAAAGGTTTGAAAGTTTATGGATGCATACGCTTTCTGATCTTGAGACAACAATGAAAGAAATAGAGTATTACGAAAAAGACGAATAGCCAATCCCCGAGGAAACAGCCGAGTATGAGATGAAAGAGCAATCGATGCAGAGCCCGGGAATGGCAAGCACTGCTCAGTGTTTCCTACTAATACCAGTGGGAATAATAGCTATATTTCTTTTCTTGAAAGAGGAAAAGCAAGAGTTATTTCTATTAGCGACATGAGTAAAGCTGGTCAGCTGTCTGATAAAGGAAAAGAAGGTATTGTAGTGCTCCCCATTAAGCAAGCAAAAAAACTGTGAGTATTTTATTTTGTCTTTGCTGTTTATGACAGCTTCACTTTTTTTCTATTGAGGGGGAACGTTATCATGCTACCTCTTGCTTACTAAAATTCTCTTCTGCCCACTCTGGAGATCTGTATCCTAGAGCAGAGTGAAGATAAGTCCGATTATAATTTTCTACCCATTCACTTAGTGCATCCTCTACTTGCTTCACCCCTTTCCATTCCTTGATCCAAAAGAGCTCTTCTTTCAACGTTCGGATGCTTCTTTCTGTTTCAGCGTTTCCTTTAGGATTGTTATAGCTTGTAAATATTTGATTTATTCCCAGGGTGTTACAGGTTTTCATAAACCGTGTTGACGTTGGCTGGCAACCATTGTCAGATACAAGGTTAAGCTCTTTGCCCAACACTCCTTCAGGATATTGCTTTGATAACCCTTCATCCAAGGCTTCTAGCCAGTCTTCTGTTTTTGAGACTAGTCCTACCTGTTTTCCAACGATCTTTTTACTGTACCAGTCCAACACAACTACAACATACACCCAACCGATTTCAGTTTTGATCTTTGTCATATCGATTCCCCAGATTTCGTTAGGTTTTTTCGCCTGTGGCTTTGGCCTTAAAGAGCCTCTTTTGGCTCTCAGCTTTGTCTCTTTATTTACCAGTAAGTTATTCTTCTTCATTATGTTGTAAACTCTCTTCTTGTTTACAACTATTTGATCTACATACGTAAGATGAGCCCAGATCCTTCGATAACCCCAGAATGGATGCTCTTTTTTCAGCTCTTCCATTCGCTTCAAGATCGGCTTGTTTCTCTCGATGACAGCTATGGAGGTTTTTCTTCTCATAGCAACTCTTCTTCGGTTTTTTTTAACTCGAGCGTTAACCCTCCTATAAGAGCTTTAAGTTTCTGATTCTCACATTTTAATCTTTCTTCCCGAGAGGTTGGCTTTTTTGCTTCAAAAGGTTTGTCAAGATTAGATAAAAACTGCTCTCTCCACTGATAGTATTGGGCTTGGCTAATCTGATAATCATTGCAGATTTCGGCAACTTTTCTCCCTTTAATCCCCTCTAGAATTGCTCGGGCTTTGGTTCTCCCATCCCATTTTCTTGGTTTCATAAACTCGTCTCCTTATTGTTTTTTTGACCAGTTTACTCTACGTTTTCCTTTATTGTCTTAATGGGGAGCAGTATAACTCATTAAGTTTCTATTCAGAGCTCAGGTACCCCAACCTCTTATCGATCGCGCCTTGACCATCAGGCCTGAAGCCATCGAGGCCATGCAACAGCCATTCTATAGGAGTGGGTTCGTTACCGATAAGACTGTTGCAAGGTTGGCTGAAAGGAATGTTAGTACGATAACACCAAAATTTAGAGCTGGGTACTGTGGACCTTCAGTATGTGAATCTTTGACTTCAAGACATTTTAGCCAGTATCAGGTATATGGTAATGTCAATCGTAAGTTTTTAGAAAATGGAAGAACTAGATATTATGATATAATAAAGCCTCCAAGGTTAGAGGGGAATATGATCGGTACTAGAAGAGTTCGGGAGTGGGACCCTAGAACGGGGGTAAAAAGGACGTGGCTTGAAACAATTGATATAGCTAAAATATTTCGTTTTAGTTATAATTTTTTGAATGACATATTCGCTAGATTTTAGAAAAAAAGTTCTATCAATCCGAAGCAAAGAAAAATTAAGCTTTGCCCAAGTAGCAAAACGCTTTGGAGTAAGTGTAAATAGTGTGTTTCTCTGGTCTAAGAGGTTAGAGCCGAGGCGCACTAAAATCAGACCTGCAATAAAGATTGATAGAGAGATCTTGATGGAGGATATCAAGAAATACCCTGATGCCTTCAACTATGAACGAGCACATCGTCTCAACGTAAGCACTTCAGGCATTCGGTGTGCCATGAAGAGGTTAAGAATTAGCTATAAAAAAAACTCTCAACCATCCCAAGGCCTGCGAAACAAAAAGACAAATCTTTCAAGGAAAAATCGCAGAATATAAACGTTTGGGAAAGCCAATTGTATATATTGATGAAAGCGGGTTTGCCCATGATATGCCCCGCACCCACGGTTACTCCAAAATAGGACAGCGATGTTTTGGTACTCATGATTGGGGAGCAAAAGGAAGAACAAATGCAATAGAGGCATTACTTGGAACAAGCCTCGAAGATTCCTGAAGGAAGGCATGCAGTTATTGTGCTGGATAGAGCTGCTTGGCATGCAACAAAGCGACTTAAAAGGTTTAGCAACATAAGCCTTCTACCGCTTCCTCCGGTTTCGCCAGAGTTGAATCCAACAGAACAAGTATGGCAAACGCTTCAAGATGAACATCTAGCGAATCGCTGTTATGAAGATTATGATGCGATTACAATGGCCTGCTGCGATGCATGGAATGCATTTGTTGACACTCCAACCAGAGTGAGAAGGCTCTGCTCAAGACCGTGGGCTATTTTATGACGTTATTTTTTACGAATGGTATAAATACTGGTATGGTTATAAGCAGCATACCAGTGTAGACATGCAGACAGGTCTTATCAATAAGGTTGCGATTACTCCGGCTAATATTACAGATGCCTCAGGTTTCAAACACGTCTGTCCCTCTCAGGGAGCTAGCTATATGGACAAGGGCTATTGTGTAAGTCCCGCGCCCAGAATAGCTAAGGCAAAGGGGGTACATCTAAGCGCTATCAAAAAGAATAACATGAAGGGCAAAAATAAAGATCAGGATCGGTGGTACAGTTCCGTGAGGGCCCCTCATGAGCGGGTCTTTTCGCAAATAGAGAAACGAGTGCGGTATCGAGGAATCGCGAAAAATCAATTTTCAAGTTTTATGCAAGCTATTTGTTACAATCTGAAGAGGCTCGCGGTTCTAGATCCCCCAAATTTGTGTCTCTCCTAGGGAGAGGTGTGTCCAAATGGACGGAATTTTCCATTTCTAAACACTTACAAACTACAAAACCTATCAAAAAGCACCTGTTTTTTCGAACTCAAAAGTTTTACATCCTGAAACTTCTGAGTCTCTTTGGTTCTAAACAGTCTCGATATGATAGAGAAGAGATCTTGTCAATAAGCTGTAGTTTAGTTTTCGAGAATTAAGTGGCTTGTGAAGTGTCAAAAAGAATTATAACAAAAAAAGACCCCAGTTGAATAATTGGGGTCTTAGTGTTCCTAGTTCTAACTAATGGGGGATTCTAGCCAGCTTTGCCCATTAGGATTTCACCTTGAACTCTAATAAGTTGCTTTGCTGTATCAGCCGCGTTATCAACAGCCTGCTTATCAGAAGTCTGTTGTTGTGAGCCATTTTGATATTCAGAGGTATGGGTCTGAACTTCATGTTGGAATAGAGATTCCTTAACTCCAAGGTTGTATTGCTCAGCAGATGTCATAGACTGTGCGTAGGAGTTACCGCCACTTGCTAGTTGTGGTGCAATTTTCTCCAAGCTGCTAATACCACCTTTTACCTTTTCAGCATTGTTTAGAAATGCCCCAACATTAGTGAGGGCTTGGGCGCCAGGCAACCTTTGAAAACCACCTGCAGCTGTGAATCCACTAGCTAAGGTTTTGTCCAGCCCTAAACTCACACCAGCGTGGGCAAAATAGTGGATGAATCCCCCCATTTGACCAAGCATTAGCCATTTTTGGTTGCCTTGAGCATTATCCATGGAATTTTGGTTATTTTCAGATTGTTTGTCAGAGAGGGCTTTCCATTCTTTTTTGAGAAGCTTATTTGTTTCCTTGCTTGATTCTGAAGTCTCCCTGAGTGTTTCCATTACAATCTTCATGATCTTAAAGGTTGTGATCATACTGTTTTTTGCTTTAGGGGCCGAAGCTCCATGCATTTTTTGAGCATCAGCTTTTGCCACCTCCATTAGGGCATCTTTTACACTACTAAAGTGCGTCTGAGTGGCTGCATCAAGGGCCAGCTCCTTGACTTTCTCTTCATCTCTTTCAACCGACTCAAAGCCGACTGATTGAATGGCGTTTTCGCCGATAGCTTCAGTACTAGACATGGGTTATCCTCCTATGACAAATTAAGCTTTTGATCCTAGCGCAATGCGAGATTTAACCTCGTTTTCAGTGTGCAGGGCTTTAGTTGCTGCTCCAAGAAGATCGGAACTTTCTTTAGAGGATTTGAGCTCTCCAACAACTTTCCGCATCGTTGTCTCGTTATCTTCTCGTTGATACTGCAGTTTAATATTTTTTGCGTTCATCCCAAATTGATTTGCTTTGGTTTGAATTCCTTTTCGACTAATCAGTAGTTCTGATACCTTCATTGTGGCATTACTTGAGGTGGCTAAAACCTTGGGAATACTTCCAAGAGCAGCCATGCCTTGAGCCATGCCCCATCCTGAGACAAGAGCTCCACCAAGACCTACGATTGGTGTATACGTATTATCTTTAAAATATTTTCCAGCAAGTTTTGCACTTAATGAAATTGCACTTCCCGCCAGCATTTGGTACCCAGCTACAGCTGAAGTGCCTCCGGTTGTAAAGCTCGCACCAACAAGAGTGGCACCACCGATAATTCCGGTGGCAATCCCAAAATACTCGAGCATTTCTGCGCGGTAGGACCAGGTTTCCATATCTTTTCGATTGCGGATTTGTTCCATCACAAGCGCAAACTGTTTCTTACGGATCTCTTCTAAACTGTCGCTTGTTGCACTGAAGACTTCAAGCTGACCCGACTGGCTCATGGTTTGGTAATCAGTGATCATCCCAATCAGTTTTGCAAGGATTGCTCCTCCTTGTTTTGGAAGGTGCGCAAGCTCATCTTTGTCCTTCTGAGAGGAACCTCTTGCATTGACTCGATGGTGGTAACCAATTAAAGGCTCTGTTTCCCTTGGAGATGCTTTAGATGTTTCAGCTCGAACCCGAGGATTGGTTAATGGCGCATCTTCTGTTTCACGATGCTTAGCCATTTTGGTGTTTTCCTTCTCACGACCCCAAGGAATCCACCCTGTTAGCCAGCTTTCCTTTGGAGCTTCTGTTTGGGTAGATTTTGCTGCTACCCACTCTGGTTGAGGAAGAGCTGGTTTTCTCTCTTTCTTTTCGCGCGGGGCGGTGAAAGCAGGCTGATCAAAGCTCACTTCAACTTCTTCTTCGGGCAGGGGAAGAGTTTTCTTGATCTCAGGGAAGAGTTCTGTAGATTTCTCAGCTTTAGAAGGTTTTAGAAGATCTAGAGCATTCTGATTTTCAATAGATCTCTTCTTGAGAGGGGAGTTGTACCACAAGTCCTGCTCATAAGTAGGTTTATTGGTGACGAAAAGAGGGCTTTCTACTCGTGCTTCAGCCATCCATTAGGCTCCTTTTTGTTCTTCTTGTTTCCAAGAAGCATCTAATTCTTCTAACTTTGTCAGAAGGTGGGAATGTTCAGCTTTCAGATAGCTTTTGCAAGCATCCACTGCTTTCCTTCCTTCGACTTCATTTCCAAGAGCAAGATAACACTCTGCGGCATGCAGGTGGGGAATAGGATCGTGTTCATTTAAGATCGATGCTATAGCCCAGGCTTTCAAGGCTTCTTGGTAATCTTTTTCCATCTGCCAGCAGGCTCCAAGCCCCATCCAATTCCTTTGAGAAAGGGATTCATGGCTTGCAAGACGTTGAAAGACGCGGATTGCCTCCTCATAGTCACCAACCTGATATAGGGTATAGGCGACTGAGTAGAGAACACTCAGGTCTTCGCTTGAATAGTCTTTTGTGCGGTCCTTATGGAGCAGTGGGCCTAGATTTTCCATGGCCTGTTCTACTTTAGCTTTGTCCTGCGGCGATAACATTACATTCCTCTAGAGGCTTGTGCAAGTCTTCCTAAGTGTTGCGTGTGGGACTTCTGGCTTTCATTTAGGCAGTTAAAGATCGCAAGAGACATATTCACCTTCAGGAAGAGCATTTGTGTAGAGTCTTGAGTCTTTGTTTTGTGATTCGTTTCTAGATTGTCCACGTGGGATAGGATTTCTGTAAGTTGCTCTTTGGTGACTGCTTCGAGTTTTTCTAAATCGAGATCTTTGATGGTGAAGGTTTTCCCCTCTCCATAGGTTTCTTCAAATAAATTTTTAAAGTCTAGAATGGCATCGACAATACGTCTTCCATCAGTCATGTCTCCAGTAAGGTCGAAAGGACCATCCTTGGTCTTTTCCTTCGATAGGTGAGTCTTTAGGGGAAGAAGAATGTCAATAAGTTGTTGATTGAGTTTCTCGACGTCCTTACCGATTTGGGTATACTCGCGAGTCTCAAGATCACTTTTACGCATTCCTAAATCAGCAATTGCTGCAGCTAAGCATGGCATAATCCGTACCTCTCAAATTATATTTATAACAGCTTTGTCTTTGCAGAATCTTTTTATGGGGTGATTTTTATTAGTTAATTTTATTAGGCTCGATCCCCACCTGCAGTTAAGAATATAACCAAAATTCTATTTACTTGCTACGTAAATTAATAACTTAACGACTTAAAAAAAATACTTGCTTTGCAATTCATTTATATTTAATAGCCTGGGAAGTTTGGAATGAAAAAGTGGTTTTCATGTTTTTTTGAGAGGGTTTGGATGAAATTACGGGTTACCAACGTTAACGCATCGTAATAAATTTTATATTTAAAATACTTTATATTATGATTGAATGCTAACTAAAAGAATTATTGGTTGCAGTAACACTTTGCACAGTTATTTGGACAAGGGCACTCAGGGTGTGTACAACCGCACTCTGCATCGGTACTGGTAGCAGGGGCTTCTGCTTGGGAGCAGGAAGCAAAAAGGAAGACTAAAGGGATAAAGAGGAGCTTTTTCATAAAATATCTCGGGTTAATCTTTTTCCTTGATATAGGATAAAGCAGAAAAAATTGCAAAAATTTTTTCAAGAAGAGATAGCCTCTGGGAGATTTTATTCGTAGAAAGAAAATTTTAGCTTATGCAAAATGGCCGGTGCGTTAACCTTAAATAGAGGATGGCTTCGTGAGCGTAAAGTTAAAGGCAAAAGAAATCTTCGAAAGATCATTGGAAGTTATTCCAGGAGGTGTCAACTCACCGGTTCGTGCATTCACTGGGCTTGGAATGGATCCTTTAATTGTAGAGAGGGGGGAAGGGGATACGATCACTGATGTTGATGGTCGAACTTTTATCGATTACTGCATGAGCTGGGGAGCTCTGCTTCATGGGCATGCCCACCCTGAGATTGTAGAAGCAGCCATAGAGAGGATCAAGAGAGGAAGTTCATTTGGAATTGCAACTGAAGTTGAGGAGAAGCTTGCACGCACAATAACGGGCGGGATAAACTGTGTTGATCAAATCCGTTTTGTTTCTTCAGGCACAGAAGCTACCATGTCGGCAGTACGCCTTGCCAGGGGATATACTTCGCATCCTGTGGTGATCAAATTCAATGGAAATTATCATGGACACTCCGATGGTTTTTTGGTGAAAGCCGGCTCTAGCGTTTCCAACTGGGCAAGGACTCTAGTTCTGACGGAGTTCCCAGAGAAGTAGTAAAGAACACCCTTTCTCTTCCCTATAATGATGTAGATACTTTTAAAAAGGTGATGCGGGATCCATTCTATTCACGTTTTGTAGCAGCTGTCGTTCTTGAGCCTGTTGCAGCGAATATGGGAGTCGTTTCCCCATCAGCTGAATTTCTTCAAGTTCTCAGGGAGGAAACAAAGCGGGTGGGAGCGGTATTGATATTTGATGAGGTGATTACAGGGTTTCGAGTGGCTTTTGGAGGAGCCCAGGAGCTTTATGGGATCCAACCTGACATGGTCTGTTTTGGGAAGATTATTGGAGGTGGGTTTCCTGCTGCCGCGTTTGGTGGCAATCGAGAAATTATGAATCGATTAGCGCCAGTGGGAAAGGTTTATCAGGCAGGAACACTCTCAGGAAACCCTGTAGCGATGGAAGCAGGACTTAAAGCTCTTGAAATCGCTAGCGTAGATGGGTTTTATGAAGAGATTGAAAGAAAAACAAAGGTGATTGCCGAACCGGTCGAGAATGCGCTAAAGGCGAAAGGAATGGCTGCTTGTATTCAGGCTGTAGTGGGAATGTTTACATTGTTCTTGGGCACTAAAGAGGTGAGATGCTTTGAAGATTTGAAGGGGCTGGACAAAGAGGGCTTTAATCGGTATTTTCGTTTTATGTGGGATCGAGGGATTTACATTTCTCCTTCTCCATATGAGGCATGCTTTATTTCCTCAGCACATACAGAGGCTCACTTAGAGAAAACGCGTGATGCAATTTTGGAATTCATAGGAACATGTTAAAAAAAATCACTATTCTCCTTCTGCTTTTTGTTGCTCCTGCTTTTGGAAAGGACAACTATCTCTACATGCGAGGGTATCTAGGGTCTGAACTGATTAATGCGGTGACCGAAACATTTGAGGAAGGGAGAGCCGCGGAGCGAATTATTATTCAGGTAGATTCTTCTTCGGGAGATCTTCGAGAGGTGTTTTCCCTTGCACAAAAGATCTATGACCTCAAGCTTAGGGAAGATAAATACGTTATTGTGTACATTCAGGGGAAAGCTGTAGGACCTGCAGCTATTTTCCCTTTTATTGCCGATAAAGTTATTACAACCCCACTTGTTGCCTGGGGAGATATTCCCTATAGCACGAGAAATGAAATGACGCCTAAACAGGTCTCAGTTGCACTTAAACCGTTAATAAATCAGGATCGAACGGTAGCATCTACGCTTGAAATGCTTGTTGATGCAATGGTGGATCCTCACTATCAGCTTGTTTATGAGGGGAACACTGGAAAGGTTGAAAAGGATAAAACCCCCCACTTTGATCCACTCATTCTTAATTTAAAAGGAATGCAATCTTTGGGACTTGTGAGTCAAGTTTTAACAGAGGATGCTTTTGCAAGCAGGTATCTTTCTGAAAAGCACCAAGGAACATATAGGGCAGCTCAAGAGTCAAAAGAAGCACTCAACCATGACTTCCGCAAATACATTAAATATAGTGAAACAGGCGAGAATTATGTAGGTTATATCCACATAGGCAATGAGCGCTCCATTGATCAATCGACCTATATCTACATGAAATTTGCTCTAAAAGATTTTGTTGAGCAAGGAGTGAGTTTTGTTGTTCTAGATCTCAATACACCTGGAGGAGAAGTCTTGTCGGCGCTTAAAATTGTCGACCTTCTTCAAAAACTCGACGTTCAACATAAGATTCCTGTGGTGGCTTTTGTCAATGATTGGGCGGTCTCTGCGGGGGCAATGCTCGCCTATGCATGTCGCTTTATTGCAGTGGAACCCAACTCTATTATGGGAGCAGCAGAACCCGTTGTTTTAGGGCAAAAGGGGGAGATGGTTACGGCTTCTGAAAAAGTAAATTCCGCTCTTCGCGCTCAGTTTGGAACGTTAGCAAGCTTTTATGGCAGGAATCCTCTGATTGCTGAAGCAATGGTAGACAAAGACATTGTTTTAGTGCTTCGTGATCACAAAATTGTTCGCTTAAATACTATCGATGAAGTGAGGAATACAGGAGCTCATCCTGATATGCTGATTTCTGGAAAGGGAAAGCTATTGACCTTGAATGGACAACAGATGCTTGATCTGGGAGTTGCAGACTTCATGGTCCCCATCACTCCTATTGGGATGATTACGGATAAAGAATGGGGAAAAGGGGTTTGGCCAGCGAGTAAAAATCTAGTGTTTCAAGAGCCCTTTTTCGCTCAAATTCCGCACGCTGTGATGATCGATTATCATGATTGGCGTGTCGGCTTCTTTACCGTTCTAACCCACCCTGTGATTGCCTCACTTCTTTTTATTGGCCTCGTGATAGGGCTTTATATCGAGATCAACACGCCAGGGTTCGGGGTGCCTGGTTCCATTGCTTTGGGCTGTCTTGCCCTGATTTTACTTTCGAGTTTTGCGAGTCATGCGATAAATTGGATTGAAATTATCATCCTAGCTGTAGGGATTACCCTCCTTGCCCTTGAGCTTTTTGTGATTCCTGGATTTGGGATAACGGGAATCTTGGGGATTATTTTGACGATTATTGGTCTTTTTGCTTTAATGCTCCCAGGGCTTGACAAGCTTAACTTCCTTGAACCTGAAACCTTTCGACTTGTTGGCGAGACGTTTGTTGAACGTTTAGTCTGGCTTTTCGGGGGGCTCGTTTTTGCCATTATTGTGATTGTTTTGATGGCCTGTTTCTTTTCCGACCGTTATTTCCGCTTTTCGAAACTGATTCTGAAAGGGGAGCAGGAAGGATATGCGTCAGGAATTCCAAAGGAAATAATGCCCGAAGTTGGGGCGTTAGGGGAGACGGTCACTTCCTTGCGCCCCTCAGGAAAGGTCCACATTGGAGACAATATGTTTGATGCAATGTCCCAAGGGGATTTTGTCGAAAAAAACACTCCAGTTGAAGTGCTGAAAACCGAAGGAAGTAAAGTGATTGTCAAAGCAATTAAAGAGCATAAGGATTTTTCATGATTGTTGCAATTGGGGTAGGACTTCTTGGTCTTGTCCTTATCTATTTAGAGTTTTTTGTACCCGGGGGGGTTTTAGGGGCTCTTGGAGGAATAGCTTTTGTGATCTCAACTGTTTTGTTTGTCTGGGAGGCTGGGAAGCTGTGGTCCTCTGTCCTATTCATTGCAGTAATGATTTTCCTTCTTATTCTGACAATTCGGCTTGCTTTATGGAAGATTAAGCAGAAACCTGAAATGTTTGCGCAGGATGAGCAATCAGGTTATGTGGCATCGAGTTTTGACAAGGCCTTAGTCGGAAAAGAAGGAGAGGCTTTGACGAACCTGAAGCCATCGGGTCATGTGATGATTGAAGGGAATCGACATCAAGCCGTCTCAGAAAGCAGTTACATTAAAAAGGGAGAGTCAGTTAAGATTATCGGTGGCGAGGGGGCACGTTTAATCTGCAGAAGGCTTTAGGAATATATTAATTCACGGAAAGGTTCACTCATGGAAGGCTCGACACTCGGTATTTACGCTCTTATTATCCTCTTAGGAATCATTGGGCTAATCTTCATTGTTATTCTTGGAAAGTACATCAAGCTATGGTTTCAGGCCTATGTCTCAGGAACCCCTATTTCTATCTTTAACATTATCGGAATGAGTCTTCGAAAGATCCCTCCACAGATCATTGTGAATGCTAGAATTAATTCTTATAAAGCAGGACTAAAAGGGATCTCGACTTCTGACCTTGAGACCCACTTTCTAGCTGGCGGAAGGGTTCTTGAAGTTGTTCGTGCGATGATTGCCGCTGACAAGGCGAACATTCCACTTGATTGGCGTCAAGCCACCGCGATTGACTTGGCAGGGCGGGATATTCTTGAGGCGGTTCGCACGTCGGTCAATCCTAAGGTTATTGATTGTCCTAGCCCTGATATTAACCTATCGATTACTGCTGTTGCAAAAGATGGTGTTCAACTTCTTTGCCGCGCAAGAGTGACTGTTCGAACCAACATTAAACAGCTTGTTGGAGGGGCTACTGAAGAAACAATTATTGCCCGTGTAGGTGAGGGGATTGTTAACTCAATTGGAGCTTCTCAAACCCATGCTGATGTTTTAGAAGCCCCACAAATGATTACCCAACTTGTTCTTGATAAAGGACTCGATGCGCAAACGGCCTTTGAAATCCTTTCGATCGACATCGCTGATATCAGCGTTGGGGAAAATATTGGAGCGAAGCTTAAGATTGATCGCGCTGAATCAGATAAGCAAGTGGCTCAGGCAAAGGCTGAAGAGCGGCGTGCAATGGCTGTTGCTGCAGAGCAAGAAAACCGCGCGAAGGTTGTCTTGGCAGAGGCCGAGATCCCTAGAGCAATGGCTTTAGCTTTCCAGTCTGGAAATCTAGGTATCATGGATTACTATAAGATGAAAAATGTCCAGTCCGATACAAAAATGCGGGATGCTCTTTCTGAGTATGACGATGAGGATAAAGATGGAAGAAAAAAATAACTTCGACGCGTTTTATCCTTTTTTCATTATTATCATTGTGTATCTAGTAACCTTCTTTAAGAAGCGCGCTAAAATGAAGAGGGAAGCGGAAGAGAAAAGAAAAGCGCCGCCTATTCGAAGGCAGGCGCCGCGTCGCGTAGCAACGCCTCCCATTCCAGTTGCTACTGTCAAAACTTCTGAGCCTTCTGTTCAGCTAAAAAAGCCTCCTGCCACGAGAAAAGGAAAGCCTCGCATTGTTAACCTTGTTCAAGGTCTAAAATCTAAAAAAGAACTGGTTCTTCTATCGGAAATCCTTTCCATAAATTCTCGTGTAAAGTAAATTATTCTCTTTTCAATGCGAGGTGTTTATGACTGTTGAACTTCTAAGAAAATTTGTTGATGTTAGCTATCTCAGGAACGATTTTGAGTATGGAATCGGAAAAATTAAAAAAAAAGACGAGGCGTGCTTTGAGGATGTGCGTAAATATCACGGTTATCGACCCCTTCCTCGCAATGATTCCCCCTATATTTTTAAACCCTATCTATTTGCCAGGGTAAAGGGAACAGAGGAGTGGAGAAGGGCGACTGACCCCAGAAAAATTGGAGGGCAGTTGGGGATTCTGACGCTTACAAACCCTGTTGTTTATATTCTAACGACAGTTAAACGAGTTGCAGAATCAGTTATTATTTTTGCACGCTTTTTTTTTGATACATTTGCAGACCTTTATCCACAAAAAACAACTGACAATCTTGCAAAAGCATTTATTCCATGTTTAAGTGCCAACCTTAAAAAAAAGAAAAGGGAATATGTGGAGCTTTGGGATGCCGTAAAAAATGACTTTCATTGCGCTGTGGTGATGGAGCTTGCCGCGCTTCATGGCCTTTTAAATATCGAGGATGCAACACGCATGCAATTCCTCTTTGGCGATAAAGAACGTCAGTGGAACAGATACAAGGAGGCTGAGGCGTTTAAGCATATAGAAGTTGATGAAACGTCTCTTTACGGCGTTTCTCTGTTCTTTTCAAAGTACTATAAGACTGTGGTCCCACTGCTTTGGACCTTTATTGTGAAAGAATCGGCACAGCGTAGTTCTTTAGAACTCTCGGAGATGATTCATGAGAGTGGTGCCTATGGAGAAGTGATTGATGTGGCTGCATTGAGCTCGGAGCTTGGAGAAAAACATCAAAAAATGGTGGCCCAAGAGCTCGCTACAAAGGCTGTGGGAAGAGAACTTACCACAGGTGATACTGAGTTTGTTCAAAGGATTTTTAATCAATTGACACATTTTCAAGTTGAACACACAAGAGATCAAGCTGTTCGGGAATTACAAGAGATTTTAACTGCTGCAAAAGGAACACCTATTGAATGGTTAGGAAATGTTGCGGATCACATGAGTCAAGCACGAATTAAAAGGAGAGATATTGAGTTATTAGCGGAGGTGATTGATGCCTCTCCTAAATTCAAAGCAATAAATATTAGAGAACTCACCGCTTCTGTTCGATTAAAATTTCTGTTTCTAATGAAGTATTTTTTCGAAATCGCAGGAACCTATCATAGTGGGTTTATTCAATATCAGTGTGCGTATCCTCTCTCTGACGAAAAACAACAGAGGGTTGAAGTAATGGAGAGGACCATTGATAATTCAATTGAGGAAGCTTGGCATAAGTTTGTAACTCATGAGTAGTGGTTATAAGTCTTTGTCGCTGCCGAGCCAATCCAAGGTGGCGACAGTCCGCACTTCAAGCTGAGACTCAGCAATGAGGACTTGCTTTCCGCTAACTTCGATGAGGTAAAGGATGGACTTAGGGCTTAGGGGGCGTTTTTCTAAGATCTTGACAGATTTGAGATAATTAAAGGTTCGGATGCGCCCGTTTGAGATTCTTTTGAACATCCAGACAGTTAGGATCACAAGGACAAGAAGTCCGACAAGGACAACGATTGTCTTGATGAAAGCTGTTTCATAAGACTCAGTGGTTTTGTGGGTATCGGCTTGATGTTCAAGTTTCTTTTCTCCATGCTCGACCGTTTTTTGAATCTCATTTGGAGGGGGCGCTTTCTGCTCAGTTGTGTGTTCCACTTGCTTCTTTTCAGTGGGGGGAGGGCACTTCTCTTTATCCTCATTGGCTAGGAGAGGAAGGAAAGTAAGAATCAAAAAAAATTTCAATACGCGCATGCTGTAATCACCTATTAGTTCTTTTTATTCTGGGGCGAATTGTCTTTTTTGTCTATAATAAGCATCCAAAAGAGGTTTCTGAGTATGACTGGAACAATTGCACTAGACATTGACGGGACGATAACCGACCGGGATCATCTGATTCCCGATGAGGTGGCCCACTACTTTGAAACCCTTCATAAAGAGGGGTGGCGTTTTATTTTTGTCACAGGGCGCCCTCTTTCCTTTACGATGATGACCCTCCCCAAGCTTTGTTTTCCGTACTTTTTGGGCGTCCAAAATGGCTCTGCTCTATTCGAGATGCCAGAGAAAAAGGAAGTTGAGAGGTATTATCTTTCCCTTGAGATGGTCCACATCCTTGACACTCTCCATAAAAATGTCGAAGGGGATTTCCTTGTCTATTCGGGATATGAAAAGGGAGACACTTGCTACTTCCGTCCCGATCATTTTTCAGACGAAATGCGCACCTATCTTAAGAAAGTCGAGAAAGTTTCGGATGCGCCGTGGATCCCTTTAAAGAACTTCGACATCAAGGAGCAACATACTTTTCCCCTAATTAAGTGCCTGGGTCCAAAAGAAGAAATGGAATCCTTTGATCAAAAGCTTCAAAAGCTAGAGGGGATTAAAACGACCCTGATCAAAGACCCCTTTTCCGAGAGTCTCTACCTAATCTTGATTACCCACTCTGAGGCAGACAAAGGAATTGCCATTCAAAAGATCATCAAAAAATTTCCCCTTCCAGCACCTTTGATTACGGGAGGAAATGATAACAATGACATCCCCCTTCTTCAATATGGAGATCAGAGGATTGCAATTAAAGGTGCACCAGAAGCGCTCATAAAGCTTGCGACTGTTATCGCCCCACCGAGCGAGGAATGTGGGATCATTGAAGGACTGAAAAAAGCAATGGAGAATTTGTCATGACTGTTACTCAAGAAGGGCGCGATAGGCGGCAGCTCGTTGATCTTGCCATTCGTGCGGCTCGCAAGCTGGAAAGCGCTCACACAGGGTTTATTCACTATCCGACGCGAGATACGATTCCCTTTTACCAAAATTTTTGCTTTTGTTTAGCTCTTTTTCGATCATTGGTTGGAGACAATGTTCAAGAGGCTAAAGAAAGGTTAATCCACCTCCTTTCCTTTATGGATGAAAGGGGGCTATTTCCTACCTACATGCACGAGTATCCAAAGACGTGTCCTTACGCTCGCTCTTCTTTCCCCCTTAAATTAATCGAAAAGCACTTTGGCCGCATTCTTGGGTGTGAAATCCGCGCAAAACTGCAAACAGTGGCCCCTATTCCTACGCCCCCGAAGGAGATCCTCTCTTCTAGTGATGCAGGAGTTGCTGCTCTTCACCTTGAGGACCTTACTCCTTTGACATCTTACTGGGATCCAGAGCTAAATATTTACAATGGACCTCTAAAGGACGAAAGACAAAATAAAGGGGGAATAGACCTCACCCTTTTTGACCTTTTTATGGGGAATTCTTCTCGTATTCTTAAGCCTCATCCAGTTCATATGGAAGCGGCCCTTGTGTTTTCCCCAAGGCCCGTAGAGTTTTCATGCGTGCATCATCCAGCACCGATCCCTCACGGAAAAGGTTATCACCTCTTGCGCAAAGTTTGGAATGAGGAAGACCATTTGCATACCCTTGTTTGCCAAGAAAAGAAAATGACCCTTAAGGGCGATATTTTGACCTATCCGGAAGAGATTCCCGATGAAAAAAATCGAACAGAACTTTCTTTTTTTGTGAACTATCATCCTTCAAATACGATTCTAATCAATGGGGAGAAGGGAACCGTCTTTCGATTAGGAGACATTGTTCAGATCGGCGACAGGCGAAAATTATCCTTTGAGAAAATCGAAGGAGAAGCAGATCTCTTGGGACACATCAGTCGAGGAAACCGTCCGGCGCAACTTGATACAGACATTACACATGCCCACGACTGGAAAATTTCAATCCGCACCCTAAGGCGCACACCTCATCTTAAGTTAAGGCTGGTTCTTCAGCAGGCTTAAGTGAAGGGCTATCAACTGCAACTCCCATTGCGTGCATTCCATTATCAACATACAGAGTCACACCAGTGATTGCCGAGGCTTTATCTGAGAGAAGGAATAAAGCGGCATTGCCAACTTCTTCCGATTTTAAGTCTTTTTGAAGCGGAGCATTGTGATGGGCATACTCGATCATGGCGCCGATGAACCCAATGGCTCTTGCAGCGCGACTTCCGAGGGCACCTGCAGAGATTGAGTTGATCCGGATATTCCATTTGCGTCCAGCTTCCCAAGCTAGCGTGCGTGTATCACTTTCCAGCGCTGCTTTTGCAGAACTCATACCGCCCCCGTATCCAGGAACAGCCCGCTCCGAAGCAAGATAGGTAAGGTTAATTGCAGAGCCGCCATCAGACATGATCGGACCGAAATACTTCACCATGCTCACAAATGAATAAGCAGAGGCGCTGATTGCTGATAAGTAGCCTTGACGTGTTGTTTCAAGAAGAGGCTTTTTTACCTCAGGACCGTTAGCTAGAGAATGGACAATGATGTCGATCTTTCCGTAGTCTTTTTCGATCTGAGCTGCAACTTCAGAAACGGTGTAGCCATCATACTGCTTATAGCGCTTGTTTTCTTTGATCTCTTCTGGAACTTCGTCGGGAGTGTCAAAGCTTGCATCGATGGGATAGAGCTTGAGGTAGGTCATCATTGAGCCATCTGAAAGTTGCCTTGAAGTGTCAAACTTTCCAGCATCCCATGACGTGGTAAAAATCTTAATAATAGGTGCCCAGGTTCCAATCAGAATCTCACAACCTGCATCTGCAAGTTGCTTAGCGATTGCCCAGCCATATCCTTGATCATCACCAATTCCAGCAATAAAAGCTTTTTTACCTTTCAAACTCATACTTAACCTCATTCATTTTGAGACCTAGACTATAGCACACAAAATCTATCTTGACAATACTTACGATCGACGGTTCCAGCCTTCAGCAGTGAGGATACGACCGACAGGAATAAGAATTTTAACACGCTTAATAGGCGCTGGGGGAACATAAGGAGGTGGGGCTTTCTTAGGAGTTGCAACAACCTTTTTTAGTGCTGCAACAACTTTCTTTTTTGGAACCACTTTTTTAGGGGTAGCCTTCTTAGGTGCAATTTTTTTGCGGGTGGTTATCTTTTTTTTAGGAGCAGCTTTCTTTTTACGGGTAACAACTTTCTTTTTTGGAGTAGTTTTCTTCCGCGTGACAACTTTTTTCTTAGGAGCGGCTTTTTTCCGCGCGGGAGTCATCCGTTTTCTAGCTGGAGCCTTCTTCTTAGAAGTAGCAGCTGTTTTTTTTCTTTTAAAAATCTTTTTGATAACCATGAATATTTCAAATATCAATTTAATTGCATTAATAATACTATCGTTTGTTATTAATTACAAGTTTTTAATTATTAAAATAATGGTTGATTCTTGTGCTCAGGGTTTTTGAGCTCTCCATTAGTTTTTATTTTAGAGGTAATAAAATGGAAGAGATAAGTTTTTCTAGTGATGGGCTGGCATACAGAGCAGTGAATGTTCGTGAGCATGGCGCCGAAAATTTCGATACGATGCAAAAACTTGTGCAATTGTGGAATGAGAAAGGGATAGCCGAGAGTTATATGGGCCTTGCAGGTGGATAAAGGGCCCTTAGAGATAATCCCTTATACAAAGACCGAATCATGGTTTGGCTGCGTATGGAAGCAGCTCCAAGTGCTTTGGCGTTTTACCATTGGGGGGTGGAAACTCACGCCCGATAGAGTCAAAGTTCTTAAAGAAACATATGCTGATTTAGACTCTTTAGGTGCTAAGACGACAGAAAAGGTTGAGCAGCACGCGCATTGTGCTTTTTGTCAAAAGAAAGTCATCGATCCTCAGCTTATTTTAGGTGGCGAGAGAGTGCAAGTCCTATATAACTATGCCCCCATTGGCCTTGGTGGGGAGCGTCTCCATTTTCTGATTGTTTCCAAAAGGCACTGCCCAACATTTCATCAGCTCAACAAAGAAGAATACCAAGAGGCGATGGAACTTGCGCAATTTGTCCAGGAGAGAATCCAAAGCCATTTTAAGGAAGAAGGGAAGCCGATTCAAAAGGTTTGTGCTTATCATAAGACTGGCGCGGATGCTGGTCAAAGCGTCCCGCATTGGCATATGCATTTGGTTATGACGCAAAACGGAGCTCAAGAGTGGCTTGGCAAACTCACGGTATTTCGAAATATTTTAATTGGATTATTCAAATTAAGTGCTGATGCCTTAGAGCATCACAGAAGGAAATACACTGCTTTGCTTGCTGGAGAATAGAGATTCAGGTAAAATCATTTTAAATGAAATATGTGAAAATTGACCCTTTTGAAAAACATCTAGAAGAAGCTCTTCCGGATCACCCTTCGCAGCTCTACTTTATTTTAATGGAAGATCCATTTGAGCGGCGGCACTTGGCAGAGCGGATTGTGGCGCTGCTTGGGATTCCATCGACCTACTGCGAAAGTGACAAGCTACTGCTGCAGCTAGAGTCTCCCTCGATGTTTGCTGAGAAAGGGGTGATTATTTGTGATGAAGTCTCAGCAAAAGAAATTCCTCTTGGAGAGGAATGGGTGTTGATTGTAACAGGGGAAAAACCCCCTCCTTTTTACAAGAAGTTTGAGAAGGAAGCCGTAACCCTCGATCTAACAGGAGAAAAACCCTGGGATCGAAAGAGTCGATTGCAGCGTTGGCTCCTTGAGCATGCACGAGAAAAACAGAAGACTTTGGCTGTTGATGCGGCGGCATATTTGATAGAATTTTCCCACGCTGATTTTGCGCTTTTATTTCAGGAACTGGAGAAGGCTTTGGTCTATGCTGGCAAGGAAAAGACGGTTACCCTTGAAATGATCAAAACAATTTGCAGTTTAGATCCAAAGCAAAGCGGATGGCAACTTTCTGAAGCCGTTGTTTGGGGTGGCCCTGTCCACTTAGGGGACACCGATTTGTATGGGCTAATTGGGCAATTGCGCTACCAACTGCAGCTAGGACTGCAGGTTGCAAGCGGGAAAGAGCCTCCCCGCGCTTCTCCAAAAAAACTCGAGAAAATTCGGAGACTGGGACTTGAAGCTTCGTATTATTTAGAAGGGCTAAAGGAGCTCTTTAATTTAGAATTAAAAATGCGTTCGAATATGTCAAATCAAGGACTTTTGCTTGACCATTTTCGAGCCAAACTAACCGTGAGACGCTAATAGTGCTTTACCTACTCCCCAATCTACTTGGAGAAGACCTCTCCCACGATCCATTTTTGCCCCCAAGTATTGGTGAGGTGATTCAAAACCTAGATGGTATTATCGCTGAAAGTGAGAAAGGAGCGCGTCGCTACCTCAAACGGTTCACTGAAAATTTTCGGGATATTCCCATTCGTCTCTTAAATGAACATACCAAAGAGATCGAAGAGATTGACGCTCTTTTGGCGCCTTTGCAAAAAGGGGAAACCTGGGGCTTGATTTCTGATGCGGGCCTTCCTGTGATGGCAGATCCAGGCGCTGTAATTGTGAGACGTCTTCATAGTTTGAAAATTCCTATCGAAACGTTTCCTGGGCCCTCCTCTATTGTTTATGCGCTCCAGCTATCAGGTCTCTCAGCCCAAAGCTTTACCTTTCATGGTTATGTTCCCCGCAAAGAGGAGGATTTAAAGGAAAAACTTCGCACCCTCCCGAAGGGGCACACCCACGTCTTTATCGAAGCACCGTACCGCTCCGACAAGCTTCTAAAGAATTTAGTTAACGGTCTTCAGGACGAAACAGACCTTTCTGTGTCATGGAATTTGACCTTTCCTAATCAGGGAGTTAGGACCGATAAAATCCTCAAATGGAAGCAGCAGCTTCCCACCCTTGGCAAAGTTCCAGCCGTTTTTGTCATTCATGGAAAAAAATTCTAAGACTTTGTTCGATTCTCTTCGAATTTAGGAGAGAGAGTATGGCAGTCAGTAAAATAATTTATACCAATGGAATTTTGACAGATGCCCGTGGCGCGGCAGCAATTGCTGAGCAGATCAATGGGTTCTGGTGCAAAAAATTTCTGACCGATATAAAATCGAATTTTTATTTGTCAATTGAGAGGTTAATTGGTTAGTAAGGTGATATTGTAATTTTGCATTGACCTACAGAGATTTAGTAATGATGATGCAAGAACGTGGCTTATCTGCATGTCATACAACGATTATGTGTTGGGTTCATCAATATGCTCCCGAGTTTAAGAAACACTTGAAAAAGTTTTTACAATTATCGAATGGTTCTTATCGGGTTGACGAGACCTATATCAAAGTAAAAGGGGTATGGCACTACCTTTATAGAGCAGTCGATTCAGATGGAAACACCCTTGATTGGATGTTTAGCGAAACCAGAAATAAGGAAGCTGCAAAGAAGCTTTTTAGGCAGGTTCTCGCTAATGAACACTGGGAAACTCCTAGAGTAATAAGTATTGATAAGAACGCAGCATACCCTCCTGCTTTTAAAATTGCGGCTTGATTTCTAAAAGACAAAAAAGGGAGGTAAAAGCAGACTTTCCCTGAAAAGATTTTTTTGCACCAAGACCGTTTAAAGACCTGTTCAAAAAGAGGTAGAGGACGTTTCGTTTCATTCATCGATAATTTTTTCAGCAACAGTGTCGTAGAAAAGCCGTCCATAATCGGTTAGGGTTGCGTGATTGTTTTGGTAGCTAATCCACCCTTCTTGGTCGAGGTTTCTGAGCAAGGTTTGAGTGTTGTGTGGGATGTTGTCTAGGGGAATCCCTTTGGTGAGGCGGAGGCCGATTGCAATTTTTTCATGGAGGCTGGCGGGAAAGGGAAGCTTTTCTTCAAAATCAACAGGGAAGGTTCCTTGCTCAAGCTTTTTAATATAGCGATTCAAGTGGCAGACATTTTGGAAGCGTTTGCCCTCGTAGTAACTAAAGGCAGAAGGGCCATATCCTAAAAACTCTCTCCCTGTCCAGTAACCAGTGTTGTGAATAGAGACGTTTCCATCGCGGGCGAAGGCAGAGATTTCGTAGCGGTGGAGTTTGGCTTCCTCAAAGCGTTTACAGGCATATTGGAGCATTTGGGTGGCTGTTTCTTCATTGGGGAGATGGGGGCGGAGGTCGTCCTCTTTTTTCTTGAAGGCTGTGTGAGGTTCAATCGTAAGGTTATAGAGGGAAAGGTGGGTAATCGGGAGCTCTACTGCGATATCAACAGTTTCTTTCCAGAGCTGAAAGGTTTGGTGGGGGATTTCGTACATGAGATCGATTGTGATATTTTTAATCCCAGCTTTATGGGTGATGTTAACGGCGTCAATGGCTTTTTGAGCGGTGTGGGATCTTCCAAGGTGTTTAAGGAGAGTATTGTTTAGAGATTGGACTCCGATACTCACGCGGTTAACGCCTAGATCATACAGTGTTTTCATGAGCTCTGGTGTGGCATCTTCAGGATTTGTCTCTACTGTGATCTCAGGTGCCTGAGCTCTTTGCAGGATTTTTTTCACACCTTCAATGCAGAGGGTCGGTGTGCCTCCTCCAAAGTAGAGAGATTCAATCTTTTTTCCTTCAATTTGGAGGAGGCGAAGGTCCCACTCTTTGAGTAGGGCCTTAACAAAAGAATCCTGATCTCGATTAGGAATCACATAGAAGTGGCAGTAAGGGCATTTACGTGTACAAAAAGGGAAATGAAAATATAGCGAAATTACCATGAGTCGCCGTCAGGATCTTCAAGGATCCCTCGACGCCATCGGTTTTTATCACTGTAAGGGTCTTCATCATCAGAGATAGTAGTCGCTGATTCATCATTATCAGCAACGGTTCCTGTCTCTGCTCCAAAAGTCGTTGGAGAATCATTTTCTAGGCCAGAGTCGGTCATTCCTCCTCCACCTTCGTTTTCTTCTACATCAACACCCGGGAGGGTATGAGGTTCTTGATAGGCAGCACGTTGCTGAGCGTTACGCTTTGGAACTGAGTACTCTTCATTATCTCCGTTTTCCTTGATGCTTTGGAGGCGAGATTTTTCATCGTCCACGCGCTTTTTAAGAATCTCAATTTCGCCCTTGTGCTTATCAATATCCTTTTTAGGGACAAGCCCTAAATTGAGCCATTGCTCCAAATCGTGAAGTTCTAGTTCTAGCTTTTTTAGTCGTTCGCTTTTCATAATCACAGCACTATACCCTATCTGCTCAATATATTCAAAGTATCTTTTAGGTAGTGTTATCAAATACTCCTTGCTGCCATTGTCCTTTCTATGAAAAACTTCTTCGTTGACTTGCTTCAATAGCCCGCTTGGGCTCTCTCCATCGGGTACCTTGAGTTTTTCTCATAGAAAAAGCCCTTTCAACAAGGATTATTCGATACCACTATCTAATTAATGGGGAACTGATTTTTTGGAAAGAGAAATCATTTTTCTTTTGAGAAAGGGGGAGAATTTGATATAGCAAAGGGGAGAGGGGAGATGATATGAGCCGTGGCGAAGAATATGCGAATCTATCAAACTTAAGTTATATCGAAGGGCTTTACGCAGAGTATGTAAAAGATCCGAACAGCGTTGAAAAAAGTTGGCAACACTTTTTTGAAGGGATGGCTCTTGGATCTGCGCTCAAAGGTCCTGCAGTCGAAGGTGAGGGGAGCCCTGACCTGCGCGTTTTTAGGATGATTGAAGCGTATCGTATTTATGGCCATAAGGGTGCTACATTTAATCCTATTGATCCTGATCTGACACAATCAAATGAAGTTGAAGAGTTGAAGCTTGAGACCTTGGGCTTTAAGAAAGAAGAGCTGGGCCAAGAATTTCCAACTTGTGGTTTTCTCAAAGACCAGACAGCGCCTCTTTCTACCATTATTGATGCACTAAATAAGACCTACTGCAGTTCCGTAGGATTTGAGTACATGGGAATGCAAACTCCTGAAATGGCGCGGTTTTTTCAACAAAGCATTGAACCCTTTTTTCAATTCCCCCTCTCTAGGGAAGAAAAGATAGAAGTGCTTCATCATCTAAATCGGTCGGAGATTTTAGAGTCATTTATCCATATGAAGTATCCAGGTCAGAAGCGCTTTTCCCTGGAAGGGGGGGAGACGCTTATTCCGATGCTCATGGAGATAGCTCACCACGGTAGCTCTAAAGGAATTGAACAAATTGTTCTTGGCATGGCACATCGGGGGCGTTTGAATGTTTTGACGAATGTTTTGGGAAAACCTTATTCCGATCTTTTTCGAGAGTTTGAAAAAACGTATGTTCCTGATACGTACGAAGGTTCTGGAGATGTAAAATATCATATGGGGTATTCTTCAGACCTTTCTACAAAAAATGGAAAAAGTGTTCATCTCGCTCTTTGTGCAAATCCAAGTCACCTCGAGGCTGTTGACCCTGTTGTTGAGGGAAAAGCCAGGGCTAAACAGGAGGAGTTTTTTCAAGGAAAAACAGACGCTGTTCTTCCGGTTTTGATTCATGGGGATGCCTCTATTGCGGGGCAAGGTGTGGTTTATGAAACGATGCAGCTTTCTAAGCTTGCAGGTTATCAGACCGGAGGAACAATGCATATCGTTATCAATAATCAAGTGGGATTTACTGCGGCTCCAAAAGAGACCAAGTCGACCCCTTATTGCACGGATATCGCAAAATCGTTTGGTGCGCCTGTCTTTCATGTGAATGCTGAGGATCCCGAGCGAGCCGTGGCTGCAATGAAACTCGCAGTTGAGCTGCGCCAAAAATTTGGATGCGATGTCTTTATTGAACTCAACTGTCATCGGAAATATGGTCATAATGAAAGTGATGAGCCGGCTTTCACCCAACCTGAAGTTTATAAGGTTATTAAGCAGAAGCAGATGATTCGCAATCTCTATCGCGATGCTCTTATTCAAGAGGGAACGCTTTCGCAAAAGGAAGCCGAGGCGCTGGAAAAAGAGTTTAAAGACAGCTTAGAAGAAGCGCTCAAAGTAACTCAAGAAGAGATTAAGACGAAAAAAGCTGGAAAGGTTAAAGAAAAGCCCTCTCTCCTTGCTTCTATAAAAACTGCAATTCCTCTGGAGTGTTTGACTGAACTTGCTAAAAAATTCACAATGATTCCAAGTGGTTTTGCTCTTAATCCCAAACTTAAACGTTTGATGGATGATCGGATCAGGATGATCTCAGGGGATAAAAATGCTCCTGTTGTTGACTGGGGAATGGCGGAGCACCTTGCCTACGCAACCCTGTTAACAGAAGGGGTGCATGTGCGCTTATCGGGGCAAGACTCTGGGCGCGGAACGTTTTCTCATCGCCATGCGGCACTGACGGATCAAGAAACATCAAGGCGTTACTACCCTCTTTCTCACTTAAGTGATGATCAAGCAAATTTTGATGTCTACAATTCGCCTCTTTCAGAATATGCTGTAATGGGGTTTGAATATGGATATAGTCTTTCCTATAAGAAAGCCCTAACCCTTTGGGAAGGACAATTTGGAGATTTTGCGAATGGTGCGCAGATTGTGATTGATCAATTTATTGTCTCCGCAGAGCAGAAGTGGGGACGGCTTTCCCCTTTGACGCTCCTCCTTCCTCATGGGTATGAGGGACAGGGACCCGAGCATTCTTCTGCACGGATTGAAAGATTTTTGCAACTCGCAGCAAACGACAGTTTATATATTGTCTATCCGTCCACTCCAGCGCAACACTTTCATGCGCTGCGTCGCCAGGGAATCAGCGAGCGCTTAAAACCTCTTATCCTCTTTACTCCTAAAGCGCTTCTACGCTATCCCCCTTCGTTAAGCATGCCTAAGGAGTTTGCAGTTGGTGAATTTCAGGAGGTAATTGACGATCCCAAAGCTCCCAAAAACGCAAAGCGGCTGATCTTTTGCTCTGGAAAAGTCTATTATGATCTTATCGAAAATAACAAATGCTCTGATATTGCAATCGTACGGATAGAGCAGCTCTATCCTCTCCACGCAGAAAAGGTTCAAGCAATTCTTAAAAAGTACAACGGAGTCTCAGAGTGTTTTTGGGTCCAAGAGGAACCTCAAAACCAAGGGGCCTACTCCTATATTCAACCTCTGCTCCAAAACCTCCTTCCCGAAAAACTCTCATTAAGGTATGTCGGAAGAGATAGAGGCGCATCCACAGCAGCTGGAACAAGTGCTCTCCATAGCAAAGAACTCGAGAAATTTCTGAAAGAGGCCCTCGAATGAAAGTAGACATCCAAGTTCCCTCAGCAGGGGAGTCGGTTACCGAAGCAATTGTTGCAGCGATCATGAAAGAAAACGGCACCTTTGTAAGTAAAGAAGAAGAGATTTTAGAGCTTGAAACCGACAAAGTGAATCAAGTTCTTTATGCTCCAGAGGCAGGTGTTTTGCACCTTACCGTTTCAGTTGACGATGTCGTCACTCCCAATCAAATTATTGGCTATGTGGATACCGAAGGAAAAGGAGAAGCAGCGTCGCCCTCAGCTGCAAAAAAAGAAGAGAAGAAAGCCGAAGCACCGACCCCTCCAAAGAAAGAAGTGGCAGGCGGAGGGGCCAGAAAATCTCCAGAGTCGTTTGTTGCATCTCTTGGCAAGGAAACACCCGCAGCTGCCCCGCCACCTTCAAAGCCTGCTCAATCAAAAGCTCCTCTTCAAGCGGGACAAACCCGGAAACGGATGAGTGGCCTCCGCAGGACCATTGCAAAGCGCCTCGTTGAGGTTAAGAATACGACTGCCATGCTCACGACCTTTAATGAAGTCGATATGTCAGCAGTGATGGAGATCCGCTCGCGCGAAAAAGACCTCTTTTTAAAGAAACACGATGTGAAACTTGGCTTTATGTCCTTTTTTGTAAAGTCTTGTGTTGCTGCATTAAAAGAGCTTCCAGATGTGAATGGATTTATCGATGGAGACGAGATCGTTTACAATGACGGATGCCATATTAGCATTTCGGTATCGACGCCCAAAGGGCTCATGGTTCCCGTTCTTCGCAATGCTGAAAAGCTCTCCTTTGCAGGGGTCGAAAAGGGGATTCAGGAGTTTGCAGCAAAAGCGCGCGAAGGGAAGATTTCCATTGAAGACCTTCAGGGAGGAACCTTTACCATTACAAATGGGGGAGTCTTTGGGTCGATGCTTTCAACGCCTATTATCAATCCTCCTCAAAGCGCCATTTTAGGGATGCATAACATCGTCCAAAGAGCAGTCGTTGTCGACGGAAAAATCGAAATTCGCCCGATGATGTATTTAGCACTCAGCTATGATCATCGGATTGTTGATGGCAAGGAAGCTGTGACGTTCTTGGTACGGGTGAAAGAAATGCTCGAAAAGCCCGAGCGACTTCTTCTTGGAGAAACCGATGGTTAATTCCTTTGATGTAATGATCATTGGGTCGGGACCAGGAGGGTACGTTGCTGCTATTCGCGCTGCCCAGCTTGGACTAAAAACGGCCTGCGTTGAAAAGGAAAAGGTCTTAGGAGGAACCTGTCTTAACATCGGATGTATTCCTTCAAAATGTCTTCTGCAATCTTCAGAAATGTACTATCAGCTTCTCCATGAAGGGAAAACCCATGGGATTGAAGCCACCCCTAAAATCAACTTTCCCCAGATGATGAAGCGTAAGGAAGATGTGGTTTCAGGATTTAATATGGGAATCGAAGGGCTCTTTAAGAAGAACAAAGTGACTCATATCAAGGGGACTGCAACCTTTAAGGATCCTCATACAATGACTGTTGAAGGACAAGACTACACTTCCAAGAACTTCATCCTGGCAACGGGGTCTGAGCCTACCCCCCTTCCGTTTCTCCCCTTTGATGAAGAAAGAGTCCTTTCCTCAACAGGAGCGCTGGCTCTCAAAGAGGTTCCAAAAAAAATGATCGTGGTAGGCGCAGGTATTATCGGCGTGGAGCTTGGTTCGGTCTATAGCCGTCTGGGCACTGAAATTCACTTTGTTGAATTCCTCGATAAGATTTGCCCAACCCTCGATGACGCGATTTCAAAAGCTCTGGAGCAAACCCTCACAAAGCAGGGGCTCACGTTCCAGCTCTCCTCTAAGGTATCAAGCGCTGAGGTGACTTCCTCAGGGGTCAAGCTCTCCATCGAAGCGGGAGAGGCTCTTTCCGCAGAACGCGTTCTTGTTTCAGTTGGCCGCCGCCCTTACACCCAGGGACTGGGGCTAGAAGCTGCTCAAATCACCCCGGATCAGCGGGGGTTCATCCCGATTGATGACAATTTTCGCACTTCCCAGCCCCATATCTACGCGATTGGGGATCTCGTTGACGGCCCCATGCTGGCCCATAAGGCCTCAGAGGAAGGGTATGCAGCGGCGGAGATTATCGCTGGGCAGAGTCCCCATATCGAGTATATTGCGATCCCCAGCGTTGTCTATACCCATCCTGAGGTGGGAGCTGTAGGCTTGACCGAGGCTGAGGCTAAGGGAATGGGACTTTCCATCAAAACAGGAAAATTCCCCTTTAAGGCGAATTCCCGCGCACGCTGCAGCGGGGATGATTTTGGCTTTGTTAAAATGATTGCAGATGCAAAAACGGGGGTTTTACTAGGTGTCCATATCATCTCTGCCCATGCTGGGGAATTGATTGCTGAAGCCACTCTTGCCCTCGAGAAACGAGCGACAGCAGCCGATCTTGCCCGCACTTGTCATGCGCATCCAACGCTTTCCGAGGCCCTCAAAGAAGCCGCCCTAGCCCTCACTTCAAAACCGATCCATATGTAAAAAAAAGGCCCGTGTGAATCTCACACGGGCCTTTTTTAGTAATGTGCTTTAGAAGTAACTCTTAATTAGGGACTGTCCCTAGTTTAGCTGCACTCCAAGTAATCCTAGTTGGATTTTAACATCTTCTCTAGTAGCTTCTTGCTGAAGACGAGTTAGTTGAACAGAAATTTTTGCAACAAGATCCGTGTCGTCTTCTACAAGCTGTTCAACAGTTTTTCCTAAAGCAGTTGCAGCTAGTTCACGAGCAACAGTTACTTGATTTACTCCCAGTCTAGCAAGTAGTGCTCCTGCATCAATCAGAAACTGCACCTTCTTCCTCAAGAACTGCACCTTGCACAAAGGAACTAATATCCAAAGAGTCGCTTGGAGTTCTGGTCGATTTAACAAGTTCATCTTTAACGAATTCCTTAATTTCAGCAAATTCTTGTTTTATATCTTCACCTCGCGAATTTTTTAATACACAAAGTTTTTTTAAGATATAATTTCTAGCCTCTCTTTTATGTTCAGCTGTAATTCCGATTGCTTCTACAATCTCCTCAGCAAGAGTAGAAGGATTTTTTTCATCATCAAAAGCTGCAATTAAACCCCCAACATTGTCGTTCTCGATCATGTAAACAGGAGTCTGAACTTTATCCATGTGCTTAGTCAGTGCTGGCTGAGCCTCACGTTGAATGTGCTTTTTGAAGTCATGGATTTGATCAGTGAATCGCGCTAGAGTAATGCTTTCTTTAAGACCTCTTACCCTCATGCTGATTGTATCTCCGCTGTGCGTATCATCAGTGATTCCCTCAAGGAACTTAATAGCTTTTTCATTAGCCTTTTTAACTGCTTCAGAGCTGCTGCAAAACTCGAAGTACTCACCCCAAGAGATTTTCCCTTCGGTGATGAGTAGGTATGCTGCGACTTCATTTGTTGCTCTGACTTCACTATCATCTGCTAAAGCTTCAGCGCCTTCCTGATTAAGGTGAGCTAGTAATTCTCTTGTAAGTGTTGCAGAACCTGTAGTTCCTCCTTCAACAAGCCCAAGAGCTTTGCTTAGCATGCTGTAGTAGTCTTTAGCTTGTAGGTTGAATCGTCGTCCTAGAGGTTCAGTATCAATGTCTTTAGTTGCAATGAGCCCTAGGCTTTTAGCATAACCATCTTGAAGCTCTAACTCTCGAGTTTTTTCTTGAGCTTCTTTAAGAGCACTC